>DATEGT010000121.1:0-7641 GCA_035280025.1 Burkholderiales bacterium | reverse complement strand
GGCTGCAGGTTGATGTCCTTCACCAGCTTCGCCCACCGGGTGCGCTCGTCCTTCAGGAATTGCGCGAGCTGCTCGGGCGTGCCCGGGCCCTCGTTGATCGCGCCGAGCTCGAGCAGGCGCTTCTGGATGTCGGCCCGGCCGAGCACCGCGTTCACGTCGGCGTTCACCTTGCGCACGATGGATTCGGGCGTCCCCGCGGGCGCGACGAGCGCGAACCATCCGACGTACTCGAATCCCGGATAGCTCTCGGCCATCGTCGGCACGTGCTCCAGGCCCGTGACGCGCCTGCCTGCCGTGACCGCGATCGGGCGCAGGTCGCCGCGCTTGATGAACGGGCTCATCGCCGCCGAGCTCACCAGCACGACCTGAGTGCGGCCCGCCACCGTGTCCTGCAGCGCGGGCGCGACGCCGTTGTAGGGCACCTGAAGCAGGCGCATGCCGGTCGCGACGTTGAGCAGCTGGCTCATCATGCCGCCGAAGGTCTTGGTGCCTTCGTTGGCGGCCGCGAGCTTGCCCGGATCCTTCTTGTCGAGCGCGACCAGCTCGGCGATGGAGTTGGCCGGCACCGCGTTGTTCACCGCGATCACCATCGGCGACTTGCCGATCATCGCCACCGGAACGAAATCGCGCTCGGGGTTGTAGGGCAGCGCCTTGAAGGTGAGGGGATTGCTCACGAGGGCGGCGGTCGTCGCGAAATAGTAGTTGTAGCCATCGCCGGGGGATTTCGCCGCCGCCTGCGCGCCGATCACGTTCTGGCCGCCGGGGCGGTTGTCGACCACGACCTGCTGATTCCATGTCTTGGAGAGTCCGTCGGCGAGGAGCCGCGCGCTGATGTCGGGCGAGGACCCCGCCGGCTGCGACAGGATCCAGTGCACGGGACGGGTCGGGAATTCCTGGGCGGCCGCCTGCCCGAAGGCGGCGGAAAGCAGGGCGATTCCCAGCGTGCGCGAAAGCGTCTTCATCGTTCCTCCTTGTTGTCTATTCCAGCTCGACGATCTTCTGCGGGAACGCGTGCAGCCTCTCGGCCACCCCGTTCTCCCCGATCAGGAAATTGTCGCAGCACCAGCTGTAGGTGCGCTCAGTGACGTAGGTGGGGTGGCACACCATGTTCATGTTCTTCGCGATCGTCATGGTCTCGTCGTGCCGCACCAGCGGCCGCTCGACCATGTCGTAGCCCTGGCCGTGCGAGTGCAGGCGCTTCTCCTCCGGTCGCTTGTTCTTCCTCATGAAGTCGTTGTATTCGGCGAAGACCTCGCTGCACTTCGCGCCCGGCACGAGGCGTTCGAGGGTGAACTTCTGGGCCTCGAGCACGAAGGCGAATTCCTCCTTCATCTCCTGCGACGCCCGGCCGAGCACGCACGTGCGGCCGAGCTCGGTGTAGAAGCCGCCCGGCCCGTTGTTCTCGATGAGGATGGTGAACTGGTCGCCCTCGCGAAGCACGCGGTTCTGCTGGTAGCGGTTGGCGAACACCGCTGCCGTGCCGACCGGCCCCGAGCCGGTGAGGAACAAGCCCTGCTCGCTGCCGTGCCTGTGGCCGGCGTGCTCGGCGATCGCCGCGATCTCCAGCTCCCTCATGCCCGGCTCGATCGCCGCGAAGGTCTCCTCCATCGCCCTGTCCTGCAGCGCCGCGGTCCGGCGTATCCTCTCCAGCTCCTCGGGGCTTTTCAGCGCCTTGACGCGGTCGATGGCGTCGGAAGCGTCCACGAACTTCGCCCGCGTCAACGTCCGCCGCAGATGATCGCCGAGCGCGAAGGACATGGCCGCGCGGCCCAAGAGCCCGATAGTGCCGCCGGAATATTTTGCGAGGGCCTTCGCCGCCTGCTCGGCGTCGTAGTCCGCCGTATACGGGCAGGAGGCGTACGAGGGCATGCCGACGAAGCGCGCGGTGCCGCGGCGCAGGGGATCGCCCTGCGGCCCGAACTCACGCACCACGCCCATCGGCCCCTGGCCGATCACAGTCATGCGCTCGTCCCCCGGGAAGATCACCGTGGCGGGGTAGCCGTTGGTCGCCGGCACGTCGGTGAACCACTTCACGTAGCCGCCCATCCAGTCGTTGTTCGACTGCATGACGAGGGCGTCGATCTTCCGCTCGACCATCGCCGCGCGCGCCGCGGCCCAGCGGCGCTCGAGCTCGGGGGTGGAGATCGGGTGGTTGATGCGCTCGTTCGTCGTCATGGCCGCTTCACCACGTTTTGCATGTGGTCCAGATCTCCCGCGAGAAATTTCCGGAAGTTGTCGATCACCGTGGGGAGCGCCTCTTCCGCGTACTGGTCGTGGAAGCCGCCGAGGTGCGGCGTGACGATCACGTTGTCCATGCTCCAGAACGGATGGTCCTCGCGCAGGGGCTCCTGCGCGAATACGTCGAGCGCGGCGCCCGCGAGGCGCTTCCCGTCGAGCGCGCGAAGGAGCGCCTCTTCGTCGACGATGCCGCCCCGCGCGAGATTCACGAGGAAGGCCGAGGGTTTCATCGCCGCGAGCACCCTCTCGCCCACGATGCCGTGGGTCTCGCGCGTGTAGGGCGTGAGCAGCACCAGGAAGTCGAGCTCGCTGACGACGCTCTCGAGGTCGTCCCGCCGGACCATGCGGTCGAATCCCTCCACGCCGCGCACCGCCGAAGTGATCCCGATCACCTTCATCCCGAACGATTTGCACTTGGGCGCGAGCGACTTGGCGATCGCGCCCACGCCGAAGATGCCCACCGTCTTCCCTTTCAGCAGCTGCGAGGGATAGCGCTCCCACCTGCGCGCGTTGCGGTTGCGTATCGCGCGCGGCAGGTCGCGGGCGAGGGCGAGCATCAGCATGATCGCCGCCTCGGGCACCGAGTCCCCGTGCAGGCCGTGCATGTTGGTAACGAGGACGCCTTCGCGGAGAGCGGGCCGGTCGGCGATGCCGTCTACGCCGGTTCCCAGCGCCTGGATCCACCTGAGCTTCGCGCCCTTTTCCAGCACGTGATCGGCCATGTGAGCGCCGAAGGTGAGCAGGATCTCCGCCGTTCCGATGTAGGGATCGACCTTGGAGTGATGGTCGGCGAGGTCGATGGCCATTTCCGGGAATTCGCCGCGCAGGCGGCTGTAGTACTGCATTCTGATTTTCTCGGGCAGGGTAAGAAGAATCAGCAGCCTCGTCATGGCGGGAACCGACCCGCATGTTACTTCAAGGCCGCCCCGGCCGGGCGGCAGGCCGGCCGGCAGAGAGTCCTGCCGGCGCCGCTTCCCGGGACTCCCGGCACGCTCGCGCCGGCGTGCTTCCGTCGGAGCGGGACGGCTAGGCGTGCCTCACTAGCGGTAGACGAGAACCGGGATCTGCGAATGCGTCAGCACTTTGTGCGTGACGCTGCCCATGACCAGCCCGGCGAGCCCGCGGCGGCCGTGCGAGGCCATGAATATGACGTCGCAGCGCTTCTGCTTCGCTGCCGCGATGATGCCCGAGTAGGGCGAATCGGCCTTGGAGACGTGCCCCTGGAAGGGGACGCTCGCCGCCTTGGCCGCCTTGCCGATCCCCGCGACATGGCGCTCAGCGACCCTGCGGACGCTCTTCTCGAGTCGGGCGATCGATCTTCCGGCGATCATGTAGCCCTCGCCGTAGATCTGCGCGTACACGGGCTCTACCGCGCAGTAGCCCGTCACGCGGGCGCCGGTCTCTTTCGCGAAGGCTACGCCGGCCTTGACCGCCCTGGCGGAGGCCGGAGAGCCGTCGGTGGGAATCAGGATGTGTCTGAACATGATGGTTCCTTTCCGGTTCGCAGTATGGGGCCCGTCGTCTGCGCGGTGTTGACCTGGATCAAGCCGAAGGCCGATCGGCCTTTCCGCCCCGACGCGGAAGCGGAGATACAATGCGGCCAGATGAAGTACAAGGACTACTACGCCGTGATGGGTGTCGAGCGCAGCGCGAGCCCCGAGCAGATCAAAGCCGCCTACCGAAAGCTCGCGCGCAAGTATCATCCGGACGTCTCCAAGGAACGCGACGCCGAGGAGAAATTCAAGGAAGTCGCCGAAGCCTACGAAACGCTGAAGGACCCGCAGAAGCGCGCGGCCTACGATCAGCTGGGCCGGCATCGTCCCGGCCAGGATTTCCGCCCGCCCCCCGGCTGGGAGAAGCAGTTCGCCGACGGGACCTTCTCGTTCGAGGACCTCGATCTGGGCGACCTGTTTTCCGCCTTCGGCGGGCGCGGGCAGGGCCGGAGCGCGCGCATGCCGGGACAGGACTACGAGGTCGCCGCGAACATCAACCTGGAGGAGGCGTACCGGGGAACCGAGGTCACGCTCGACCTCGCCGTGCCCGACTACGACGAGCGCGGGTTCCCGCATCGCGTGCAGCGCTCCTTCAAGGCGCGCATCCCCAAGGGGGCGACCGAGGGGCAGCGCCTGCGCCTCGCGGGGAAAGGCGGCAAGGGCCTGAACGGGGGACGCGACGGTGATCTCTATCTCAACATCGCGCTGCGCCCGCACCCGCTGTACCGCGTGAGCGGCCACGATTTGTTCCTCGATCTGCCGCTCGCTCCCTGGGAAGCGGTGCTCGGCACGTCGGTCAAGGTGCCGACCCTGGGCGGGTCGGTCCAGCTCAAGGTTCCGCCCGGCACGCGCGCCGGCCAGCAGCTGCGTCTCGCCGGGCGCGGTCTCCCGAAGCCCCATTCCGGAGACGGCGACCTGTTCGCGATTGTCCAGATCGCCGTACCGGGCGCGGCGAGCGAGCGCGAGCGGGAGCTCTACCGCGAGCTCGCCGGCGTCTCGGCATTCGATCCGCGCGGCCATTTCGGCGAGGAGGCGGTGAAATGAATATCGAGCAGGGGCGCTGGCTGCACGAGCGCTACGAGCTCTCGCTCTCGGAGCTGTGCGAGCTGTCCGGCCTGTCGGAATCGGAGCTGCGCGTGCTGGTCGACTTCGGGGCGATCGCGCCGGCCGACCCCGACGCGAGCGAATGGACCTTCAGCTCGGAGCGGCTGGTGGTCGCGCGCAGCGCGTCCCGGCTGCGGCGGGACTTCGACCTCGATCCGCAGGGCCTCGCGCTCGCGGTCGCGCTGCTCGAGCGGGTGCGGGATCTCGAGGAGCAGCTGCGCGACCTGCGTGCGCGGATTCCGCGAGGCGGCCCCTGAAACGGATCGCATTTCTGCGGCACACATTCCAACCAGAGGAGATCAGGATGTCCATGAAACCCGGCTCTACCCTCGGCGGCGCGATCGCCGCGCTGTCCCTGGGCGCTTGCTCGATGATGGGCCCGCCCTCGACCGGCGACAACGTGTTTGCGCTCACCTCGTCCCAGTTCAGGGACGGGACGATGCTAGAGAAGAAGAACGCCGGGAGCAATCCCAAGAATCCGAACTGCGTCGGGGAGAACGTCTCGCCGCCGCTCTCCTGGTCGAACCCGCCGGCGGGCACGAAGAGCTACGCGCTCATCATGGTCGATCCGGAAGGCCGCGGAGGCCTGGGAGTGATCCACTGGGTCGCGTACGGGATTCCGGCGAGCGTCACCGGTTTCGCCGAGGGCGAGGTGACCCAGGTGAGCGACAAGTACGTCGGCGGCAAGGGCACCAACGGATTCTCGAACTACCAGGGGCCGTGCACGCCGCCGGCGACCGGCATGCATCACTACACCTTCACGCTCATCGCAACCGACCTCGATCCGAAGGCGCTGCCGCCCGGCCTCACGCGCGACGAGCTGCTGCACAAGCTCCAGGGCCACAGCAAGGGCTCGGCGGGCCTCGTCGGGCTGTTCGGAAGGAAGCGCTGACCGGGCGGCCGACATGAACAAGCCCGAGCGCGTCGGCGACCGGATCGAATTCACCGTCGGCGGCGTGAAGCTGCCGCGGCCGTTCCGCATACGGCGCCTCGGGCATTTCGGCGTCAACGTCCTCGATCCCGAGAAGAGCAGGGATTTCTACTGCCGGCTGCTCGGCTTCCGCGTTTCCGATCCGATCGAGTTCAGGGAGCGCGTGCCCGAAGACCGGCGCGACAAGGTCGGGCCGACGGTCGGCTATTTCTCGCGCCACGGCACCGACCATCACTCCTTCGTCTTCTTTCCGCGCCGTTTGCTCGAGGCCATCAATCCGCACGCGCGCACCCAGAGCGGCACGGTCAACCAGATCACCTGGCAGGTCGGCTCGCTGCAGGAAGTCTCGGACGCCTTCGACTGGTTCACCAGGCGCGGCCGCCCGATCCGCCGCGCGGGACGGGATCTTCCGGGATCGAACTGGCACTTCTACCCGCCGGATCCCGACGGCCACACCAACGAGCTGTACTACGGCATCGAGCAGATCGGCTGGGACGGCTACTCGAAGCCGCGCGACATGTACGGCGTGCGCTACTCCAAGCCGCCGCAGCTGCCGCACCAGTCGGAATACGCCGAGGTGTCGAAGGCGACCGCGGACGGCATCCCGGTCGAGCGCGGCACGCGCGCGACGGACGCGGCCGAAGAGAAATACGACGTCGGCGGCGTGCTCCTCGCGCGGCCGTTCAAGATCGCGCGCATCGGCCCGGTGCGCCTGTTCGTGCAGGACATGGAAAGCATGGTCGGGTTCTACCGCGACGACCTCGGCTTCGCGGTCACCGAGGAAGTCGAATACAAATCGCACCGCTGCGTGTTCCTGCGCGCCAACACCGAGCATCACTCCATCGCTCTGTACCCGGTCGCGCTGCGCGACGAGCTGGGGCTGAAAGCCGACAGCACCCTCATGTCCTTCGGGCTGCAGCTCGGGAGCTACCGGCAGCTCAAGGACGCCATCGCCTTCCTCAAGGCGAACGGCGTGACCGTCAGGTACCTGCCGCCCGAGCTGTTTCCCGGCATCGACTACTGCGCCTTCGCCCTCGACCCCGACGGCTACGCGTTCCAGCTCTATTACTACATGGAACAGGTCGGCTGGGACGGCAAGCCGCGCCCGGCATCGCAGCGGCCGAAGATCGACAACGCGCGCTGGCCGGAGGCGGTGGAGGGGAGGAGCGATACGTTTTTGGGAGAGCCGTTCCTGGGGCCGTTGGGGTGAGATTGTCCGCGTGCTAGACTTCAGCCTCCCAATTTCGAAAGGAGGTGATCCCGTGAGAGACCATCAAGGCTGCACCGGTTCGAAAGGCTCGAACAGCGGATCAATCCGCGCAGCAGGGATTTCCGCCAGCCGCTAGGCCGGCGCGCCTTACGCGAAACGCCCCGGGGACCCCGGGGCGTTTTGCTTTCCATGCCTTGCATCCGCCTTGCGCGAAACGGCTCCGGGCTCGCGGCGGGCGGGCGCCGCCTCCCGGAGCATTGTCGACTCGCATCCTCGGGCGTAGAGTAGCGCGCGTGGATCAGGCGATCGAGCAAGGCGAATTTTCGGGACGTCGCCTCGACGACGGCCTGCGCTTCGCGCGGCGGATGTACCGGCTGCGTCTGCTCGGCCCGGTGCTCGGCGCGGTCTGCGTCGGCGGCGCGCTGTGGACGCAGGGCGCTCACGCTTTCACCTGGGTGGTCCTCGCGCTGAACGCGCTCGCGTGGCCGCATCTCGCGTACCTCCTCGCTTCCCGCAGCGGCAATGCCTACCGCACCGAGCGGCGCAACCTGATGATCGATTCGGCCTGCGGCGGCGCGTGGATGGCGGTGATCGGCTTCAGCGCGGCGCCGAGCGCGGTGATCTTCGCGATGATGGCGATGGACAAGGTCAGCGTCGGCGGGATG
>DATEGT010000120.1:0-5180 GCA_035280025.1 Burkholderiales bacterium | reverse complement strand
ATCGGGCTTGAGCCAGTACGATTTCATGCGGTGACCTCCTAGTCAGTCGATCTTCGCGGCGGCGCGTCTCCCGCTTCGCCGATGCCGTTCAGGTACATCTCCCACACCTGGAGGTTGCGCTCGCAAGCCGCGACCACCGCGTCCTCCATGTGCAATTGCCTCGCGAAGCGCTCGACCGCGCGCCAGCCCGCGTTCGAGTGCGCGATGTCGGCCTTTTCGTGAAGCGCGAAGAACTCGAGCTCGCGCCGCGAGAGCCCGAACAGCCCGCCCCAGCGCTCGCGTTCGAGGCCGAACCACCCGTGCTTCTTCATCGTGCCTGTGCCGTAGCCCGGCACGTTTGCACGCTCGGCGCAGGTGTTCGCGACGATGCCCTCGAGCCAGTGGCGGCTCGCCATCAGGCCTTCCCAGGCCGACCAGGCGAGCTGCGTCGTCGGTATCGGCTTCGCGCCCCGGATCTCCTTCCGCGAGAGGCCGATGCGCGTGCCGAGGTCCTCGAGAATCTGCCAGTGCGCCCTTCCGCGCCCGTGCTCGTGGTCGGCGATCACCTCCTCGCTGCACGCGCGGATGATGCCGATGCGCGTGTCCCAGTCCGGGCAGTTGGTCGCGACCTTGAGCTTGAGCACCGAGTTGCGCTGGCGCGTGTTCAGGCGGTGCTGCATCGCGAACATGCGCGCGCGGCCCGCGGTCATCTCCTCCCGGAAGTAGCGCGTGCGGCGGCAGAAGCCGTCGACCGCCGCGTCCAGGCGAGCGAGGACGCTCTTTCCCATCTTCAGAAATTCGCGATCTTGCGCGCCTCGCCCGTGACCCGCAGGATGTGCATGCCCGTATTGGCGCGGTCGACGATGTAGATGTAGCCGCGGTCATCGACTTCCAGGTTGTTCGTCTGGATCGCGACCTTGCAGCGCTCCTTGCCGTCCTGCATTTTCACGCAGCGCTTGTCGGTCTTCCCGGTCTTCGCCGGGATGTAGTAGCCGACTTCCCTCGGGTTGTACGGGTCGCGGATGTCGATCGCGCGCACGCCCGCGTTGAACCAGGCGACGAACACCAGGCGCTTGGCGTACATCGGAGGCTGGTTCTCGTTGGGCGAGTGCGAGCCGAAGCGCCCGCCGCGCGAGCAGAAGTTGCCGCTCTTCTCCGGAACGTTGAAGCTCGATACGCCGAACGGCTTCGCCTCGGCGGTGACGTCGGCGAACCACACGCGCTGGCGCGTCTCCCGGCATTCGTTGACGATCTGCTCGTCGACGATCATCACGAAATCGCCCACAGCGCCCTGCGCGTCCTTCGCGAACTCCGGCAGAGGCATGCGCAGCAGCGGCAGCACCGTGTGGGCGCCGTTGTTCGGCGGGAGATCCAGCCTGCCCACCTGCGGGTACAGCAGGTTCTCCTCGGTCGGCTCCTTGGGCCCGTTCAGGAGCTTCTCGCGGTCGACGATCTGCAGCACCCCGCCCTTGTTGGTGCCGTAGCCGAAGTACACGCGGTTGCCCTTGGGGCCGGTGGAGACGGGGCCGTGCAGGTCGGCCGGCACGGCGCCGGTCGCTCCCGGCTGCTGTCCGGGAAGGCCGAAGTTGCGGATGAACACCGGCTTCTCCGGGTCGGAGAGATCGTAGACCTGCGTCATGCGGCGCACGCGCCAGCCCTCGACGCCCGAGACGAGATAGGCGATGCCGGTGTCGCACTCCCACCAGTTCTTGTGCGTGTCCTTGAGACCGCCCGACACGGTCGTCAGGAACTCCGGCCTGGCCGGGTCGGCGACGTTCCAGATCTGGTGCGCCTGGTTGCCGAAGGTGCGAAGCAGGTACACCTTGTTCTTGTCCGCCTTCGGGAGCCGGGCGCCGTCGCACACGCGCACCATCTGCGCCCCGCCCGCCTCCGCGAGCCCCGGCTGGCCCGGAATGTGCGCGAGATATCTCGGATGCCCGGGGTCGGTCACGTCGACGATCGAAGTCCCGTTGTCCTCCTTCTTGCCCGTGAGCGGGTTGAGGAGATTGTCGCCGTGGTGTCCCACGTAGGCGATCCAGCGCCCGCCCTGCTCGTGGATGACCGGCTGATAAGCGCTGCGCCCCTGCAGGTCGCTGTAGCCGACCAGCTCCATGTTGCGCTTCTCGGCCTTGTTGTCCTGCGCCTGCGCGCCCAGAGCGACGATCGACGCCAGGGCCACCGCCAGCTTCGCTTGCCGCATGTTCCTCTCCTCGTTGATCACTTTCTCCGCCTCGGGCTCGGGCGCTTGCGCGCGGAACCCCGGTGCGCGGCCTTCCTGGGGACGTAGCCGATCGCCTCGACCTCGAGTCCGCAATCGAGCGGCGTCCGGCCGGCCTGGATGCGCGTCCTCGCGGGCAGCGCCTCGCGGCCGCTGAAGTAGCCGCGGTAGATGCGGTCGAACTGCTCCGCGTCCCGCTGGTCGCGCAGCCAGACGATGACCTTCAGCAGGCAATCCATGTTCGAGCCCGCGGCCTCGACCAGCTTCTTCAGGTTGTCCATGACCAGGCGCACCTGATCCTCGAAGGGCGGATTCGGGAACGGCGGAATCGGCAGGCCCTTCTCGCGCGCTTCGCGCAGCGCGCCCGAGTACGCCTCGTCGAAGGGCGGCAGGCCCGAGATGAAGATCAGGTCGCCGTGGCGCACGCACAGATTGAACGGGGCGTTGCTGGACGGCAGGCCGGCATCGTAGACGCGTTTTTCAGAGTGCGTCGGCATGGCTTCTCCCGGGCGAATGGTAACCGATTATTACCGCCTCGAACTCTCCGCGGCGGCCGCCGTCTAACCGCCATTGCCGCCACCGGATTCACGCAGGTTTTCCGGTGCGCCTCGACCTGAATCGCCGCGGCTCTCCAAGTTGCGCCTCGAGATCGATCCGCACCATCGGCGGCACCAAGCCAGACTCAAGGAGCCCGCCATGTGGCCAAAACACGTCGGAACCATGCTCTTCGCCATCCCGTTCGCGGTGTTCCTCGCCGCGTGCACCTCCAAGGGCGTCGCGGCGTACGCGCCGCCGGCCGCCGCCCCGCAGCCCGCGGCAGCGCCGGCACCGCTTGCGCAATCCTCCGCCCTGCCCGATTTCAGCGCGCTCGTCGCGCGGGTGGGACCGTCGGTGGTCAACATCAGCACCGACCGCATGGTCAGCACCGATACGCAATCGCCGCTGTTCGACGAGAACGATCCGTTCTTCCAGTTCTTCAAGCGGTTCCAGTTCTCCGTGCCGCACGAGACGCCGGCGCACGGGATCGGCTCCGGCTTCATCATCAGCTCCGACGGCTACATCCTGACCAACGCCCACGTCGTCAACGGCGCCACCTCCGTCAAGGTCAAGCTCACCGACCGGCGCGAATTCAAGGCGAAGGTGGTCGGCCGCGACGCGCAGGACGACGTCGCGCTGCTCAAGATCGACGCGAGCGGCCTGCCCGCGGCGCAGATCGGCGATCCGGCGAAATTGAAGGTCGGCCAGTGGGTGATGGCGGTGGGATCGCCGTTCGGCTTCGAGAACTCGGTGACCGCCGGCATCGTCTCGGCGAAGTCGCGCTCGCTGGAGGACGGCTATGTTCCGTTCATCCAAACCGACGTCGCGGTCAACCCGGGGAACTCCGGCGGACCCCTGTTCGATCTCGACGGCGCGGTAGTGGGCATCAATTCGCAGATCTACAGCCGCACCGGCGGTTACATGGGCCTGTCCTTCGCCATCCCCATCGACGTCGCCATGAGGGTGAAGGGCGACCTGCAGCGCTACGGCAAGGTCAGCCACGGGCGGCTCGGCGTGACGATCCAGACGGTGAGCTCGGATCTCGCCGAGTCGTTCGGCCTGAAGAAACCCGCGGGCGCGCTGGTCAGCGCGGTGGAAGACAACAGCCCCGCGGCGCGCGCCGGGGTCGAGCCCGGAGACATCATCCTCGGCTACGACGGCAAGGACATCCTGCAATCCACCGACCTGCCGCGCCTCGTGGGCGCGACCAAGCCCGGCACGCACGCCACCCTGCGTCTGTGGCGCGACGGCGCATCGCGCACCGTCGCGATCATCGTCGGCGAGCTGCCCGCCGAGCAGCTCGCTTCGGCCGACGATACCGCCCAGGGCCCGTCGGGGAAGCTCGGGCTGACGGTTCGCCCGCTCACCGCGGAGGAGCAGCGGGAGATGCACGCGAAAGGCGGCCTGCTCGTCGAGGAAGCGCACGGAGTGGCGGCGATGGCGGGCGTGCACCCCGGAGACGTCGTTCTCGCCCTGAACGGCGAGCGCGTCGGCAGCGTATCGCAGCTCCGCCGGCTGCTCGACAAATCCAGCAAGCACGTCGCCCTGCTCCTCAAGCGGGACCAGGGAACGGTTTACGTCGCGATCAATCTCGGTTGATCCGCGCGTAGAGGTGCGGCGGCCCGGACGGCCGCCGCGATTTTCCACCCATCATCCGGAGGCATCAAGATGAGATCGACCAGCAAGCTGATCGCCGGCGCAGTGGCGCTCGGCCTCGCCCTGCCCGCATGGGCCGGCTCGGCGATGGATTACACCCTGCCCCAGACCAAGAGCGAGAACGGCATCACGTACATGAGCGGCGGAGTAGGCAAGCCCGAAGCGAGCGCGATGCGGGAGGAAGCGAGGCACTATCCCCTGAGCATGGTTTTCTCCGCGGCCAAGGACAACGAATTCCTCGCCGACGTGCAGGTCAAGATCAAGAACAACGCGGGCAAGGAAGTGCTGAACGCGGTTTCCGACGGGCCGATCATGCTGGTGAAGCTCCCCGCGGGCAAGTACACCCTCGCCGCCGAAGCTCACGGCAAGACGCTGCACCGGACCGTGCAGGTGCCGGCGCGGGGCGACCGGCAAGTATCCTTCCACTGGCCGCAGGCCTGAGGGAAGGCAGCATCGAGGCGGGTGCCTGCGGGCATCCGCCTTCCGCCTAGCCGCGACGTTCCGCTCCGGCCGCGTCGAAGGCGCGCCTCGCTCTCCGCAAGAACTCCCGCTTCACGCATCCACTGCTCCAGCGGAACCGCTTTCAGGCGGCGCGCAGCACCACCGCGGAGTTTTTTCCCAAGCGCCCGATCAGCGAGCGGCGCGACGGGCTGTTCATTGATCGCGGCGTATCCGCTTGGTTCCTCGCCGGGACTGCTAGAATCGGACGTTCCGGACGATGAACACCACAGGAAGTTCCCGAACCCGCATTTCGCGCCGCGCCTTGCTCAAGCTCGCAGCCGGGCTGACG
>DATEGT010000119.1:0-3516 GCA_035280025.1 Burkholderiales bacterium | reverse complement strand
CGATTCGAGGAAGCTATGACCGTCAAGGTGAGGCGAGTGGTGACCGGGCACGACGCGAGCGGGCGTGCCGTCGTGAAGATCGACGAGGTCTCGAAGAACGTCGCCGCGAGCCGGCCCGGGGCTTCCGCCTGCGTGATCTGGACCACCGACGCGATTCCCGCGGACAACTCCGGAGACGCGGACGCCGGCCTGAAGAAAGTGGGAACCACCCTCCCCGGCGGCACGGTCTTCCGCGTCGTCGAGTTCTCGCCCGGCGTCTCGCCGCGCGTGCACCGCACCGACTCGATCGACTACGCCGTGGTGATCTCCGGCGAGATCGACATGGAGCTGGAAAAGGGCGCCGAGGTCCATCTGAAGGCGGGCGACGTGCTGGTCCAGCGCGGCACCGTGCACAACTGGATCAACCGCGGCAAGGCGCCGTGCGTGATCGCCTTCTCGCTCATCGACGCGAAGCCGGTGCAGGCAGCCGGGAAGACCCTCAGCGCCTTCGGCTGAGACGGCGCTCGCCGATCCCGAACAACCCCTGGATGAGGAGCGCCAGCGCGGCGGCAGGGATCGCGCCGGCGAGCAGCGTGGCGTTGTCGTTCAGCGCCAGCCCCGAGGCGATGCGCTCGCCGTACCCGCCCGCGCCGATGAAGGCGGCGATCGTCGCGGTACCGACGTTGATCACGGCCGAGGTGTTGATCCCAGCGAGGATCGACGGCAGGGCGAGCGGGACCTCGATGAGCCGCATCCGGTCCCGCGTCGAAAGCCCGAGCGCCATTGCCGCCTGCCGCATGCCGCGGGGAATGCCGACGAGGCCCGTGCAGGTGTTGCGCACGATGGGCAGCAGCGCGTAGAGGAAGAGCGCGATCAGCGCCGGGGCGACGCCGATCGTCCCGACGATCGCGATCAGGAACGCGAGGAGCGCGAGCGAGGGAATGGTCTGGACGACGCCGACGACGCCGAAGATTGCGGCGCCGGTCTTCGGCACTTTCGCCGCGAGCACGCCGAGCGGCACTCCGACCGCGATGCCCGCCGCGAGCGAGGCGAACACCAGCAGCAGATGCTCGCCCGTCAGCCGCCAGAAGTCCGGCCCGAAGAGCACGTCGATGAAGCTCCTGCGCGCCGCGGCTTGCGGCTTCGCGTCGTCGAGCAGCGCCGCGGCCTGCGCGAAGCTGCGCCCCTCGAGCTCGGCTGCCGCGTTCATGCGGATCATCCTGCGCTCGTCGATCCTGCCTTCGAGGCCCTGGAGCGCGCGCCAGGCTTCCGGGAAGCGCTTAGGCACGTCGAGCCGGTAGAGGAGCACCGCATCGTACCGCGGGAAGAAGCCGCGGTCGTCCTCGAGCACCCGCAGGTGGTAGCGCTCGATCTTGGCGTCGGTCGAGTAGACATCCATCACGTCGATGCGGCCCGCGGCGATCGCCTCGTATGCGAGCCCGTGGTCGAGCCCGGAAGGCGTGCCGTACGGAAGCCGGTATGCCGCTTTCAGGCCCGGCCAGCCGTCCGCGCGCCCGATGAATTCCTGCGACAGGCCGAGCTTGAGCCCGGCGTGCCCCTCCAGGTCGGACAGCGTGCGCATGCCCAGCGCCTCCGCCCGGTCCTCGCGCATCGCGAGCGCATAGCTGTTGTTGAAGCCGAGCTTCACGGCGGCGCCCAGGCCCAGCGGCGCCAGCAGCCGGTCGATCTCGTCCAGCCGCGGGCTGCCTTCGACCTTCAGGATCTCGCGGGCGATCGTTCCCGTGTACTCGGGATAGAGGTCGATCGCGCCCGCCTTGAGCGCGGCGTAGAGAATGCCGGTGTTGCCCATTCCCGGCCGGTACTCGACCGCCGCCTTTCCATCGACCGCCTGCCTCAGCGCCTCGCCGAGCACGTAGGACTCGGTGAAGCGCTTCGAGCCGATGCGCAGCGTGTCGCCCTGCGCCTGGGACGCCGCGAGGAGCGCCAGCGCGAGAAGGATCCTCATGGCACCGTCGAGAGCTCGCCGAGGAACTGCAGCGACGCGAGCCGCGCGTACAGCCCCTGCTCGCGCACCAGGTCCGCGTGCGAGCCCGCCGCGATCACCCTGCCCTGGTCCATGACCACGATGCGGTCCGCGTTCTTCACCGTGGCGAGCCGGTGCGCGACGATCAGCGTGGTGCGGCCGCGCATCAGGTGCTCCAGCGCCCGCTGAACGTAGCTCTCGCTCTCGGCGTCGAGCGAGCTCGTCGCCTCGTCGAGCAGGAGCACCGCGCGGTCGGCGAGCAGGGCGCGCGCGATCGACAGGCGCTGGCGCTGGCCGCCCGAGAGCCTTACCCCGCGCTCGCCCAGGAACGAGCTCATGCCTTCGGGAAGCCGCTCGATGAACTCGGTAGCGTAGGCCGCTTCGCACGCGGCGGCGACCTCCGCGTCGCGCGCCTGCGGCCGTCCGTAGCGCACGTTCTCGGCGACGCTCGCGGCGAAGATCACGGGGTCCTGGGGGACGAGCGCGATGCGCGCGCGCACCGCGCGCGGGTCCGCGTTCGCGAGCTCCACGCCGTCGAGCCTGATCGAGCCCGAAGAAGGATCGTAGTAGCGAAGCAGCAGCTGGAACACCGTGGACTTGCCCGCCCCCGAGGGCCCCACCAGCGCGACCCTCTCGCCGCGCGAAACCGACAGCGAGAAATCCGAGAGCGCCGCGGTGTCCTGCCGCGAAGGGTAGCGGAAGGTGACGCGCTCGAACCGCACCTCTCCCCGCGAAGGCTCGGGCAGCGGCACGGGGTTGGCGGGCGCGCGTATCGAAGGCTCGCTCGCGAGGAGCTCCATCAGCCGCTCGGTCGCCCCGGCTGCGCGCTGCAGGTCGCCGATCACCTCGGACACGGCGCCCGCCGCGCCGGCGACGAGCACCGCGTAGAACACGAACGCCGAGAGCTCGCCCGCCGAGATCCGCCCGGCGAGCACGTCGTGCCCGCCGATCCACAGGATCACGCCGACCGCGCCGAAGGCGAGCAGCATCACCATGGCGATCAGCAGCGCGCGCTGGCCGATGCGCCGCGTCGCCGTGGCGAAGGCTTCCTCGACGCGCGCGCCGAAGCGCTCGCGGTCCTCGCCCTCGTGGCCGTAGGACTGCACCGTGCGGATCTCATGCAGCGACTCGTCGATATGAGTGCTCACGTCGGCGATGCGGTCCTGGCTGGCGCGGGAGAGCCTTCTCACGCGCCGGCCGAAGAGCAGGATCGGAGCGATCACCAGCGGCACCCCGAGCACCACCAGCGCGGTGAGCTTGGGGCTGGTGACGACGAGCATGACCAGCGCGCCCAGCATGATCAGGGTGTTCCTCAGCGCGAAAGACAGCGAGGAGCCGATCACGAGCTCCAGCAGCGCCGTGTCGTTGGTGAGCCTCGAGATCACCTCTCCGGTGCGCATGGTCTCGAAGAATCCGGGCGACTGATCGAGAAGGCGCCCGAACACCGCGCGGCGGAGGTCCGCCGAGACGCGCTCGCCGATCCAGGATACCGAATAGAAGCGCGTGTAGGTCGCGGCGGCCAGCACGCAGACGATCGCGAGCAGCGCGAAAAG
>DATEGT010000118.1:0-8973 GCA_035280025.1 Burkholderiales bacterium | reverse complement strand
GTCCTGGAGGAGGCGATCAGGAAGACCGCGGAGAGCCCCGAATTCGCTCAGGCCTGCGAGAAGCTGCAGGTGCGCCCGGCGTTCATGCCCGCGGGGGAATTCGGCGAGCTCATCGCGAAGGAAGACGTGGAGCTCGCGCGCCTCATGCAGCTCATCGGCCTGAAGAAGAACTGACGAGCGCTCCGGCGCTCGCATGCACGGCGCGGGCGCGCCGCACCATGTCCTGCCACAGCCGGGAAGTGTCCCGCTGGAATGCCGTCTTCGCGTCGGCGTCGACGACCAGCCAGTCTCCCCGGTCGAGCTCCCCCTGCAGCTGTCCCGGCGCCCAGCCAGAGTACCCCGAGAAGAAGCGGATTTTCTCCGGCGGCTTGTTGAGCAGCGCGTCGATGGAATCCGGGAGCACGGCGAGCCATACCCCGGGCAGCATGTGCACCGCGGGGCCGGAATAGGTCGAGGACTCGAACAGCGCGAACAATCCCTGCGGGGCGACGGGACCGCCGAAGAAGATGGGATCGGTGAAGGCCTCGAAGCGCTCGCCGGGGAGCAGCTCGGCGAGCGAGCGGTCGGTGGGTCGGTTGATGATGACCCCGGTCGTCTCCGCGCCCCGGGGCTGGACCACCAGCACCACGGAATTCCTGAAATTCGGGTCGGGAAGCCCGGGCCGCGCGACGAGGAACACCGACTTCGACGGAACCTGTGCCTGCGCCGCGGCCGTGAGCACGAGGAGCGCGGCGGCGAGGAGGCGCGTCTTCACGGACGCCCGGGCCCTCTAGTCGGCGAACGCCGCTTCGGGGGCGGCGGCGGTCACCGCCCGGGCTCGCCTCAGGAGCTCCTCCCACAGGGACCCCGGATCCTTGCGGAACACGAGGTCGGGATCCGCGTCGAGGACGTACCACAGTCCCCGGTCGACCTCCTGGCGCAGCTCGCCCGACCGCCAGGCGACGTAGCCGACGTAGTAGCGCGCCTCGTTGGGCGTGGCCTCGATGATGTGGTCGACCACCGTGGCCTGCGTGGCGAGGAACAGCTCCTTCATCATGCGGATCGATCCCGGTCCCGGGGTGTGGTCGGCGTGGACCACGGCGAACACGGCCTGGCGCAGCATCGGCCCGCCGAAGTAGACCGGATCGCGCACGAGCTTCGACGGCGCGTGCTCGGGGAACAGGCTCGCGAGCGTGCGCCCCGTCGGGCGGTTGATGATGACGCCCACGTGCCGGTTGTTCTCGATGGGAACGACGAGGAGCACGGTTCCGCGGTAGTCGGGGTCGATCAGGCGCTCCGCGGCGACCAGCGTGACCGCGCCCGCCGGATCGCTTTCCTGGGCCCGCGCCCTCGTCAGCGGGACGCAAGCCAGCGTGAGCATCGCGAGAACGGTAAAGCGGCGCATCGTCATCCTGTGACTCTTCGGCTTCTCCGGAGTTTAGCCGAAGACGCGGTCCGGGGTGGCTTCGCGAGCCGCGGGCGCCGAAAGCAGCTTGTCAGGTGGTCGTTGACCATGCCGGCCGCCTGCATGAAGGCGTAGACGATGGTCGAGCCGACGAAGCGGAAGCCGCGCCGCTTGAGGTCCGTGCTGATCGCGTCGGACACGACGGTCCGGCCCGGCACGTCTTTCATGCTTCGCCTGCGGGCCTGCAGCGGGCGCCCGTTCACGAAGCGCCACAGGTAGGCGTCGAAGGTCCCGAACTCGCGCCGCACCTCGAGAAACGCGCGCGCGTTGCCGATCGTCGACTCGATCTTGAGGCGGTTGCGGACGATGCCCGCGTCGCGCATCAGGCGCCGGGCGTCGCGCGGGCCGAAGCGCGCGACCTTCGCGGGGTCGAAGCGCGCGAACGCGCGGCGATAGTTCTCGCGCTTGCCGAGGATCGTCGACCAGGACAGTCCCGCCTGCGCGCCCTCGAGAATCAGGAGCTCGAACAGCTTGCGGTCGTCGTGCACCGGGACGCCCCACTCCTCGTCGTGGTAGCGGCGGTAGAGGCCGCTTCCCAGGCACCAGGGACAGCGGCGCTTCGCGTCGACTTTTTCCACCGCTCCATGATACCGTCTGCGAAACGAGAGGAGCGGAGCGCTTGCTGGTCGCGATCGATATCGGGGGCACCTTCACCGACCTGATGGCGTTCGACGAGGCCACCGGCCGGTTCTCGCAGGCGAAGAGCCTCACGACTCCGGCGCGGCTGGTCCAGGGCATCGTCGATTGCCTGAAAAAGAGCGGCGTCGACTGCGCCGCGGTCTCGGAGCTGATCCACGGCTCGACCACCGCGATCAACACCCTGATCGAGCGGAAAGGCGCGAAGACCGGCCTGATCGTCACGCGCGGGACGCGCGACGTCTATTTCATCGGGCGCGGCAACCGACCCGAGTCCTACAACCTCTTCTTCCACCGTCACCGCCCGCTGGTGCCGCGCCACCTGACCCGCGAGGTGAACGAGCGCCTGCTGGGCTCGGGCGAAGCGCTCGAGCCGCTGGACGCCGCGAGCGTCGAGGAGGCGTGCCGCAGGCTCTCCGAAGAAGGCGTGGAAGCGGTCGCGGTCTGCTTCCTGCATTCCTACGCCGACCCGGCGCACGAGCGCGCGGCGGGCGAGATCGTGCGCCGCATGCTGCCGGGCGCGTACCTGTCGCTTTCGCACGCGATCCTCCGCGAGTACCGCGAGTTCGAGCGGACGTCGACCACGGTGGTCAACGCCTACATCGGACCGAAGGTCGGCGGCTACGTCCGCAGCCTGAAGGAGGGCCTCGCCGGGATCGGCATGCGCGGCGCGCTCACCATCATGCAGTCGAACGGCGGCGTGATGACACCCGAGGTCGCGACCGAGCGCCCGGTGGCGATGATGGAGTCCGGCCCGGTCGGCGGCATCATCGCCTCGGCGCGGGTCGGCCGCGCGCTGAAATGTCCCGACGTCATTTCGTTCGACATGGGAGGCACGACCGCCAAGGCGAGCCTCGTCCGCTCGGGCGAGCCGACGATGGCGCCCGGCTACTACGTCGGCGGCTACGCCAGCGGTCACCCGGTGATGGTGCCCGTGATCGACGTGGTCGAGGTCGGCGCGGGCGGCGGCAGCATCGCTTGGATCGACGAGGTCGGCGCGCTCAAGGTCGGCCCGCAGAGCGCCGGCGCCGAGCCCGGGCCGATCTGCTACCGCGGCGGCGGCACCGAGCCCACGATCACCGACGCGAATCTGTTGCTCGGCCGCATCGATCCCGACGATTTCCTCGGCGGCGAGATGAAGCTCGACGCGGGAGCGGCCGGGGAAGGCATCGAGGGCAGGATCGCCGGACCCCTGAAGCTGGGCGCGGCGCAGGCGGCGCAGGCGATCGTCGACATCGCCGTCTCGAAGATGTCGCTCGCGGTGCGCGAGGTCTCGGTCGCGAAGGGCTACGACCCGCGCGACTTCGCGCTGGTCGCCTCGGGAGGAGCGGGGCCGCTGCACGTTGTGGCGATCGCGCGCGAGCTGCACATTCCCAGGGTGATCGTCCCGCGCTACCCGGCGCATTTCTCCGCGCTCGGCATGCTGTCGGCGGACGAGCGCCACGACTTCATCCGCACCTTCTACGCCGACCTGGGGGCGGTCGACTTCGGGGCGCTAGCGCGCACGCTCGCCGAAATGGCCTCGGAAGCGGCGTCCGTTCTGAGGAACGCGAACGGCGCTGAGCACCGCATCCATCTGGATCTGCGCTACGTCGGCCAGGAGTTCACGCTTCCGGTTCCGGTCGCCGCGAAGCAGATCGAGGCGGGCGACAGGAAGGCGATCCGCGCCGCGTTCGATGCGCTCTACGAGCGGCGCTACGCGCACCACTCGCCGGACGAGCCGGTGGAGATCGTCAACATCCGGCTCGCCGCGGTCGGCAAGCGCGCGATCATGAAAGTTCCGAAGCTGCCCGCGAGGCGGAGCGCGAAGCCGGCGCGCCGGGTCCAGGCCTGCCTGGGCGGCGCGCGTCCGGTATCCTGTCCCGTCTACCGGCGCGAGGAGCTGGGGGCGGGCGCGCGCATCGCGGGACCCGCCCTGGTGCGCGAGCACGGCACGACGACGGTGCTCTTCGCCGGCGACCGGATGACCGTCGCCCCGACGGGCGAGCTGCTGATCTCGGTGCGAGGCGAGGCATGAAGAGGCTGGATCCGGTAACGCTGGAAGTGATCCGCAATGCGCTCCCCGCGATCGCGAACGAGATGGCGGTGGACCTGCAGCGCACCTCCTACAATATGATGATCTACGAGGTGCGCGATTTCTGCACCGCGCTGGTGGGCGCCGGCGGAGAGCTCGTCAGCCAGAACGTCGGCGGCGTGTCCCACTTCGTCGCCGATCTGGGCGTCGTCATCACCGACGCCGTCAAGCGCTACGGCAGGAAGGGGTTCACGCCGGGCGACGTCCTGATCACCAACCACCAGGCCGTCGCCGGGCAGCACCTGAACAACGTGGTGGTCTACGTTCCGTGCTTCTTCAAGGGCGAGCTGCTCGCCTTCTCGATGGTGCGCGCGCACTGGATCGACGTCGGAGGCACCAGCACCGGATTCGGCGCGGGGCCGGAGGTGCCCGATCCCTGGCAGGAGGGGCTGCAGCTCGACCAGCTGAAGATCTACGAGAACGGCAGGCTGAACGACACGCTGTACCGCGTTATCCGCGACAACATCCGCTTTCCGGAATCGTCCCTCGGCGATCTGAACTCGCAGATCGCCTCGTGCAGGCTCGGCGCGAGGCGCTTCGACGGGCTGCTCGGCAAGTACGGCAGGAGCACGGTGCTCGCCGCGATCTCGAGGATCTTCGACGAGACCGAGGCGAAGTGCCGCAGGGTCGTCTCGCGCCTCGCCGACGGGGTCTACGAGGCCGAGTCCTTCTTCGACAACGACGGCGTCACGCCCGACGAGCGCGTGCGGATCCACGCGAAGGTCACGGTGAAGGCGGGCGCGATGACGGTCGATCTGTCGGGCTGCTCGGCGGAGCGCAAGGCGGCGGTGAACTCGCGCACGCTCGCTGGCGCCCGCGTCGCCTACAAGGCGCTCACCGGCCCGCTCGACCCGGTGAACGAGGGGTCGTTCCGCGCGCTCGAGGTGGTCATCCCGGAGGGCAGCATCATGATGGCGCGCTATCCCGCGCCCATGGCGGGCTGGAGCATCTTCGTTCCGACCGTCGTCGAGACCATCGTCAGCGCTCTCGCCGGCGCGATGCCGGATCGGATCCCGGCCGCGCACCACGGGCTGCTCGGAGGCTCGGTCGTGTTCTTCGGCGTGCATCCGCAGTCGCGGCGGCGCTTCGTCGTGCAGAGCATCGAGGGCGGGGGCTGGGGCGGCCGCCCCCACGAGGACGGAGAGTCGGCGACGGTGTCGGTGTGCCAGGGCGACGTGCGCAACGGCTCGATCGAGGGCATCGAGATGAAATGCCCGGTGCTGGTGAAGAGCCGCGCGCTGCGCCGCGACTCCGCCGGGCCCGGGAAATTCCGCGGCGGCCTGGGCGTGGATTTCGAGCTGCGCAACTTGGTCGACGGCAAGTGGAATTTCGAGCGCGCCAACCGCAGGGGCTGCCCGCCGTGGGGGCTGTGGAAAGGCAAGCCGGGCGAAAGCGGCGGCTACTACCTGCGCGGCCCCGGCCAGAGCGAGTACCGCATGATGCACGGCAGCCACAAGCCGGTGCAGAAGGACTCGCAAGTCGTCGTGCGCACCGGCGGCGGGGGAGGATGGGGGGATCCGCTCGAGCGCGATCCCGAGCGCGTCCGCTCCGACGTGATCGAGGAATTCGTCTCGAGGGAAGCCGCGCGCGACCAGTACGGCGTGGTCCTCGGGGAAGACAGCTCGGTCGACGAGGCCGCGACGCGGGCTCTGCGGCAAGCGCGCAGGTGACGGCGCTCGAGCGGCTCGGCGCTCACGCGGTCGGCGGCTGCAGGGGACTGCCTTCCGCGGTCCGCGACGCCGTGCGGCTGCACACGGCGGACACGGTCGGCGCGTGGATCGCCGCGGGCGGCACTGCCGAAGGCCGGGCCCTGCAGCGATTCGCGCCGGAATGGAATCCGGGCGGGGAGGGGATTTCCGGCCGCGTCGCGCTGGGCTGCGCGCTCGCGCGCTGCTCCGAGGCCGACGACATCCATCTTTCCTCGGGAACGACGCCCGGGGCGCTCGTCGTTCCCGCCGCGCTCGCGATCGGCGCCGAGTTCGAAGCGCAGGGCGAGGATCTCGCCGAGGCGATCGCCGCCGGCTACGACCTGGTGACGCGGCTGGGGTCGGCGCTGCGCGGGCCGGAGATTCTCTACCGCGGGATCTGGCCGACCTATCTTGCCGCGCCCTTCGGCGTCGCGGCGGTGGCCGCGCGCCTCATGGGGCTCGACGAGCGGCAGACGGCGCACGCGCTCGCGATCGCCCTCGCCCTTTCCTCGCCGGCCGTGGGTCGCCAAAGCGGCGCGGGCGTTTCGCGCTGGCTCGCGATCGGCAACGCCGCGCGCAACGGCGTCGCCGCCGCGCTGTCGGCGCAGGCCGGCTTCACCGGCGACCTGCGGCTGTTCGAGGGCGAGTTCTTCGCGGGCGTCTACCGGCTCTCGCCCGATCTCGAAGCGCTGGTCGCGAAGCCGGGAGAGAGCGCGGCCGTGACGCGGACGAGCTTCAAGCCCTGGTGCGCGGCGCGGCAGACCATGGCCGCGGCGCAGGCGCTCAAGGAAATCGCCGGGGAAGGGGTCACGCCCTCCGCCATGTCGGAAATCGCCGTCGCCGTGCCGCCGCCCTACCTGAGGATGATCGATCACGGAGTCGTCCCGGGGGACCGCGCCTCCTTCCTCACCAGCGTCTCCTGCCAGATGGCGCTCGCCGTCCTCGATCCGGATGCGGGCGTGACGCAGGCGCCGGAGAGCCTGCCCGAAGCGCTCCGCGGGCTCATGGCGAAGGTCTCGGTGACGGCGGACGAGAGTCTTCTGACCCACTACCCGGGATCCTGGCCGGCGCGCGTGAGCGTCGTCGCTTCCGGAGGGAAGCGCGAGAAGCTGGTGCTTCATGTTCCGGGAGATCCGGAGCGGCCGCTCGGCGAAGCGGAGCTCGGGGAGAAATTCAGGCGCCTGACCTCACCGGTCGTCGGCGAGGGGGCGGCCGAGGACCTTCTCCGCAGCAGCCTCGCCGCGCTCGACGATTCGCCGCTCGCGCTGCTCGAGGCGATCGAGGCTTCGCGGAGCGTGGTCTAGCCGGAAAACGCCTGAATGCCGGTTTGCGCGCGCCCCAGGATGAGCGCGTGGATGTCGTGCGTTCCCTCGTAGGTGTTCACGACCTCGAGGTTGACCATGTGGCGCGCGACGCCGAACTCGTCGGAGATGCCGTTGCCGCCCAGCATGTCGCGCGCTGCGCGCGCGATATCGAGCGCCTTGCCGCTCGAGTTGCGCTTCATGATCGAGGTGATCTCGGGCGTGTCGGTTCCCTCGTCCTTCATGCGTCCGAAGCGCAGCACGCCCTGCAGCGCGAGGCAGATCTCGGTCTGCATGTCGGCCAGTTTTTTCTGTATCAGCTGGTTGGCCGCGAGCGGCCGGCCGAACTGCTTGCGCTCGAGCACGTACTGGCGCGCGCGGTGCCAGCAATCCTCGGCCGCGCCGAGCGCGCCCCAGGAGATGCCGTAGCGCGCGGAGTTGAGGCAGGTGAAGGGGCCTTTCAGCCCCTCGACGCCGGGTAGCAGGTTCTCCTCCGGCACGAACACGCCGTCCATCACCACCTCGCCCGTGATCGAGGTCCGCAGGCCGAGCTTCCCGTGGATCTTAGGCGCCGACAGCCCCTTCGCGCCTCCCTCGATTAGGAAGCCGCGGATCTTTCCGTCGTCGTTCTTGGCCCAGATCACGAACAGGTCGGCGATCGGCGCGTTGCTGATCCAGGTCTTCGATCCGGTAAGGCTGTAGCCGCCCGCGGCCTTCTTCGCCCGAGTCTGCATGCTCGCCGGGTCCGAGCCGTGGTTGGGCTCGGTCAGGCCGAAGCAGCCGATCAGCTCGCCCTTGGCGAGCTTGGGAAGGTATTTCTTGCGGTGAGCCTCAGAGCCGAACTCGAAGATCGGCGTCATGACGAGCGAGCTCTGGACGCTCATCGTCGAGCGGTAGCCCGAGTCGACGCGCTCCAGCTCCCGCGCGACCAGGCCGTAGCTCACGTAGTTCAGGCCCGCGCAGCCGTATTCGGCGGGCAGGGTGGACCCGAAGAAGCCGAGCCCGCCCATCTCGCGAAAGATCGAGAGATCCGCCTTCTCGCTGCGAAAGGCCTCCAGCACCCGCGGCGCGAGGCGCCCCTGGGCGTAGTCGCGCGCGGCGTCGCGCACCATCCGCTCCTGCTCGGTGAGCTGCGAGTCGAGGAGGAGCGGGTCCTGCCACGAGAACTCGGTTTTTTTCCCGGGCCTGGATTTGAGCGGGGCGTTCATGTTCTAGGTCTCCTCGGTCAGCAATGATACGCCCAGGCGGGCGCGGCGCTTCAGCCACGGGCTTGCGCGGTAGCGCGGGTCGCCGTAGAAATCGAGCAGCCGCTCGAGGATCCTGAGGATCCTCTGCGCCCCGATCGCGTCGCCCCAGGCGAGCGGTCCCTGCGGATATCCCAGGCCGAGCGTCACGGCCGCGTCGATGTCGGCGGGGGAGGCGATGCGCTGCTGGGCGATGTCGCAGGCGATGTTGACGATCTGGGCGAGGACGCGCTGGGCGACGAAGCCCGGCGAGTCGCCGATCACGGTGACCGGGACGCCGTCGCCCGCGAACAGGCCGTGCGCCGCGGCGCGCATCTCCGGCGTGGTGAGGGGCGTGGTCATGAGGGTGCGGCGCCTGTCCGTCGCGAGCAGGCAGTCGACCGCGACGGTGCGCGCGGGATCGAGCTCCTCCTCGAGCGCTGCGGTGGTCGCGTCGTAGCCGAGCGGGGCGACCAGGCACAGCGACGCCGCCGCGGGCCGCGCGCCGCGGTCGATGTGCGCGCCGAGCGGCCGCAGCAGCTCGGTGAGCTTGCCGCCGAGCTCGACCGGGCTCACCCAGACGCTCTCGGGGCGCGCGTTCGGCGCC
>DATEGT010000117.1:0-24543 GCA_035280025.1 Burkholderiales bacterium | reverse complement strand
TCCACCGCCGGGATGAAGACGTTCGGGATCACGCCGCCTTTCACCTTGTCGACGAACTCGAAGCCCTTGCCCCGGGGCAGCGGCTCGACCCTGAGGAACACTTCGCCGAACTGCCCGGCTCCGCCGGTCTGCTTCTTGTGGCGGCAGTGCCCCTCCGCCACCCGCGTGATGGTCTCTCGGTAGGGGATCTTCGGCGGCTTGGTCGAGAGCTCCATCTTGTACTGCTGCGCCATCTTGTCGAGCTTGGCGCGCATGTGCAGCTCGCCCAGGCCGCGGATCACGGTCTCGTTGGTGCTCGCGTGGCGCTCGAGCCTGAAGCAGGGATCCTCCATCTCGAGCCGGTGCAGCACCTCGAACAGGCGCTGCTCGTCGCCCTTCTTCTTCGGCTCGACCGCGATGCCGTGCATCGGCACGGGAAACTCCAGCGGCCGCAGGTGGATGTGGTCCTCGTCGTGCGAGTCGTGCAGCACGCAGTCGAACTCGATGTCCTCGACCTTGGTCACCGCGCCGATGTCCCCGGGAACGAGGGCGTCGGTCTCGACGTAGTCCTTGCCCTGGATCGTAAACAAATGTCCGGCCTTGAACGCGCGCTTGCCGCTGCCGATGAAGAGCTGCGAGTTCGGCGTCATCGTCCCCTGGTGCACGCGGAAGATCCCCACCTTGCCGACGAAGGGATCGATCAGGACCTTGAACACGTGCGCGAGCACGTGCGCCTTCGCCCCCGGAACGGCGAAGAACTCCTGCGCCTCCGCGCCCTCCCCCTTCAGGAACGGTGGCGCGTTGCCCTCGGTCGCGTTGGGCGCGAGGTTCGCGAGGATGTCGAGCAGCGCTTCGATCCCGGCGCCGTTCTTCGCCGAGGTGAAGCACACCGGGATCAGGTGGCCTTCCCGCAGCGCCTTCTCGAACGGCGCGTGCAGCGCCGCGGGCTCGATCTCCCCCTGCTCCAGATACTTCTCCATCAGCTTCTCGTCGACCTCGACCACCTGGTCGACGAGCGCCGAGTGCGCCGCCTCGACCGAGGAGAAATCCGACTCCCCGGCGGGATTGAAGAAGCAGTCGACCACGGCGGTCGCGTGATCCGCCGGCAGGTTGATCGGCAGGCACTCCTTGCCCACCGCCTGCTGGATCCTCCCGAGCAGCGCCTCGATGTCGGCGTTCTCCGCGTCGATGCGGTTCACCACGATCATGCGGCAGAGGTTGCGCTTCGCCGCCCACTTCAGCATGCGGTCGGTGGCGAGCTGGATCCCGGTCTCAGCGTTCACCACCACCAGCGCCGCGTCCACCGCGGCGAGCGCGCCGATCGCCTGCCCCATGAAGTCCGGCGACCCGGGCGTGTCGATCAGGTGCACGTGCGTGCCCTTCCACGCGAAATTCACGATCGCCGAGCTGAGCGAGTGCCTGTATTCCTTCTCGAGGGGATCGAAATCGCAGACCGTGTTGCCGCGCTCGACGCTGCCCGCGGCGGGAATCGCGCCCGCCCTGGCGAGCAGCGCCTCGGCGAGCGAGGTCTTGCCCGCGCCGGTGTGGCCCACCAGCGCGACCGTGCGGATGGACTCCGTCGAATACTTCGCCATGACGTCCTCCCAGGCGGAAAGCGCCGCGGCGCCGGCGGCAAGGGCGGCGGCGGCGGGAAAGCGGGGATACCCCCAACTCTACGCTCGCGGGCGCGGCGGCGTCAAAACCGGCCCCCCGGGCCGAGAATCCCGATGGCGATTCGCGCCAGTCCGTAGGCGATCCAGTAGGGAATGCGCCGCCACAGGGGCTGGCGCGACCAGTGCCTCGCCCTGACGACGCGGGCTCCCCGCGCCATGTCTTCGAGCAGCAGCCCGCGCAGCTCGCCCGCGAAGCGCTCGTCCTCGACCACCACGTTCGCCTCGCGGGCGAGCAGCAGGCTGAAGGGGTCGATGTTGGACGAGCCCACCGTCGCCCAGCGGCCGTCGACGACCGCGACCTTGGCGTGCATGAAGCTGCGGCGGTACTCGTAGATCTCCACGCCCGCCTCCAGGAGCGCTCCGTACAGGGCGCGCGTCGCGTAGTACAGCGCGACGTACTCCACCCTCGCCTGCAGCATCAGCACCACCCGCACCCTCCGCGCCGCGGCGCGGACGAGCGCGCGGCGGAAGCGCGTGCCGGGAAAGAAATAGGCGTTGGCGATGATGATTTCCCCGGACGCCGCGTCCATCGCCTCGAGGTAGGCGTTCTCGATGCTCCGCCGGTGCCGCAGGTTGTCGCGCACGACCAGCGCCGCGCGCTGGCGGCCCCTCGGGGGCGGCGGATCGCCGTGGATCCGCACGCGCCATTCCGGGCTGAGCCGCGCGAGCGCGACGCGGTTCCACAGGCGCTCGGCCTCGTGCCTGACCTCGCCGACCAGCGGCCCCTCGATCATCGCCGCGAAGTCGTAGCGCGGCGGGCGCTGCCGGGGCGTGTCCGCGTCGTCGATGACGTTGATGCCGCCGATGAAGGCGGTCCGGTCGTCGATCGCCGCGAGCTTGCGGTGCATGCGGCGCAGGCGTTCGCGCCGCCACGGAAAGCGCCACACCTCCGGACGGAACGCGAGCAGGCGCGCTCCGGCGGCGCCGAGCTCCATCGCGAAATCGCCGGGCATGTCCTTCGCGCCGAAGCCGTCCACCAGCACGTGGACCGTGACCCCGCGCGAGGCCGCGTCGCAGAGCGCGCGCGTGATGCGCCGGCCGGTCGCGTCGCCCGCGTAGATGTAGGTCTCGAGGAAGACCGTCTCCTTCGCCTCGCCGAGCGCCGCCTCGAGCGCGGGGAAATATTCCGCGCCGGCGCGCAGCAGGCGCAGGCGGTTGCCGTTCGTGAACCGGGCCGCCACGGCGGCGGATCCTACTCCAGATGCAGGTGCGCGGAGAGCGCGGCGTGATCCGAAAGCCGCGCCCAGCTGCGGCTGCGGTGCGCCTCGGTGTGGCCCACCTGGAATCCGCGGATGTAGATGCGGTCCAGGCGCAGCAGCGGGAAAGCGCTCGGGAAGCTCCGCGCGGGCCTGCCCCAGTGATCGGCGAGCGCCTCGCGCAGGCCGAGCGCCTCGGCGAGCCGCTTGCCGGCGAAATTGCGCCAGTCGTTGAAGTCGCCCGCGACCACGAGCGGCGCGCGATCGGGCACCTCGCGGTGAATGCGCTCGATCAGCGCGCCCACCTGGTGGCGCCGCCCGCGCTCGTGCAGCGAAAGATGCAGGCACACGCAGTGCAGCGGCATGCCGAGCCCGGGGATCTCGATCTCACAGTGCAGCATCCCGCGGCTCTCCAGGTTGTGCGTCGAGATGTCCTGGTTCTCGGCGCGCAGGATCGGATAGCGCGAGAGGATGGCGTTGCCGTGGTGCCCGTGGTCGTAGACCGCGTTGCGCCCGTAGGCGTAGTCGCTCCAGACCTCGTGCGCCAGGAATTCGTACTGCGGCTCGTCGGGCCAGTCGTCGAGGCGCGCGGCGTGGCGGCGGTGCTGGCCCTGGACCTCCTGCAGGAACACGATGTCGGCGCCGAGCGCGCGCAGGCGCTCGCGCAGCTCGTGGATCATCAGGCGGCGGTTGAACTGCGAGAAGCCCTTGTGGATGTTGTAGGTGGAGACGTGGAGTTTCACGCGGGCGGTCGCTATTTTTTGCGTGCGATCGGTCACGCGGGCGGCCGGTCGAACTTAAGCATTTTGTCAGAAAAGACGCATAACGGGCTGCCCCGGCTTGGAAAACTCCGAGTTTTGGTCTAAGCTTGCGGCGCTTCGGGGCGCCAGCCCCGGGGGCTTTTCACGAGAGGAGAGTAGCCGAGCCATTCAGGTAGACGTTGGTCGGGATAGGCAGCAGGGGGAGGGCGTGCGGGCGAGAGCCCGGACGACCCGGCTGGGTCGAACAGCCCGGCGGCATCATCAGGCCTCCACGAAGAAAAGCTTTACTTCCAACCACGAAAGGACGCTCTACATGAAGAAGCTGCTAATAGCATCCGCAGTGACCGCCGCGTTCGCGGCTCCCGGCGCCGCGCTGGCGCAGCAGGCCAGGACCCCCACGCTGTCCCAGGTGCTCGACGCCTCCGGCATCAGCGTCAACGGGTACATCGACGCGCAGTACAACTGGGCGAACCGGAACCTTCTGGCGACGCTGCCGGACCGCGTGTTCGACGCCCAGAACAACTCCTTCGGCCTGCACCAGTTCGGGCTGACGGTCGCGAAGCAGCCGAAGGAAGGCTTCGGCGGACTGGTGAACATCACCGCCGGCCAGGACGCGCAGGTCATTCACTCGTTCCCCGAGCCCTCGGGGGTGGCCTCGGGTTCGTCGATGTTCGACCTCACCCAGGCCTACGGCAGCTACTCCAAGGGCGCGTTCACGGCAATCGCCGGCAAGTTCGCGACGCTCGCCGGGACCGAGGTGATCGCGAGCACTGGCAACACCAACATCTCGCGCTCGATCCTCTTCGGGGCGATCCCGTTCACCCACACCGGCGTGCGGGCGAGCTACGCGCCGAGCGACACGGTCACGGTGTACGGCGGCCTCAACAACGGCTGGGACCAGCTGACCGATTTCAACCGGCAGAAGACGCTGGAGCTGGGCGCTACGCTCAACCCGGTCAAGCCGCTGACGTTCACCGTCTCCGGCTACTTCGGCGACGAGGCCGCCGTTCCACCGGGAACCCAGCCCGCCGCGTTCCAGGGCAACCGCAACATGATCGACTTCGTGGCGAACTACATCGTCAGCAGCTCGATCAACCTGGGCGGCGAATACCTGTACGCGGCGCAGGAGGACACGCCGGCGAACGGGACGGCGAAGTGGAGCGGCCTCGCGCTCTACGGCAACATGATGGTGAACCCGCAGTGGCGCCTGAGCGTGCGCGGCGAATACTTCGACGACAAGCAGGGCTTCCACTTCGCCACGCCGCAGGGCACGAAGTACTACGAGGGCACGCTGACCCTCGGCTACCTGCCGACGAGCAGCGTCGAGCTGCGCACCGAGGTGCGGATGGACAAGGCCAACAACTCCGTGTTCGTCGACTCGGACGGCTCGGCGTCCAAGACGCTCATGACCTTCGGGCTGCAGGGCCTCTACAAGTTCTGAGGCAGGAGGAAGTCCGCGGAAAGGGCGGCGCGATGCGCCGCCCTTTTCATTTCGCCGGCTCCTTGCCCGCGGCGCGCTCCAGCGCGTCGCGGCGCTGGATCTCGCCGACCATGGCGCGGAAGCGCCGCTCGATCAGGCGGTTCATGAGCGGCATGCCGATGAGCGGCGGAATCGAGAAGTCCGGCACGAAGCGGCCGGCGTAGTCGAGCTTGATCCCGGCTTCCGACGCGCGCAGCTCGTAGCGCGTCTCGAGGCCCTTGATGTTGCCTTCGATCCCGCGCGCGGTGATCCGGCTCGGCGGCTCCTCGCGGACCTCGAGCAGCATGTTGACCGGCTCGCGGTAGAAGAAGAATCCCACGTCGCCCCGCTGCTCGACGCGGATCCTGTCGCCTTCCCGCGACACCACGCGCGAGCTCTTCATGTCCGGGATGAACCGGGCGAGGTGGTCGTAGTCCGACAGCACCGCCCAGGCGATGCGCGGATCGACCTTCATCACGGCGGAGGCCGACACGGTGATGAAATCGCCGTCGCGCCCGGTGCGTATCGACACGTCCGGGGCCTCCGCGAGGCACGGCGCGCTCAGCGCGAGCGCGAGAAGCGCGGCCGGCGCGTATCTGGGATTCATGAACACGTGACAGCATGCCCCAGCCGGTCGTTCCCGCGCAACCTCGCCGGACTTACTTCACGCTGACGCCGGCTCTCCGCGGAAGCGCGAGAATCGCGTCGCGGTTGGTCCAGGAGATCGTGATCGCGGCAGCATCGCGCCACGGCAGCCATTTGTATCCGAGATGCTCCGAGGGATCGAGGGTCACGGGCAGCGGCGCGGGGACCGCCATGCTGAACACGTGCTCGGTGTTGTGCGTGACGCCCGGCGCGTAGCGGCTGCGGTGCTTCCTGAAGATCTCGAAACGGTTCTCGACCCCCCAGTCCAGCAGGCCGTAGCGCGAGGCGTCGAGCCCGGTCTCCTCGCGCACCTCGCGCGCCGCGGTGTCGCGCAGGGGCTCGGCCTCGCTCGCGACGCTGCCGGTGACCGACTGCCAGAAATCCGCCCAGCCGGCGCGCTCCATCATCAGCACCTGCAGGTCCGGCGTGTGGATCACCACCAGCACGGAGCGGGGAATCTTGTAAACAGTGGTCATATTGCGGGAGGCCGGGAATAATAGTCCAAAGGAGGAAAGCATGAGCCGCCGATCCGCCATCGTACTTCTCGCCGCGCTCGCCTGCGGCGCCGCGCAGGCGCAGGACAAGTGGCCGTCGCGGCCGATCCGCCTCATCTCGACCTCGGTCGCCGGGGGCAACATCGACATCATGTGCCGCGTCATCGCCGAGAAGCTCTCGGCGCGCCTCGGGCAGCCGGTGGTCGTCGACAACCGCCCAGGCGCGGCGACCGTGCTCGGCACCGCCGAGGCCGCCAAGGCGCCGCCCGACGGCTACACCTTCCTCATCACCATCATGAGCTCGATGGTGGGCAACCGGGTGCTGCGCTCCAACCTTCCCTACGACCCGGTGCGCGACTTCGAGCCGGTGACGCAGATCAGCACCGGCAGCGTGCTCCTCGTCGGGCCGGCGAACGCCCCGTACCGCGACCTGAAGGGCTTCGTCGACTGGGCGAAGAAGCTCGGGCGGCCGGTGAGCTACGGCTCGATCGGGGTCGGCACCTCGCTGCACCTCTTCGGCGTGATACTCGAGAAGGAATACGGCGTGCCGCTGAACCACGTTCCCTACAAAGGCGAGGTGGCCGCGACCAACGACGTGATGAACGGGTCGCTCGACGTCGCCTGGGTGAGCATTCTCATCGCCAAGCCGCTCGCCGCCTCGGGAAAGATCAAGGCGCTTGCGATTACCGGACCGAAGCGCTTCGTCGCCTGGCCCGAGCTCGCGACCTTCGCCGAGCAGGGCTTTCCCGGATTCGAGATGCCGGTGTGGGGCGGCGCCTACCTTCCGGCGGGGACGCCGAAGCCGATCGTCCAGCGCCTGTCGCGGGAGATCGTCGCGGTGCTGCACGACCCCGGGGTATCGGAGCGGCTGACCGCGATGGGCCAGGTGCCGATCGGCAACACGCCCGAGGAGTTCGCCGAGAACTACCGGCGGGATTTTCCGCGATGGGAGGCGCTCATCAAGGCCTCGGGGGCGAAGGTGGAATGAAATGCTGACCGCGGAAAAGAACCGCGCCCTCACGCGGGTCGGGGCCGGCACGCCCATGGGAGAAGTGCTGCGGCGCTACTGGCACCCGATCGCCGCGTCGAGCGACCTCGATGAGAACCCGATCAAGCCGGTGCGCATCATGGGCGAGGACCTCGTCGTCTACCGCGACCTCTCCGGCACCTGCGGGCTGATCGCGCGGCACTGCAGGCACCGCGCCGCCGACCTCGCCTACGGCTACGTCGAGCGATGCGGGCTGCGCTGCCACTACCACGGCTGGACCTACGACGAGAAAGGCGCGTGCGTCGCGCAGCCGTTCGAGGAGAAATTCGATCCGCGGGAGCGGCTGAAGAAGAGGATCACCACCACCGCCTACCCGGTGCAGGAGAAGGCGGGCCTCGTGTGGGCGTACCTCGGGCCGCAGCCCGCGCCGCTGCTCCCCGACTGGGAGATCTTCTCCTGGAAGAACGGCTTCGTCCAGATCGTGTTCGTCGAGGTGCCGTGCAATTGGCTGCAGGCCCAGGAGAACTCGATCGACCCGGTGCACTTCGAGTGGATGCACGACAACTGGAAGGTGCGCCTGGAGGGCCGGACCGGCCCGTACGCTCCGACGCACCTCAAGCTCGGGTTCGACGAGTTCGACCACGGCTTCGTCTACAAGCGCGTGCGCCAGGGCGCCGACGAATCCGATCCGCTGTGGACCGTCGGGCGCGTGTGCCTGTGGCCGAACGGATTTTTCCTGGGCGAGCACTTCGAGTGGCGCGTGCCCGTCGACGACGAGAACATGCTCTCGGTGACCTGGTCGTTCATCCGCGTGCCGAAGGAGTCCGAGCCCTACGAGCAGAAGAGCATTCCCGCCTGGACCAGCCCGATCCGCGACGCCGGCGGGCGCTGGATCACGAGCCACGTCGTCAACCAGGACATCATCGCCTGGGTCGGGCAGGGAGCGATCGCCGACCGCACCAAAGAGAACCTCGGAGCGAGCGACCGCGGCATCTCGCTCATGCGCAGGCAATTCTTCAAGGACATCGACGCCGTCGCCAAGGGCAGGGACCCGAAAGGCCTGATCCGGGACGCGGCGCGCAACGCGCGCGTCCCGCTGCCCAACATCGGCCGCAAGCTCTACACCGAGGGCATGACGCTCGCGGAGTATCGCGTCCATCCGTTCTGGAAGAATCTCCTCGACGACTTCCGGTGGCACTACGGGCAGCCCGAGGAAGTGCGGCGCGAGTTCCGCAGGGCGATGGGACTCGGGTAGTAGCGGGGCTTTCGGCGGCGCGCGGCTGTCGCCTCTCGACGACAGATCGCCCCCCGTGCGCCGGCATTCGCGTTTCCGCGGGAAAAATCACCGGCCGGTGGAACTCGACGCCCCCGTTCCGCGTGTTAACACCGGTACGCCTCCATCGAGATCCCGCCCCGCCGCAGCCGGCCATGGAACTGACCGTCATCATCCCCGCGTACAACGAGGCCGAATTCGTCGGCGACACGATCCGGAGCCTGCGGGGGCAAACGGTCCCGCCGGACCAGATCATCCTGGTCGACGACGCGTCCACCGACGACACCGGCGCGGTGGGCCGCCGCTCCCGCGTCGCCGTGCTGCGGCCTCCGCGCAACACCGGGTCCAAGGCCGGCGCCCAGAGCTACGCGCTGCCGTGGGTGCAGACCAGGCTGGTGATGGCGATCGACGCCGACACCACGCTCGAGCCGACCGCGGTGGAGAGGCTGATGCAATGCTTCGCCCGACCCGGCGTCGGCGCGGCCTGCGGCTTCGTGCTGCCGCGCAGGATCAGGACCCTGTGGGAACGGGGACGCTTCATCGAGTACCTGTTTGCGTTCACCTTCTACAAGCAGGTGCAGGACTACTACCACCGGCCGCTGATCTCCTCTGGCTGCTTCTCGATGTACCGCACCGAGCTGCTGCGCGCGCACGGCGGATGGTCGGCGCGGACGCTCGCCGAGGACATGGACCTGACCTGGAGCTTTCACGAAGCCGGCGTCGGCGTGCGCTTCGTGCCCGAGGCGGTCTGCTATCCCATCGAGCCGTACAACTTCCGCCTGATGCGCAAGCAGCTGCACCGCTGGAGCCACGGGTTCATCCAGAACGTCGGCCTGCACTGGAGGGCCCTGCTCGCGGTCCCCTTCCTGCGATCGGCGGTCGCCGTGACGCTGTGGGACGCGATCGTCGCCTCGATCGCCTTCCTCATCGTGGTGCCCGTGCTGGCGGTCGCGCTGAGGAGCCCCTGGCCGCTGCTCGCGTACTTCATCGACGCCCCCGCGATCCTCGTGCCGATCCTGGTCGGCTCGATTCCGCGGCGCGAGATCGGCCGCACGCTGGCGAGCCTGCCGTCGTTCTTCGTGCTGCGGCTGGTGAACGGATTCTATTTCCTGGAAGCCGTCTGGTCCGAGTGGCTTCTGCGCCGGCCGTTTCGCATCTACGAGAAAGGACACTAACCATGAACCCCGGCTTGCCCGGCACCGGCATCGGAGGCCTCTTCTACATTCTGGTAGCGCTTTGGATGCCGGTCTGCGAAGTGCTGCGCCGGTGGCAAGGCGATGCGACAAGGCGCGGGAGCCTCGTCGCGAGGCAGTTCGCGATCGCCGTCGGAGTCGTCGCCGTGATGGCCGGCGTCTTCTGGGCGCTGGACGCCCTGCTCCTGCATCGCGTCGCCGCCCCCGCGGGCGGGCACCACGCCGTTCTGTCGCTGCGCGTCTCGGCGCTCCTGGTGACTTCGAGCGTGCTCGCCGCGGTTCTCGGGACGGTGGAATGCCTGCGCCTGTGCCTGCGCTTCGGGACGCTGCGACACGCAGCGCGATGAGGGCGGTCGGCGCGGTACTGATCCTTTTCTGCGCAGCGGGTCCCGCGCCGCTTGCGGCCCAGGGCAGATCGGGGAGCGCGGCGCTGACTCTGCAGCGCGCCGACGCCGCCTACGCCGCCGGCCAGCGCGAGCTCGCGCGGACCTTGTACCGCGCGGTCCTCGCCGCCGAACCCGACAACAGCCGCGCGACTTTCCAGCTGGCGCGCCTGCTGCCGCAGGGCTCGGCCGAGGCGATCGCTCTCCTCAGGCGCTACGTGAAGCTCGAGCCCGGCGATCCCTGGGGCGACATGGCCCTGGGCGACGCTCTCGCCAAGTCCGGCAGGGTCGACGACGCCGTGGCGCAATACGCGCGCGCGCGGCGTATGGCGCCGGACGAGCCCGACGTCTACGCGGGCCTGGGACGGATCCTGCGCGACGCGGGACGCACCGACGAACTGGTGGCGAACTGCGAAGCGTGGGCGGCCCGCCAGCCGAAGAACGCGCAGGCCTGGTTCGAGCTCGGGCAGGCGCGCCGGCGGGCGCACCGCTACGCGGAAGCGGCGGACGCCTACGCGGCATCGTACGCCCTCGACGGGAGCGAGCCCGCGCTGGAGAGGGTCGACGCGGCGCTCGCGGAATCGGCGTTCTCGCTGAAACCTTTCGCGGGCCGCAGCAGCGACACCGACGAGGACAGGATCACCCGCTGGGGCCTGGAAGCGGAATGGCAGATGACGCCGCGCTCGCGCGTGGGGCTGCACGCCGAGCAGAACGAGGTGATCGACCCCTTCAATTCCGGGACGGTCGACGCGCTCGCGCTCATCGCGAAGTGGCAGCCCCTCGCCACGCTCAAGCTCGACGGCCTCGCGGGCGGCGCGCGATTGAGCTCGCCCCAGGCGAACCCCAGAGAGACGAACCGCCCGGTCGCGGGGCTGCGTCTGCGCTGGACGAGCCCCGCGGAGGGTCCTGCCGCGGAGGTGCGGATCCTGGAAAATCCCCTGATCGCCACGCCCGAGCTGGTCGCGCAGCCGGTGGAGCTCGCGGAAGCCAAGGCCGGGCTCGACCTGCCCGTCGCCGGGCCCTACCGCGTCCGGGCCCGCGGCCAGCGCGGCGCCCTGCGCTCCGCCTTCGACGTCAATCACCGCACGGGCTACGGCTTCGGCCCCGTCTACCGGTGGCGTCCGGCCGCGGAGATCGGCGTGTTCTACAACCAGCTCGGCTACGAGCACGCCACCGCGGCCGGGTACTTCGCTCCGCGGCGCGCCGAGACGGTGGAGATCGGGACCTATTTCGAGTACGAAGGCCTCGCGCCGCTCACTTTCGCGCTGGACGCCGGCGCGGGGCAGCAGCGAGTGCAGAAGCAGGGCGAGGATTTCCGCGACTGGATCGCGACCTACCGCGTTTGGGCCCTGGTCTCGTGGGCGCTCGAGCCCGGCATGAGCCTCGACCTGGAGCTGGAGCATTACGACTCGCCGGTCGCGGGGACCGCCGTCGCGCCGACGGCGAACTGGAGCTACAACGCCGCGACGCTGTCGCTGCGTTTCGGCGTGCGCGCGCAGAGCACTCGAGCGTACCTCGCCGAGCGCGCCGGCGGAGTCGCGCCCGGGCGCTAGAAGCCGGCCGCAAACGAGCGCAGGAAATCGCGGTCGTACAGGTAGCGCTCGACGACGACGATCATGAGGACGTCGGGTTTCGACGCGACGATCGGCGGGAGATCGACCCGGCCTTCCGCATGATCGATGAAGCCCGCCTCGCCGACGGATTCGCCGGCGGCGATGAAGCGCACGATGCTCTTCGCGAAGGAGTCGCCGACGACGACGAGCCTGCGTCCGGCGCGCCTCGTCCGCGGCACGTCCACCGCGACATAGCGCTCGGCCTTCAGCGAGGCGAGCCCGATGAGCCCGGCGAGATCTCCCCCGAGGGTCTGCGTCGCGAGCCGCGGCTCGGGCAGCCTTGCGCAATCCGGTCCGGGAGCGCACGCGCCCTCGAGCAGGACGCGCGCGGCGCGCCAGCCGCCGATGTCGTTCCAGTGCGAATCGGTCCTGAAATAGACCTGCTCCGCCGCCTTCGCGGCACCCAGCGCGGCGCGCAGGTCCACCGTCTTCGTCCGCTGCAGCGCGGCCATGAGGGCCGTGTAGAGATCACAGCCGACCGCGCCCGAATCCGCCGGCATGTATTCCGGGTAGATCGTTTCCTTGTCCGGCGCGATCGCAAACACCACCGTCACGCCGCTTTCCGCGGCGCGGGCGGCGAGGCGGTCGACGCGGCCGGCGAGAGCGCGAAGCCCGGCCGAGAGCGTGCCGCAGCCGCGCGTGCCGTATTTCGCGTCCCAGTATTGCGGAAAATACAGCCAGCCCTCGCGGCCGACGGCGACGCGCGGCGTGTAGCGCAGCGCGTACTTGAGCAGGCTCCAGCCGGTGGCGAGCGGCTCCCTCAGTCCGAAGTGATCGCGGACGAAGCGGTCGAGCCCCGCGGGAAGCGCGCTCCATTCGCCGCGGCCTTTCGGCCACGCCGGCATCGGCTCGAGCGCGCGCTTCTCGGCGGCCGAGACCTCCGCGCGGGCGGAGAAGAGCTGCACCGCGGCGGGCGCGAGCATCGCAAGCAGGAAGATCGCGACTCCGGTCCTGTGCAAATTGCGCATCGCCGGCGTCAGAAGCGGAAGTAGAGAAAGGCGTTGTAGGTGCCGCCCGCGAGCGCCATCGCGGAAAGCAGCAGCAGGAACGTCGATCCGGCGATGTCGCGCCACCGCGCAAGCGGCGGCGCGGGGAAGGCGCTGCCGCCTTCCGCCGCGAGGCGCGCGCCGAACGCCGCCCTGAGCGGCGTCGCCAGCGCCGCGGCGACCGCCAGCCACGCGAGATGCCAGGGACGCAGCGCAAGGACCTCGTGGGGGATAGATGCGGTGCACGCGCCGCCCGCGCAGGCCATCGCCCGCAGATATCCGAAGGCGGCGGGCAGGGTCGGCGAGCGGAAGAACACCCAGCCGATCATCACCACGAGGAGCGCATAGGCGTGACGCAGCGCCGCAGGCCGCGTCTCGAGCGCCGGGCCGAAGGGCGTGCGCTCGAGGACCAAGAACGCTCCGTGCCAGAGTCCCCATACCACGAAGCTGAAGCTCGCGCCGTGCCACAGGCCGCAGAGCACGAACACGGCGAGCAGGTTGAGGAAAGTCCGCGAGCGCGAGACGCGGTTTCCGCCCAGCGGAATGTAGAGATAGTCGCGGAACCACGTCGACAGCGAGATGTGCCAGCGGCGCCAGAACTCGGTAATCGACTTCGAGCAGTACGGCAGGTCGAAATTCCGCGGGTACGTCAGCCCCATGATGCGGCCCATGCCGATCGCCATGTTCGAATAGCCGGCGAAGTCGAAGTAGATCTGGAAGGTGTACGCGACCACGCCCAGCCAGGCGAGCCCCGCGGTCAGCGACCCCGGGTCGGCGTTGAACGCGGCGTCGGCGAGGGGGCCGACATTGTCGGCGATCAGCACCTTCTGCGCGAGGCCGGCGAACATCTGGCGGAATCCCGAGTAGGCCTGCTCCCAGCCGTGGGCGCGCCCGCGGATCTCGCCGCAGATGTCCTTGAAGCGGATGATCGGCCCGGCGATCAGCTGCGGGAACATCGAGAGGTAGACCGCGAGCGAAAGCACGTTGCGCTCGGCGGCGGCGCTGCGCCGGTAGACGTCGACCAGGTAGGAGATCGAGTGGAAGGTGTAGAAGGAGATGCCCGCGGGCAGGTGACCGGGGAGCAGGCCTCCGCTCCCCGGGACCGCGCCGAGGACGAAGATCGCGTACTTGAACCAGACCAGGCCCGACAGATTGAAGGCGAGCCCGAGCGCGAGCGCCGCCTTCCTGCGCCCGCCCTCCAGCGAGCCGACGAGCCTGCCGCAGGCGTAGTTGAACGCGAGGTAGGCGAGCAGGACGACGACGTAGGCGCCCTCGCCCCAGGAATAGAACAGCAGGCTCGCGAGGAAAAGGATCGCGTTCTTCGCCCGCGCCGGGGCGAGAAAATAGGCGACTAGGAACGCGGGAAGAAAATAGAAGAGAAACGGGACGCCGCTGAAGACCATCAGGCCGCGGGCATGTCCGGCCAGCCGGACTTCCAGCCGTCGGGCCCGCCGATCAGCGTCCAGAACGGTTTCCCCTGCCCGCGCCAGTGATCGGCCGCGGCGCCCATCGCGGCCATCGCGTCCTTGAACTCGCGGCCGTGGCCCCCGGCGAAGTGCTTGCTCTTCTCGAGGATCACCACCCAGCCCTTCGCCTGTATCCACGACAGGTCCTTCAAGCCCAGGCCGAAGCTCTCCCAGCTCGCGCCCGCCTGCTCGGGAAATCTCAGGGCTCGCGAGGCTTCCGCCATGAAGTCGTCCCGGTCGTGCGCGTGGTGGATGTCGACGTAGATCACCATGAGGCCGGAGCTCGCCGCCGCGCCGGCGAGCTCGCGCGCGTCGGCGGCGAGATGGTAGACCCCGGCCTTCGCCCCGTCCTTGAGCCAGTCGGCTTTCATGTCTTTTCTTTTCTCAGCCGGATGTGCAGCTCGCGCAGCTGCTTCTCGTCGACCGGGGAAGGCGCGTGCACCAGCAGGTCCTGGGCGCGCTGCGTCTTGGGAAATGCGATGACGTCGCGGATCGACTCGACGCCCGCCATCATGGCGACGAGGCGGTCGAGGCCGAAGGCGATGCCGCCGTGCGGCGGCGCGCCGTACTGGAGCGCATCGAGGAGGAAGCCGAACTTCTGCCGCGCCTCCTCGGGCCCGATCGAGAGAGCGCGGAACACCTTCGACTGCACCTCCTCGCGGTGGATCCGGACCGAGCCGCCGCCGATTTCCCAGCCGTTCAGGGCGACGTCGTAGGCCTTGGCGAGCGCGGAGCCCGGATCGGAGGCGAGCCTCTCCTCGTGCCCGTCCTTGGGCGCGGTGAAGGGATGGTGCATCGCGTTCCAGCGCTTCTCCTCCTCGTCGTACTCGAACATCGGGAAGTCGACCACCCACAGCGGCATCCAGGCGTCCTTCGCGTGGCCCTTCTCGTGGCCGATCTTCACCCGCAGCGCGCCCAGCGCGTCGTTGACGACCTTCGCCCTGCCCGCGCCGAAGAACATCAGGTCGCCGTCCTTCGCCCCCGAGCGCTCGACGATCGCCTTCAAGGCCGCGTCCGACAGGTTCTTCACGATCGGCGACTGCATGCCGTCGCGGCCTTTCGAGATCTCGTTGAACTTGATCCAGGCGAGCCCCTTCGCGCCGTAGATGCCGACGAACTCGGTGCAGGCGTCGATCTCTCCGCGCGTGAGCTCGCCGCCCCTGGGCACGAGCAGCCCGGCGACGCGGTGGCCGGGCAGGTTCGCGGGACCCGAGAACACCTTGAACTCGACCGACTTCATCGCGTCGGTCAGCTCGGCGAGCTTCAGCGGCACGCGCAGGTCGGGCTTGTCCGAGCCGTAGTCGCGCATGGCCTCCGCGTAGCTCATCACCGGAAAGGGGTCGGGAAGGGAGACGCCGAGCACGTCCTTGAACACGCTGCGCATCATGCCTTCGAAGATCGCCCGGATCTCGCTCTCGCCGAGGAAGGAAGTCTCGCAGTCGATCTGGGTGAACTCCGGCTGGCGGTCGGCGCGCGAGTCCTCGTCGCGGAAGCACTTGGTGATCTGGTAGTAGCGGTCGTAGCCGGCGATCATCAGCATCTGCTTGAAGAGCTGGGGCGACTGCGGCAGCGCGTAGAACTCGCCCTCGTGCACGCGCGAGGGCACGAGGTAGTCGCGCGCCCCCTCGGGGGTCGAGCGCGTCAGCATCGGGGTCTCGATGTCGATGAACCCCTGCGCGTCGAGGTATCTGCGCACCGCCATCGCGACGCGATAGCGCAGCGCCAGGTTCTTCTGCATCGGCTCGCGGCGCAGGTCGATCACGCGGTGCGTGAGGCGCACCGTCTCCGAGAGGCCCTCCTCGTCGAGCTGGAAGGGCGGGGTCAGCGAGGCGTTGAGGATCTCGATGTCGTGCGCGAGCACCTCCACCTCGCCGCTCGCGATATTGGGGTTGACGGTGCCTTCGGGCCGGCGGCGCACCGTGCCCGTCACCTTGAGCACGTACTCGCCGCGGATCTTCTCGGCGGTCGCGAAGGTCTCCTTCCGGTCGGGGTCGGAGACGACCTGGGCGAGCCCCTCGCGGTCGCGCAGGTCGATGAAGATCACCCCGCCGTGGTCGCGGCGGCGGTGCGCCCAGCCGGCGAGCGTCACCGTCTGCCCCAGCAGCGCCGTTCCGAGCCTGCCGCAATAGTGGCTGCGCATGGTCAGTGCTCGCTCCCAGGCGTTTCGGGAGGCACCACGCCCATCGAGATGACGTACTTGAGCGCGTCGTCGACGCTCATGTCGAGCTCGATCACGTCGGCCTTGCGCATCATGAGGAAGAAGCCGGAGGTCGGGTTGGGGGTAGTCGGGACGTACACGCTCACATGCTCGCCCTCGAGATGCCCGGCGACGTCGCCTCCCGGCGTTCCGGTGAGAAAAGCGATGGTCCAGCTGCCCTCGCGCGGATACTGCACCAGCAGCGCCTTGCTGAACGCCTGGCCGCCCGGCGCGAACAGGGTGTCGCTCACCTGCTTCACGCTGCTGTAGATGGTCTTCACCACCGGGATGCGGCCGAGCAGCGCTTCCCAGAAGAGGAGCAGGCGCTGGCCGAGGATGTTGGACGCGAGCGCTCCGGTGACGAACACGACCAGCACCGTGAGCAGCGCGCCGATCCCCGGGATCTGGTAGCCGAGCAGCGCCTGCGGCTGGTACTGCGGCGGCAGCAGCAGCAGCGACTGGTCCATCGTGCTCACGATCAGCTCGAGCACCCAGATCGTGATCGCGAGCGGGATCCAGATCAGCAATCCGGTGATGAGGATTTTCTTCATCGAATGCGCCGGTCTCCGAACGGGCCGGAGCCGCTTGCGCCGGGCGCCGCGACCCTAAGCCGCGGCTTCCGACTTCGACTCGGTGCTGCCGCCGGGCTTGGCCGGTGTCGAATCGGTCTTGTCCGGCTTGCCCGGGCTCGAATCCTTGCCGTCGGGCTTCGCGGTCCCCTTGTCTTCGGTCTTCGCCGCGGGCTTGGAGCCGCTGTTCTTGAAATCGGTGGCGTACCAGCCGCTGCCCTTCAGCTGGAATCCCGCGGCGCTCAGCATCTTGGAGAAGGTGTTCTTGCCGCACTCCGGGCACACCGGGAGGGCCGGGTCGGACACCTTCCGCAGGTACTCCTTCTGGAACCCGCACGATGAGCAGCGATATTCGTAAATCGGCATGGTGGCTCCGCGCAAGGCGGCGATTATACCGCGAGCTATGGGGGCGCCGCCGCCCCTTTCAAGCCCCGGATCGCGCGATGCCGAGGTTGCCCGCCGTTCCGACGAGACGCGGCATCTCGAGACGCCGCGCGACGACGGTCTTCTTTTCGCGCAGGTAGCGCGAGAGGACGTCCCACACGGGCTCGCCGGATGCGCCCTCGGCGACCGGCGCCCAGCTCGCGACTTTGTAGGTCTTGCCGGCCTCGATCCTGCGCCCGCGCAACCGCAGGTCGCCGATGCGCGCGCCGATGCGATTGCCCGGCGTGCAGCTGTAGCTCAATCCTCCCACGCGCACCATGTCCCCGCCCTGCTGGTAGTAGGGATCCGGGTGGAACAGGTTGTCGCACACGTCTTCCATGAACGCCTTGATCGCGGCCCCGGTGAGTTCGGAGAGCACGGTCTCGGGATAGGTGATCGCGGTCAGGTTCATCACGTCCTCCAGCGTGATCGCCTCGCCGGGAAGCAGCGAAGTGCCCCAGCGGAATCCCGGCGAAAAGGCGATCTCCGCCTCCTTCGCCTCCATCAGCGCGTCGAGGATCAGCTGGTCGAAGGATCCGTTGAAGTTGCCGCGGCGGTAGAGCAGCGCCTCGGTGCGCGCGAGCTCCTCGGCGAGCTTGTCCGCGTAGGGCGCGCGCAGGGCCTCGATCAGCTTCGCCATGTCGGGATCGGGGGAAAGCAGGTTCGCGAACACCGGCAGAAGGCGGTAGCGGTAGCCCTGGATCTTGCCCAGGCGCACGTCGAGATCGAGGACCGCCAGGAATTTGCCGTTCGATCCCGCGCTGGTCACCAGCGTCTTGCCCTTGCGGTTGCGCACCGGGATCGGGACCGGCACGGCGTCGTGCGTGTGCCCGCCGAGGATCGCGTCGATTCCGGTGACCCGCGAGGCGAGCTTGATGTCCACGTCCATGCCGTTGTGCGAGAGCAGCACCACCACCGCGGCGCCCTTGCCGCGCGCTTCGTCCACCAGGCCCTGCAGGCGCTTCTCCCCGATGCCGAAGGTCCATCCGGCGACGAAGCGGCGCGGATGGGCGATCGGCGTATAGGGGAACGCCTGCCCGATCACCGCCACCGGCACGCCGCCCAGGCTGCGGATCGTGTAGGGCTTGAACACCGGGTCGCCGAAATCGCCGGTCTCCACGTTCTGCGCGAGGAACTCGATGCGCCCCGCGAAATCCCTGTCGAGGACCTCCTTTACCCGCTCGGTGCCGTAGGTGAACTCCCAGTGCCCGGTCATGATGTCCACGCCGAGGAGCTTCTGCGCCTCGATCATGTCCTGGCCCCGCGTCCACAGCGAGGTCGCCGAGCCCTGCCAGGTGTCGCCGCCGTCGAGCAGCAGGCTCGCCCTGCGCTCCGCGCGCAGCTTCTTCACCAGCGTCGCCAGGTGCGCGAAGCCGCCGAGCCTGCCGTAGCGGTGCGCGGCGGCTGCGAAATCCAGATGCGAGAAGGCGTACGCCTCGCCGCTTCCCGGGCGCATGCGGAACAGCCTGAGCAGCGGCTCTCCGACGACGTGAGGCGGGCGGTTCATGCTGCCCGCGATGCCGATGTTGACGCTGGGCTCGCGGAAGTACACCGGAAGCAGCTGCGCGTGGCAGTCGGTGAAGTGCAGCAGCGACACGTTGCCGAAGCGCGGAAGGTCGTAGAGCCTCTCGTCGCCCGCGGCGCGCGACGCCAGCGGCAGTCCGGCCGCGGCCGCGGCGGCGAGCGCCTGCAGGAACTCGCGGCGCGACAGGTGCATCAGGACATTCGCTACTTGTTGACCGGGGATTCCGGGTCGAGCAGGAGCGCGACGAGGTGCGTGATCTGCGCCTCGGTGAGGACGCCGTTGCGGCCGAAGCGGGGCATGTGCGAGCACGCGAGGGTGGCCTGCGAGTCGTAGATCTTCCCGTAGACGTAGCGCTGCACCGCCTCCCCCGATCCGCGCAGGGCGCCGAAGCGGTACAGGCTCGGACCGACGGTTCCGTAGGAAATCTCGGCCGGAGAGATGCGGTGGCAGTTGTAGCAGCCTCCCCCGTCGGGGCGCTTCGCGTCGCGGTCGGTGAAGCGCAGGCCGTAGCCGTCCTGGGCGATCTTCTCGCCCTGACGCCAGTCGCCCAGGAATTTCCCCGAAGCCGGATAGCGGATGCTCGCGGCCTGGGCGCTCTCGATCCTGCCGGCGACGTCCTTGGGCGGCTCGTTGCGGTAGCGGGAGCACAGCGCCTGGACCTCGTCCTGCTGCTCCACCTTCGCGGCGATCTGCCGGTTGCCGTGCGTGAAGGAGCCGCGGAATACCTGCTCGGCGCGCTGGCGCGCGCCGTCATCGGAGAGCCCGCCCGCGCAGCCGGCGAGGATCAGCATCGCCGGAATCGGCGCGATCTTCATCGCTTCAGCCCCGGCGCGCGGATCTCGCCCCCGTTCGCGTACTTCGCCATGAACACCTCGAGCGCGATCGACGCCTCCGAGACGTAGTCCATCTGCGGGTGGCGCATCTGCCAGTAGCAGTCGTACAGCCGGTGCTGCATCGTGCGCACCGTGCCCTGCGACACGCGGTACGCCGGCCAGGTGGTGAATATCTTGCGCGCGTCCGCGGGATCGGTGAGCTTGGGCAGCTCCTGCAGGCGGATGCGCTTGCCGCTCTCGCCGTGGCAGCTCACGCAGCCGAAATCGTGCGGGCCGGCGCGGCGGTAGAAGAGCTGCTCGCCGACCTGGAAGGCCTCGATCTCCTTGGGATGGCGGAGCGGCGCGTCGAGCTTCATGCCCTTCGACTCGCCGGCGACGTAGCTCGCGAGCGCCTCCAGCACCGACGGGCGCGCCGGCGCGGAGAAGGGATTCTTCGTCGCCTCCTCGGGCGTGAAGCCCTGCAGCGTCACCATGCAGGTGACGATGCGCGATTCCAGATCCTGGACGCGGTCGGTGTCGGCGAAGTAGCGCGGCATGCGGGCGAAGGCGCCTTTCACCACGCCCGCGCCCAGGCCGAGGTCGCACCGCTCGAGCGAGGCGTTCTTCGGGCCGCGCAAGGTCTTCCACAGCTCCTCGCCCTTCGCCTCGAACAGGTCCGCGGGGTTGCCTTCGGCGAGCAGCTGCCGGTAGCGCTCGACTTCCTTCTGGGCGTCCTGCTGCGCCGGACAGACGCTGGGAAAGATTGCCGCCAGCGACCCTACCAGAACGGCGGCCAGCAGCCGGTGAAACGCCATCGTCTCTCTCCTTGGCTCAGCCGCCGACGATGACGGCTTCGTCGGTCCTGCGCTCGCCCCTGTTGTCGACCCAGCTGATCGTCACCTTCTCGCCGGGCTTGCCCCCTTTGAACCGGAAATGCATGAAGGGGTTCTTCGAGATCGAGGTCCCCCACTGCGCCGACAGCACCGTCCTGCCGGCGTGGGTGACCGTGACGTTCTGGATGAAATGCGCGGGAACGAGAGCGCCGCTCGCGTCCTTGCGCTGTCCGGTTTCCATCTCGTGGCTCATCAGCACCCGCACCTCGACCTTGTCGCCGGACATGCTCGCGCGGATGCGCATCGGATCGGCCATATCAGCCTCCGCACCCGCCGAGCGTCACCTTGATCTCCTTGACCGCGTGGTGGTACTTGCCTCCGGCCCGGACCAGCGCGTAGATGTTGGAGGTCTCGGCCATCTTCACCCGCGTCGTGATGAAGGGGTCGGTTCCCTCGGGAATGTCGAATTCCGCCGACAGCGTGTTGGGATTCTTCTCGATCAGGATCGCGATGTTCTGCGTGCCCGGGATCGCGCTCTCGATCGTGATCGGCACCACCGCGCCGTTCTCGGCGATGTCGGGCGCGGTGATCTGGATCTGCGGGCTCTCGGTGGATCCCCCGCCGCCGAGCGCCTTCAGGGTGTCGGCGAAGGTCTTGGTCGCGAACGCCGCCTTGTTCCACTGCTGCTGGGCGAGCGCCGATCGCGTCGGCAGGAGCCCCGCCGCAGCCGCGAGCGCCAGCACGCCGGTCCCGCCTCCGGCCTTCAGAATCCCCCGCCGCTTCATGTCCATGCATCGACTCCCGAACGCGCTCCACGCACGGCGTAATTCTACCGTGTGCGACAATCGGCTTGTGGCGAACTTCACCCCGGCCAGCGCGCTGATCGGCGGCGCGCTCATCGGAATCTCGGCGAGCCTCCTGCTCTGGCTCACGGGCCGCATCGCGGGCGTGAGCGGGATCATGCACGGCGCGCTGCTGCAGCGGCGCGATACCTGGCGCTGGCTGTTCCTCGCCGGCCTGATGGCGGGCGCCGGGGGCTGGTTGTGGCTCGCGCCGCCGGCGTTTGCGCCGCGCGCCGGCTATCCGGTGCCGCTGGTTCTTCTCGCCGGCGTGCTGGTGGGCTTCGGCACCGCGCAGGGTGGCGGCTGCACCAGCGGGCACGGCGTGTGCGGGATCAGCCGGTTTTCGGTGCGCTCCATCGCCGCGACGCTGACGTTCATGCTCACCGGCATGATCAGCGTGTTCGTCGTGCGGCATCTCTTCGGAGTGGCGTCGTGACGCACGCGGCGGCGAGAAACGCGAGCGCGCTGCTTGCCGGGCTGATATTCGGCCTGGGGCTCGCGATCTCGCAGATGGTGAACCCGGAGAAGGTGCTCGACTTCCTCGACGTCTCCGGAAACTGGGACCCCAGCCTCGCGCTCGTCATGGCCGGCGCCGTCGGCGTAGCGATGCTCGCGTTCCGTTTCGTCCTCGCGCGCAAGCAGCCGATGTTCGAGAGCGAGTTCCACCTCCCGCGCATGACGAAGGTGGACCGCAGGCTGCTGATCGGCTCGGGCGTCTTCGGCCTGGGCTGGGGAATCGGCGGCTACTGCCCCGGACCCGGGATAGCGGCGCTGTCCGGAGGAAGTCTCGAGGCGCTGGTGTTCGTCGCAGGGATGGCGCTCGGGTCGGTCCTGTACCAGGCGCGTGGCCGCGCCGCGCGGCTAGAAGACCGGCGCCCGACTACTTGAACTTTCCCTCGACAGTTTTCCTGCGCAACGCGGAGAACTGCGCAAACTCCCAGGGCCGCATCGCCATCACTAGCGTCGTGCCATCGCGCAGAGTGCGATCGAGCGAGCGATCCTCGTCGACGAGCGCATCGAACTCCTCGGCGAGCTTGCGAATGCGCTGCTGCAGCAGCTCGTTCGACTTGGCGGACAGGCTGCCCTGCACCATGACCCGCAGCTCTCCTCGGCCGAGAAACGCAGAATCGAAGAACTGCTCCTGGACGCGCTCCTCGAAAAATCCCTGGATCGGTCCGCCTTTACGCCAGGCGAAGCTGCGCGCGAGCCGCACTTTGATGCGGTTTCCCTGCAGGAGATCGATGATCCCGAGCCGGTCCAGGCGTGTGAGCAAGCCCACCAGCTCCGGTTCCGAGAAGCGGTAGGTCTCGAGCATCCCTTGTACGGTCCAGTGGTTGATCGCTAGAACCGCGACGAGAAGCAGCTTCACATCACCCACCAGGGTCTGCTCGACTTGCTCGGTCAGCTCCGCGGCACGGCCTTCGGCTGCGCGGGTCAACTCCAGCAGATCGGCGATCTCCAGATCCATCTGCACGCACACCTGCTCGAGACGCTCTAGGCTCATCGTCCCTTTGGAGAAGGTGCGCTTCACCGAGGATTCAGAGAGGCCGAGGCCCTTCGCGATCCGGGCGTAGGTCATCCCGCGCTCCCTAAGTGCTTTCTTCACCACCTCGAGAAGAGCCTCCGCTTGAGCCACTAGAGTACCGAAAATTGATACTGACTGGACGATTCTATACCACTTCTCTTATCAACGTTGCGTATCTCACCACCGACAGCGCAGCCTTGGCGGGGCATCAACGGCCCGTCCCTCAACAACTGTCGGGAGAAAACCATGTCGAAAGTTACTGGAAGTGCTGCACGTTTTTTCGCTGGCGCCGCCCTGGCCGCGTCGCTGAGTGGGTGTGCAACGGGAAAAATCTGGTCATTCGACGAAAAAGCCGAGGTGGACAAGAGCTCCCAGCATCATGCTGCGATCATCAAACGATTAGGCGTCCCCGCGAGCACCGACCTCCAGGACTACATCGCGATGGTAGGAAGAAAAGTCGCCTCGGCGAGCGACTGCCCGAAGGCCGTTTGGACGTTCTCGCTACTCGATTCACCGCAGGCGCAAGCGTCCTCGATGCCCGGGGGGTTCGTGTACATCAACCGCGGGTTGATGGAAATGCTTCGCTCCGAGAACGAGCTTGCCGCGGTGCTCTCGCACGAAGTGGCTCATATCTGCACCCACGACGCAACACGCCGGGAGGCTATCGGCCAGATTGCCGCGTACGGCAACTTGGGCCTGCTTTGGTCGATCAATCCCTGGGCGCTCACGAGCATCTTCCTTGTCCCGGAAGTAGCCCTCCTGCCGGGGATCGGGACCACGGCGGCCCTCAGCCGGCGCGACGAATTCAACGCGGACCGGCATGGCACCGAGTATCTCCGCCGCGCGGGTTATCCCGCGAAAGGCATGTCCGCGGCACTGGAGGTCCTGGCCGACCTTGAGGCGTACGACCAGGATCACCGAAAGAAGGGCGAGCGTGTCTTCGGGCGCCAAGTGATACCTATGGGGCGCATCTACGACGACCACCCCAGCGCTGCGAAGCGCATGGCCAAACTGGGCCGTGCTGGTGCATCCGTTCCCACCAATTCCGAGTTCCTTGCGCGCCTCGATGGTCTGGAGTTCGGTGCAAGAAAGGCGGAAGGCACGACCCCTATGCTAAGGGTGCGCAAAGTCCAGGAAGGCGATACCTTTGCCTCGCTCGCCAAGAGCGCGCGGATACCGGACGCAGAGGCGCAGCTACGCCTGCTCAACACTCGCTATCCGAGCGGTGAGCTCGAGGTCGGGCAGCTAGTGAAGGTAATCGAATGACGTGGCGGGGCTTCACGCCCCGCCTTTTCAGAACGGGATATCGTCTTCCATATCGTCGAACTTGCCCGCGGGCTTCTTCGCGGGCTTGCCTTCGCCCGCAGTCACCGGCGCCTTGTCCTCGTCGCCGCCGCGGGAGCCCGCATCGCCCATCCCCGAGCGGCTGCCGAGCATCTGCATGCGCTCGGCGACGATCTCGGTGGTGTAGCGCTCCTTGCCTTCCTTGTCCTGCCACTTGCGCGTGCGCAGCGCGCCCTCGACGTAGACCTGCGAGCCCTTCTTCAGGTACTCGCCCGCGATCTCCGCGAGGCGGTTGAAGAACACCACGCGGTGCCACTCGGTGCGCTCCTGCTTCTCGCCGCTCGCCTTGTCCTTCCACTGCTCGGTGGTGGCGATGGAGATGTTGGTGATCGCGCTGCCTTCCGGGGCATACCGGGTTTCGGGG
>DATEGT010000116.1:0-22258 GCA_035280025.1 Burkholderiales bacterium | reverse complement strand
TCTTGGGACGGGTTCTGGCGGAGAGGGTGGGATTCGAACCCACGATACGCTTGCGCGTATTCCGGTTTTCGAGACCGGCACGTTCAACCGCTCCGTCACCTCTCCGGTGGCGCGCATTTTACCAGCGCGTTCAACCTGGCGGGGCTATGACCTTGAGGTGACCCAGGTAAGGTTGCAGCGCAGAAGGAATGTCGATCGCGCCGTCTGCGCGCTGATAGTTCTCCATGACGGCGACCAGGGTGCGCCCGACCGCGAGCCCGGACCCGTTGAGCGTGTGAACGAGCTCCGGCTTGCCTTTTTCGTTGCGGAACCGCGCCTGCATGCGCCGCGCCTGGAAGGCCTCGAAGTTGCTGCAAGAGGAAATTTCCCGGTAGGCGTTCTGTCCGGGCAGCCAGACCTCGATGTCGTAGGTCTTTGCCGCCGCGAATCCCATGTCCCCGGTGCACAGGTTGACGACGCGATAGGGCAGCGCGAGGCGCTTGAGGATTTCCTCCGCGTGCCCGGTGAGTTTCTCCAGCGCTTCGTAGGAATCCTTCGGGTGGACGACCTGGACCAGCTCGACTTTGTCGAACTGGTGATTGCGGATCATCCCGCGCGTGTCCTTGCCGTACGATCCCGCCTCGCTCCTGAAGCACGGAGAATGACAGACGAACTTGAGCGGGAGCGCCTGGAGCGGGACGATCTCGTCGCGAATGATGTTGGTCACGGGCACCTCCGCGGTGGGGATGAGGTAGAGCTTTCCCTCGTCCCCCCGAGGCACGGCGAACAGGTCCGCCTCGAACTTCGGCAGCTGCCCCGTACCGCGCATGCTGTCCGCGTTCACGAGGTAGGGCACGTAGACCTCGGTGTAGCCGTGCTCCTGCGTGTGGATGTCGAGCATGAGCTGGGTGATCGCGCGATGCAGGCGCGCGAGCGGTCCTTTCATCAAGACGAAACGCGCTCCAGCGATCTTGGCCGCCGAGTCGAAGTCGAGCAACCTCAGCCCGGCGCCGATATCGACGTGATCCTTGGGCGCGAACTCGAAGGCGCGAGGCGTCCCCAGCTTGCGTACCTCTACGTTGTTTTCGGATGACTTTCCCGCGGGTACCGATTCGTTGGGGATGTTCGGCACGCCCAGCATGAAATCCTGCATCTGCTGCCGGACCGACTCCAGGCGTCTCTCGAGATCAGCGAGCTCTGCACCGGCCTGACTGGACTCGGCCATCACCCCGGCGACGTCTTCACCTTTGGCCTTGGCCTGGCCGACGCGCTTGGCGAGCTGATTGCGCGCAGCCTGCAGCTCCTGCGTTCGGGTCTGGACGGTCTTGCGCTGCTCCTCGATCGCCTGGAATCCCGCGACGTCCAGAGTGAAGGCTCGCTCGGCCAGCCGCCGGGCCACAGAGTCGATATCGTTACGAAGGAGCTGTGGATCGAGCATGCTCTATTTCTTGTTCTTCGCCGCGCGGTCGAGGGTGCGCAAGTACGCGAGCTTCTCGGCGATCGCCGCTTCCAGTCCGCGGTCGGTCGGCTCGTACCATTTTACCGCGGGCATGCCTTCGGGAAGGTAGTTCTCCGCGGCCGCATAGGCGTCCGCCTCGTCGTGGGCGTACCTGTAGTCCCTGCCGAAGCCGAGGTCCTTCATCAGCTTCGTCGGGGCATTGCGCAGATGCCCCGGAACCGGACGCGAATCGTCCACGGACACGAAGCCGCGCGCCTGATTGTAGGCGTTGTACACGGCGTTCGATTTCGCGGCGCACGCGAGATAGATCACCGCCTCGGCGAAGGCGAGCTCGCCCTCGGGGCTTCCGAGCCGCTCGTAGGTCTCGCACGCGTCGAGCGCGACGCGCAGCGCACGCGGATCGGCGAGGCCGACGTCCTCGACGGCCATTCTCACCACGCGGCGACCGACGTACAGCGGGTCGGCCCCGCCGTCGATCATGCGGACGAGCCAGTACAGGGATGCATCCGGGTCGGAGCCCCGGACCGACTTGTGCAGCGCCGAGATCTGGTCGTAGAACGCGTCTCCGCCCTTGTCGAAGCGGCGCAGGTTGCGCGCCACCGCGTTCTGCACGAGTTCGCCGTCGATGGCTGCTGTGCCCGCGCCCGCCGCAGCCGTGTGCAATATCTCGAGCACGTTGAGCAGCCGCCTCGCATCTCCGTCCGCGAGCCCGATCACGCGCTCGCGCGCCTTCGCATCGAAGGACAAGGGCTTGGCCAGCCGCGAGGCGGCGCGGTCGAACAGCTCTCCCAGTTCCGCCTCGGAGAGGCTGTGCAACACATAGACTGCGGCGCGCGAAAGCAGCGCGCCGATGACCTCGAAGGATGGGTTCTCCGTCGTCGCCCCGATGAATGTCAGCAGGCCCTGCTCGACGAAGGGCAGGAACGCGTCCTGCTGTGCCTTGTTGAAGCGGTGAACCTCGTCCACGAAGAGGATGGTGCGGCGCCCCGAGGCGGCGAGGACCTCCTGCGCGCGCTGCACCGCTTCCCTGATGTCCTTCACGCCCGAGAATACCGCCGAGAGCGCGATGAACTCGGCGTCGAAAGCGTCCGCCATGAGGCGCGCGAGCGTGGTCTTGCCGACTCCCGGCGGCCCCCACAGGATCATCGAGTGCGGCTTGCGCGACTCGAAAGCCAGGCGCAGGGGTTTCCCCGGGCCCAGCAGGTGGCGCTGGCCGATCACATCGTCGAGCGACCTCGGCCGCATCGCCTCGGCTAACGGGGGCACGGGCGCTCGCGCGGGAAACAAGTCCGTCATTCGCCTGCCGACAGCGGATTAGTTCACGTCGCCGATCACGTCGACCCCCTTGGGGGGCGAGAAGCGGAAGAGACCCGGGCCGAGGTCCGGGTTGCGCTCGAGGGAATTGAACCTCAGTACGGTCGTCTGCCCGAAGGTATCGACGAGCTCCATGGCTCGAAGCCCGGAAGTATCGAAGCCCATGCGGATCCTCTCGAAGCTGCTCTCCTTGCCGCGAGGAAGGGCCTCGAGCCACTCGATCCCGTCCTTCTTCCCCTTGTCGGAGAGATTGAATGCGTGCATTGCGTCGTTGTTGCCCGCGAGGAGCGCCGCGGGGGTCGAGCCCAGTGCCTGATCGAGCTTCTTGACCGTGACCTGCTTCAGGTCCTCGTCGTAGATCCAAACCCTGCTGCCGTCCCCCACGATGAGCTGCGGGTAGGGCTTCACGTACGTCCACCGAAACCTGCCGGGGCGCGAGAACGCGAGGGAGCCGCGCGACTCCTGCAGCAGCCTGTGGTTGCTGTCGAAGATCTTCTGCTCGAATCCTCCGCGAGCGGTGCGAAAGCCGCTGATGAACTCCGAGAAACGCTCCAGGCTGGACGCCGAGGATGCCGACGCCGCGAGCGCGAGGACCAGGCCCGCCGGAGCAGCTGCCAAAAGGCGTGGCGCCCTCACGCCCTACTCCATCTTCGCGGGCACGAGCACCTCGCGGTTGCCGTTCGTCTGCATCGCGGACACGAGGCCCGCGTGCTCCATCTGCTCGATCAGGCGGGCCGCGCGGTTGTAGCCGATGCGCAAATGCCGCTGGACGAGGGAAATCGAGGCGCGCCGCGTCCGCAGCACCATCTCCACTGCCTGATCGTAGAGCGGGTCGGACTCGCCCTCCTGTCCCGCGGCGGACTCTGCGCCGGAGGCGACTTCTTCGCCCTCGAGCACGCCCTCGACATACTCGGGACGGCCGAGCGCCTTGAGGTACTCCACGACCTTGTGCACCTCGTGGTCGGCGACGTACGCGCCGTGCACACGGTGCGGCATGCCCGAGCCGGGCGGCAGGTAGAGCATGTCGCCCTGTCCGATCAGCGACTCGGCCCCCTGCTGGTCGAGTATGGTGCGGGAATCCACCCTGCTCGACACCTGGAACGCGATGCGTGTCGGCACGTTCGCCTTGATCAGGCCGGTGATGACATCGACCGAAGGCCGCTGAGTGGCGAGTATCAGGTGGATGCCCGCGGCGCGCGCCTTCTGGGCCAGCCGGGCGATTAGCTCCTCGACTTTCTTCCCGGACACCATCATGAGATCGGCGAGCTCGTCGATGATCACCACGATGTGCGGCAGCCGCTCCAGGTCGCGGGGCTCGGGAAGATCGAGCGTCTCGGGATCCTTGAGCGGCCTGCCCGATTTCTCGGCGTCGATCACCTTGTGGTTGTAGCCGGAGAGGTTGCGCACTGCAACCCAGGTCATGAGCCGGTAGCGCCGCTCGACCTCGCCCATGCACCAGTTGAGCGCGTTCGCGGCCTGGCGCATGTCGGTGACGACCGGAGCGAGCAGGTGCGGAATACCCTGGTAAGTGGAGAGCTCGAGCATCTTCGGATCGACCATCACCAAGCGGACTTCGCGCGGCTCGGTCTTGTACAGAATCGACAGAATCATCGCGTTGAGCGCCACCGACTTGCCCGAACCGGTCGTTCCGGCAACCAGGAGGTGCGGCATCTTGGCCAGATCGGCGACCACCGGGTTCCCGGCGATGTCCTTGCCGAGCGCGAGCGTCAGCGGGGAATGCTGCTCATGGTAGGCGCGCGAGCTCACGATCTCGGAGAGCCGCACTATCTGGCGGTGCGGATTGGGAATCTCCAGGCCCATGCACGACTTCCCGGGAATCGTCTCGACCACGCGGATGCTGTAGACCGACAGCGCGCGCGCTAGGTCCTTCACCAGATTTACGATCTGGCTGCCCTTGACCCCCACCGCGGGCTCGATCTCATAGCGCGTGATGACCGGCCCCGGATAGGCCGCGAGCACCTTGACCTGAACGCCGAAATCGCCCAGCTTCTTTTCGATCAGCCGCGAGGTGTACTCGAGGGTCTCGGGGGACAGGACCTCGATGTCGCTGCTCGCCTCGTCGAGCAGCTTGAGCGGCGGCAGCGGAGTGTCCGGCAGGTCGCGGAACAGGGGTTCCTGCTTCTCCCTCTGCACCCTGGAGGACTTCGGGATCTCGACTACGGGAGCCTCGATCCTGATCGGCGCATGGTCCTCGATCAGCTCGCGCTTTTCCTCTACTACCGCTTCCCGTCGCTCCGCCGCTATCGCGCCGGCCTTGCGGTCCTGCCAGCTCTGCCACCTCTCATAGATCCAAAAACAGGCGTGCTCGAGCCCCGCGCCGACCTTCTCCATGACCGTGAGCCAGGAAACTCCGGTGAACAGGGAAAGCGTGGTCGCGACGAGCGCAATCAGTATCAGCGTCGCCCCGGTAAACCCGAAGCCGGACTGCAGCACCCTCGCGACGACTTCGCCGATCATGCCCCCGGGGGCCAGCGGCAGCGTTGCCTTCAGCGAGTACAGCCGCAGCGCCTCGACCGCGCTGGAGGCGACGAGCAGCACGCAGAATCCGAAAATCGCGACGACCAGGGATCGCCGATCGTCCGGCGAGCCGCCGTCCAAGCGTCGCAGCGTCCACACCGCGGCTACGGCGAGCAGCACCACCCACCACCAGGCGGAGAGGCCGAACAGATAGAGAAGCCCGTCGGCGACCCAGGCGCCCACCCTGCCGCCCAGATTGCGGATCTCGCCGGCCGCGACGCTGTGCGACCACCCCGGGTCGGCGCGGCTGAAGGTGCCAAGGACGAGGGACAGGTACAGCGCCGCGGCGATCAGAACGAACAGCCGCGATTCGCGCAGCAGCGCAGCGACTTTGCCGGGAAGAGGTGCCTGATTCCGTTTCAAATTGCCTCGGCCGCCAGATTCCCCGATTGCCCCCTCAATCGATCGTCAGAATGGATTCGTGCAGGTGGATCGAACCCGGACGGACGTCGATGTACCCTCCGGACTGCAGATCCTTCATCACCCGGCTGACCATTTCGCGCGAAGCGCCGATCATCTTGGCGATATCCTGCTTCGCAAGCTTCCTGGTGACCACCTTCTGGCCGTCTATCGTCTCCGACATCTCGAGCAGCAGATGGGCCACCCTGCCGTACACATCCATGAGGGCGAGGCTGCCGATCTTCTGGTCGGCCTCACGCAGCCGCTTCACCAGTCCCCGCATCACCGTCATGGCCATCTCGAAATTCTCCGAGAGGCAGCGCTTGAAGTCTCGCTTCGACAGGCTGAGCAGCTCGCAGGCCTCGAGGGCCGCCACGCTCGCCGAGCGCGGATGGTCGTCGATCAGACCCATCTCCCCGAAGAATTCGTTGGGTCCGAGGATCGCCAGGATCACTTCGCGTCCTTCGTCGTCGCTGATCATCACCTTGAGACGACCCGAAATAATGACGTAGAGCGATTCGGTGACGTCCCCGGCCGCGATGATCGTCGTGCCGCGCGGAAAACTCTTGCGGCTCACCGCTCCGGTGAGCAAAGCCAGCTGGTTCTCGGGCAGCACCGAAAACAGGGGCACATTGCGCAACAGCAGCATCGAGACGCTAGCCGGGGCCGTCATTTATGCGTCCTCCCAGGACATCCTAGCGTCATATCTTATCACCAGACCGGCGCGTTCCGTCTCCGCGGGAGCGGCGAGAAAGTGGCGCGAACAGCCCGGGTTATAATCGGGCGTCGGCGAGCGATTGAATTGCGGCTTTTCCGTCCCCATCCTTCCGTCATGTCAAAAAAAACCAGGCACTCCCGCCTACTCATACTCGGTTCCGGCCCGGCGGGCTACACCGCCGCGGTCTATGCCGCACGCGCCAACCTGAAGCCGGTGGTCGTCACGGGCCTGGCGCCCGGCGGGCAGCTCATGACGACGACCGACGTCGACAACTGGCCGGCCGACAGCATGGGAGTCCAGGGCCCGGAATTGATGGAGCGCTTCCAGAAGCACGCCGAGCGCTTCGACACCGAGATCGTTTTCGATCACATCCATACCGCCCATTTGAACGAGCGCCCCATTCGCCTCGAGGGGGACGCCAACGACTACACCTGCGACTCGCTCATCATCGCAACGGGTGCGTCGGCCCGCTACCTCGGGCTCGAGTCGGAGAAGGCGTTCATGGGCAAGGGAGTGTCCGCCTGCGCCACCTGCGACGGATTCTTCTACAAAGGTCAGGACGTCGCGGTCGTCGGCGGCGGCAACACGGCAGTCGAGGAGGCCCTGTACCTGTCCAACATCGTCCGCCACGTGACCGTGGTTCACCGTCGCGACAAGTTCCGGGCCGAGAAGATCCTGCAGAAGAAGCTCCTCGACAAGGGTAACGTGACCGTGCGCTGGAACCACGTCCTCGACGAGGTCCTTGGTGACGACAAAGGCGTGAACGGCGTCTACCTGAAGGACGTGGGCAGCGGCGCGCGACAGAAGCTGGACGTCCACGGCCTGTTCATCGCCGTCGGCCACACGCCGAACACGGGGATCTTCGAGGGCCAGCTCGACATGAAGGGCGGTTACATCGTCACGCGCGGCGGAAACGAGGGCAACGCGAGCGCGACCAGCGTGCCGGGCGTATTCGCAGCGGGCGACGTGCAGGACCACGTCTATCGGCAGGCCGTCACCAGCGCGGGAAGCGGCTGCATCGCGGCGCTCGACGCCGAGAAGTTCCTGGAAGGGCTGCACTAGAGTGCGCAGGCGCCTACGCGCGATCCCGGAGGACGAGGCCGCGCTGTTCCGCGACGCCGTTCGGGGCACCACGCCGATTCGTCCCGCGCCGCGCGTCCTCCGCCGTTACAAGGCGCCGCCGCCCGTCCCGGTCCAGTCTCTGCTCGACGGGCACGAGGCGTTCGCCGAGAGCATGGACGGTGCGCTCCCGGAGGAGGCGTCGATCGAGACCGGGGAGGAAGAATCGTACCTGCGCCCGGGGCTCGGCCGCGACGTGCTGCGCAAGCTCAGGCGCGGACACTGGGCGGTACAGGACGTCGCCGACCTGCACGGCCTCAACCGGGACGAGGCGCGCCTGCTGCTCGCCGGTTTCCTCGCGGCGTGCCTGAAGCGCGGGCTGCGCTGCGTCCGCGTAGTCCACGGCAAGGGACTGCGCTCGCCGGGGCGGGAACCGGTCCTGAAAGGGAAAGTGCGGGTCTGGCTGATGAAACGCGACGAGGTGCTCGCCTTCTGCGAGGCGCCGCGAAATCAGGGCGGGAGCGGCGCGCTGCTGGTGCTGCTCAAGTCCTAGACCCGGGCTAGACCGCGGCCTCGTTGGTCTCGCCGGTGCGGATGCGCACCACCTGCTCGACCGCGGTCACGAAGATCTTGCCGTCCCCGATCTTGCCGGTGCGTGCCGCCTTGACGATCGCTTCGATCGCTCCCTCCAGCATCTTCTCGGTGACCACCACCTCGACCTTGACCTTCGGGAGGAAGTCGACCACGTACTCCGCGCCCCGATAGAGCTCGGTATGTCCCTTCTGGCGGCCGAATCCCTTCACCTCCGTGACGGTCAACCCCGTGACACCGACCTCGGCGAGCGCCTCGCGAACCTCGTCTAGCTTGAAAGGCTTCACGACGGCTTCAATTTTCTTCATGGCTTTCCTCCAGCGTTGACCTGCGCCGTGCAGTATACCCGACGGCTCCCCCAGGGAGCAGCCGCAGCCTATCGGTACGGTTCCCGGTAGCGGGAAGTGATCGGATAGCGCCAATCCTTGCCGAAACCCCGGTGCGTGATCCTGATCCCGATCGGGGCCTGGCGGCGCTTGTACTCGCTGCGGTGGATCATTTCCACCACGCGCTCGACGCTCGCCGCATCGAAGCCCCGCTCCACCATCTCGGCCGGACTCAGGTCGTTTTCCATGTACGCCGAGACAATGGCGTCGAGGACATCGTAGGGTGGCAGGCTGTCCTGGTCGGTCTGGTTTGGCCTGAGCTCGGCGGACGGAGCGCGCGTCAGCACGCGCTCGGGGATCACCGGCTTGAGGGCATTACGGTATGAGCACAGGCGGTAGACGAGGGTCTTGAGAATGTCCTTGATCACGGCGAACCCGCCCGCCATGTCCCCGTACAGCGTCGCGTAGCCGACCGCCATTTCCGACTTGTTGCCCGTCGTGAGTACGAGGGCTCCGAACTTGTTCGACAGAGCCATCAGCAGAGTGCCGCGGATGCGGGCCTGCAGATTCTCTTCGGCGGCGTCGACCGGCCTGCCCGCGAACTCCTTCGCGAGCAGGCCCAGGAAAGCGTCGAAGGCCGGACGGATCGGGATCTCGTCGTAGCGAACGCCCAGATTGCGGACGAGCTGCCGCGAATCCTCGAGGCTGATCTGCGCCGTATATTGAGAAGGCATCATGACCGCGCGCACGCGATCCGCCCCGAGAGCATCGCAGGCGATGCACAAGGTGAGCGCCGAGTCGACGCCGCCGGACAGACCGACGATCACTCCGGGAAACCGGTTCTTGCCGACGTAGTCGCGCACGCCCAGGCACAGGGCCTTGTAGACCTCGGATTCCAGCGGCTGGGGTTCGGCGATCGCGCCGGGGCGTGGCTCGCCGTCCTCGAACGTCACGAATCCGAGCGCTTCCTCGAAGAGCGGCAGCTGACACACCTTCCCGCCGCGCTTGTCGAGCGCGAACGATGCGCCATCGAAGACCAGCTCGTCCTGGCCGCCCACCAGGTTGGCGTAGACCAGCGCCATCCCGGTCTCGGTCACGCGCTCGCGCATGACGTCGTCGCGGGACGCCTGCTTGCCCATGTGGTAGGGCGAGGCGTTCAGGACCAGGAGCACCTGCGCCCCCGCTTCCCGCGCAGCGCGTGGCGCCACGGCTTCCCAGGCATCGGCGCAGATGTTGATTCCGATCCGCACCTCCTTCCCCTCGGAGCGCGCAGTGACGGGTCCCAGCGCGCCCCAGGTGTCCTCGCAGATGTTCACGCCGAAACGCGTCTCCCCTATGCGGAACACGCAGGGCTCGTCGCCGGGCTCGAAGTAGCGCTCCTCATCGAAGACGGTGTAGTTCGGCAGCGTCTGCTTGTGATACGTGCCCGCGATCCGCCCGTCCCGGATGACCGACGCGGAGTTGTGGCGCTTTCCGCCGGTCTGGTGCGGATGGCCGACGACGAGCGTGATTCCGCTCACCTGTCGTGCCAGGCGTTCGAGCGCATCCTCGCAATCGCGATAGAAGCCGTCGCGCAGGAGCAGATCCTCGGGAGGATAGCCGCACAACGCCAGCTCGGGCGTTAGGACCAGGCTTGCGCCGGCCCCGCGCGCCTCCTCGCAGTAGCCGAGTATCTTGGCGGCGTTGCCGGCCAGATCGCCGACGACGCAATTGATCTGGGCAATCGCGATCTTGACCATGTTCGCCATCGAGGAAGTCTACCATCGGGAAACGGAGTGCCGCGCCGCGACGGCGGGGAGAATCGACCCTATAATCGACCGGCAACGACCGCCGCTTTGCAACGTCCCGATTGAACGAAGACTCGCCCTCGCTGAAAGTGGTCGACTCGCTCCGGGGGATCGAGCCGGGAGCCTGGAACGCGCTCTCCTCGGGTCATCCCTTCCTGCGCCACGAGTTCCTCCACGCGCTCCACGAGACCGGATGCGCCTGCGACGGCACGGGCTGGGCTCCGCGGTACATCACGCTGTGGCAGGGCGGGTCGCTGGTCGGCGCGATGCCGCTGTACGCGAAGAACCACTCGTACGGCGAATATGTCTTCGACTGGGCCTGGGCCGACGCTTACCATCGCAGCGGACTCGCCTACTACCCGAAGCTCCTCGCCGCCGTGCCCTTTTCGCCCGTCACCGGGCCCAGGCTGCTCGCTCGCGACGTCGCGAGCCGCGCGCTGCTGATACGGGCCGCGCTGGATCTCGCTCGCAACCTGTCCTCCTTGCACGTCCTGTTTCCCGGCGAAGGCGAGGCGCGAGAAATGGAGTCGGCAGGAATGATGCTGCGCAGGGCGGTGCAGTTCCACTGGGAGAACCGGGGCTACGCGAGCTTCGACCAGTTCCTCGCCGATCTGGCCTCCTCGAAGCGCAAGAAGATCCGACAGGAGCGCAGGCGCGTCCGCGAGACCGGAGCGCGCCTGCGCCGCCTCGCGGGATCCGAGATCCGCGAAGAGCATTGGAGATTCTTCACGCGCTGCTACGGCAGCACCTACCGCGCACACCACTCGACCCCATACCTCACCCTCGATTTCTTCAGACGGCTCGGCGAGTTCCTTCCCGAGCACGTTCTCATGGTGCTGGTCGAGTTCGAGGGAAGGCCGATCGCGAGCGCCCTGAACATCTTCTCACCGGACGTGCTCTACGGCCGCTACTGGGGATCGGTCGCGCACGTTCCGCTGCTCCACTTCGAGGCCTGCTACTACCAGGCGCTCGAGTTCTGCATCGAGCGGGGCATCCGCACTTTCGAAGGGGGCGCGCAAGGCGAGCACAAGCTCGCGCGCGGCTTCATGCCGACCCGGACCTGGTCAGCGCACTGGCTGCGCCATCCCGAGTTCTCGGACGCGGTCGAGAAATTCCTCGCCCGCGAATCCAGGGGAATCGAGCGCTACGTGGACGAGCTCAACGAGCGCAGCCCGTTCCGGGCGGAAGGCTAGCTATTTTCCCTTGGGCAGGCCGCCGAGGAGCGCGGCAACCTGACGCGAAGGCCGCTGGGCCGGCGCGGCCCGGGGCGCCGCCGGCGGGCCGGGCTGATAGGGCGAGTCGAAGATCGGATCGGCGTTCTTGGCCGCTTGAGCCGGGCGAGTGAGGCGGTCGCGCTCGCCGTGACGCGGCCGGCGCTCCCGCGGCCCCGATTCGCCGCGGCCCGCCGGCTTGCTCATCATCGAGGGCGCGACCCTTCCATCGGGCTCGAAGCCCGGGACGATCTTCCTGGGAATGCTCACCCTGATCGCTTTCTCTATCGCCTCCAGGCGCTCGTGCTCCTCGGCGCACACCAGGGAGATCGCCTCCCCGCTCGCGCCGGCCCTGCCGGTGCGGCCGATACGATGAACGTAGTCCTCGGGAGCCCCCGGCAGCTCGAAATTCACCACGTGCGGGAGGTCTTCGATATCGAGGCCGCGCGCGGCGACGTCGGTCGCCACCAGCACCCGGACCTTGCCCGACTTGAAGTCGTCGAGCGCTTGCAGCCGCTCCGGCTGGCTCTTGTCGCCGTGGATCGCGGTCGTGTGGATGCCGTCGCGGTTCAGTTGGTACGCAAGCCGGTTGGCGCCGATGCGGGTCGAGGTGAACACCAGGACCTGGCGCAGCTCGCGCGACTGCACCAGGTAGGCGAGCAGCTCGCGCTTGCGCTCGCGCCGAACGGGGTGAACCACGTGGCGCACCGACTCCGCGGCGGTGTTCTGCGGCGCCACCTGCACCAGCACCGGAGCGCGCAGGAACGAATCGGCGAGCGTGCGGATGTCCTGGGTCAGGGTCGCGGAAAAGAGAAGATTCTGCCGCTGCTTGGGCAGCAGCGCGATGATGCGCCGCACGTCCGGAATGAAGCCCATGTCGAGCATGCGATCGGCCTCGTCGAGGACGAAGGCCTCCACCTGCTGGAGGTTCACCGTCTTCTGCTGAACGTGATCGAGCAGACGCCCCGGGGTGGCGACGAGGAACTCGACTCCGCGGCGCAGCTCCGCGACCTGCGGCTTGATGTCGACGCCGCCGAACACCACCGTGCTGCGCAGCGGAACGTATTTGCCGTAGGTCCTCACGCTCTCCTCGACCTGCGCAGCGAGCTCGCGCGTCGGGGTGAGAATCAGCGCGCGCACCGGATGCCGCGCCGGAGAAGCGCTGGCATTGGCGTGCCTGGCGAGGCGCTGCAGCAGCGGGAGCGTGAACCCCGCGGTCTTTCCGGTGCCGGTCTGAGCGCCGCCGAGGACGTCGCGCCCCTGGAGCACCAGCGGAATCGCCTGCGCCTGGATCGGTGTAGGTTCGGTGTACCCCTGCTCCGCGACCGCCTTGAGCAGTTCGGGCAGGAGATTCAGGTCAGCAAAACTGGACAAAAAGGAGTGGAGAGGACGTTGCCGATTACCGCGAATTATAGCAAAGCGGCGGGAGCCGCCTCTGCCTGCCGCGCCAGCGCCCAGGCGACGTGCTCCCGCACGAGCGCGGAGGGATGCGCAGCGCGCTTGCGCAGCGCCGCCACCGCCCCCGCGCTCTTCGGGGCGTTGCCGAGGCCCACAGCGAGGTTGCGCAACCAGCGCTCGTAGCCTATGCGCAGAATGGCGCTCCCGGCCATGCGGGCCCTGAACTCATCTTCGCTCCACGCGAACAGCTCGATCAGCTCGGCGCGGTCCAGGCCGTTGCGCACGCGGAAATCGGGCTCGGGCGTCGTCCGGGCAAAGCGGTTCCAGGGACAGACGATCTGGCAGTCGTCGCAACCGTAGACGCGATTGCCGATGAGCGGCCGCAGCTCGACCGGGATGCTCCCTTTCAGCTCGATCGTCAGGTAGGAGATGCAGCGCCTGGCGTCCAGTCGGTACGGCGCGACGATCGCCCGCGTCGGGCAAACGTCGATGCACTTCGCGCAGCTTCCGCAGTGTTCCGGCACCGGAGCGTCCGCCGGCAGGGGCAGGTCGGTGTAGATGTCGCCGAGAAAGAAGAACGAGCCGGTGTCGCGCGCGATCAGCAGCGTGTGCTTGCCCCTCCAGCCGAGTCCCGCCTTGCGCGCGAGCTCGACCTCCATTACTGGCGCCGAGTCGGTGAATACGCGATAGCCGAACCGGCCTGTTTCTTCCGCGATCCGTTCCGCGAGCCTCCTCAGGCGCGCCCGCAGCACCTTGTGATAGTCACGGCCCAGCGCGTAGCGCGCGACAAAGGCCTTGTTGCCGTCGGCGAGCACGGATGCGCCGTCGGCCGCGTCCGGCCCGTAGTCCATGCGCGCCGAAATGACGCGCACGGTGCCCGGAACGAGCGAAGGTGGACGTGTCCTTTTACTGCCGTGCCTTCGCATATAATCGAGTTCGCCCGCGAAGCCGGACGCGAGCCAGGCATGCAGCCGGGGCTCCGCCGCGGAGAGGTCGGTATCGGCGACGCCGACTGCCTGGAATCCCAGCTCGCGTCCCCAGGATTTGATTTTCGCGGCGAGCGCGGAGAGCTCGGCAGGGCTCGGGCGCGAACGCCGAATTTTTCGGACCGCCTTCACATGCTTCATCCCGGGAATCATAGCCAGCCCTCCGCGGAATCGCACTGGACGTCGCATCTGGACGACACAGCGGCGACCGGCCGGCTCGGCGCGCGTCTCGCCGAGTGCGTTAAGCCGGGCATGCGGCTCCATTTCCGCGGTGAACTCGGCAGCGGAAAGTCGACTCTGATTCGAGGACTGCTGCGCGCCCTGGGCATTCAGGCCCGGGTGAAGAGTCCGACCTACACCCTGGTTGAACTTTACATCGTTTCTAGATTAAACTTGTACCACTTTGATTTTTATCGGTTCCTGGATGCGCACGAGTTTGCGGACGCTGGCCTGGCTGAATATTTCCTGGGCGACGGCGTGTGCCTGGTCGAATGGCCGGAGCGCGCCGCGGGCGCCCTGCCCGAGCCCGACCTCGAAATCACCCTGGCGTACTCGGGAACGGGGCGCAGCGTCGTCGCAAGCGCGCACACCGCCGCGGGGGAACGGTGCTTAGCCGCCTGCAAGAACGCCTGAGCGCACGCGCCCTCCTCGGCGTTCTCGCCATCGCTCTGTCGCAGCCCGCTCTCGCGGCCGAGTCCCCTGCGGAGCGCGTGCGCGCGGTGCGCGTGTGGCCGGCTCCCGAGTACACGCGCGTGACGCTCGAGTCCGCCGAGCCGCTGCGCCATCACCTGAGCACGGTGAAGGATCCCGAGCGGCTGGTGCTCGATCTGGAAGGCGTGGATTTCCTGAGCGTGCAGGAAGGCTTCGCCGGCAAGGTATCCCCGAGCGACCCCTACATCGGGAATCTGCGCGTCGGCCGCTTCAAGCCGGGCGTGGTTCGCGTGGTGCTCGACCTCAAAACCGAGGTCAAGCCTCAGATCTTCACGCTCGCGCCCATCGGCGAATACGGGCATCGCTTGGTGCTCGATATCTACCCCACTGGGGACGTCGATCCGATCCTCGCTCTCCTGCAAAAACCCGGCGCCAGGACGGAGCCGTTTTTTGGTGGCCCCGCGCCGAAGGCGAGTCCGGGGAAAGCGACGGAACCCGCGGTCGAGCGACTCATCACGATCGCCGTCGACGCCGGGCACGGCGGGGAGGATCCGGGCGCCCGGGGGCGGCGCGGCACCTACGAGAAGACCGTCACCATGACGATCGCGCGCAAGCTGAAGACGCTGATCGACTCCGAGCCCAGCATGCGCGCCCTGCTGATACGCGACGGGGACTACTTCATCAAGCTCGACGCGCGGGTCGAGAAGGCCAACCTCGTCAAGGCGGACCTCTTCGTCTCGATCCACGCGGACTCGTTCGTGAAGCCGCACGCGCGCGGCTCCTCGGTGTTCGCGCTCTCGGAGCGCGGCGCCACGAGCACGGCGGCCCAGCAGCTCGCCAAGCGCGAGAACGACGCCGACCTCATCGGCGGGGTCAACCTCAGGAGCAAGGATCGCTATCTGAAGATGACTCTCACCGATCTCAGCCTCACGGCGCAGATCAACGACAGCCTCAAGCTCGGCCGCGCGGTGCTCGGCGAGCTCGGCGACGTCAATTCGCTCCACCGGGGGAAGGTCGAGCAGGCAGGCTTCGCCGTGCTCAAGGCCCCCCAGATTCCCTCGATCCTCGTGGAAACCGCGTTCATCAGCAATCCCGAGGAGGAGCGCAGGCTCAACGACGAGGCGTACCAGGAGAAAATCGCCCGGGCGATCCTGCGCGGGCTGAAGAGCTACATCTCCAAGAACCCGCCGCTGGTGATTCCTTCGACCCTCGCGGCGGTCCGCTGATTCCGCGCCGCGGCGGGCTCAGGGCTTCGCGCGGTTCACCAGATACCTGAAATACTCGAACACGAGCGGCATCAGCGAGAGCGCGATCACGCCGAGTATCACCGCGCTCAGGTTCTGCTTCACGACCGGCACGTTGCCGAACCAGTAGCCCGCGTAGAGAAGCGACAGCACCCAGGCGAGCGCCCCCGCTAGGTTGTAGGCGAAGAAACGCAGATAGGCCATTCCTGCGATCCCCGCGACGAACGGGGCGAAGGTGCGCAGGATCGGCACGAAACGCGTGATGATGATGGTCTTCCCGCCGTGCCGCTCGTAGAAGGCGTGCGCGCGATCCAGCGCCTGGCGGTTGAACAGGCGCGAGCCCTCCCAGTGGAACACCCTGGGGCCGAGGTAGCGACCGATCGAGTAGTTCACCGTGTTGCCGAGCACCGCGGCGGACACCAGCAGCAGCGCAAGCAGGTGCACGCCCATTCCGCCCGCCGCGGCGAGCGCGCCGGCGACGAACAGCAGTGAATCCCCGGGCAGGAAGGGCGTCACAACCAGCCCGGTCTCCGAGAAGATGATGACGAACAGGATCAGGTAAACCCATGCGCCGTACTGCTGGAGCACGGCGGCGAGGTGCCGGTCGAGATTGATCAGCAGATCCCAGCCGGAAAGCAGGATTTCCACCGCCGCATTCTACCGTGTCACATATAATTGGCGCGTCGATTTCCCCCTCTCCCGGAAGACCCGAAACGTGCCCGCCATCCGACTCCTGTCCGAGACGCTGGTCAGCCAGATCGCGGCGGGCGAGGTGGTCGAGAGGCCGGCGTCGGTCGTGAAAGAGCTCCTCGAGAACAGCCTCGACTCGGGCGCGACCGAGATCGGCGTCGCCCTCGGCGAAGGCGGCATCAAGCAGATCCGCGTGGTGGACAACGGCGCCGGAATCGCGAAGGAAGACCTTCCGCTCGCGTTCGCGCGCCACGCGACCAGCAAGATCGCGTCGCTCGACGACCTCGAGCAGGTCCGGTCCCTGGGATTTCGCGGTGAGGCGCTCGCGAGCATCGCTTCGGTCGCGCGCGTCGGGATCGCGAGTCGGGCCGCGGGAGCGGCCCGCGCCTTTTCCATCAGAGCGGAAGGCGGGAGCACGGCGGCGGTCGAGCCGGCCGCGCAGGTCGAGGGTACCGCGGTGGAAGTCGCAGATCTCTACTACAACACGCCCGCGCGTCGAAAGTTCCTGAAGAGCGAGCCCACCGAGTTCGGTCACTGCGAGGAGATCTTCACGCGCGCCGCCCTGTCGCGTCCCGACGTCGCCTTCACCCTGCGGCACAACGGGCGGGTCGTCTCCCGCCTCGCGCCCGGCGACCCGGCGAAGCGGGTCGAGGCGGCGTTGGGCCGCGAGTTCGCCGCCTCGATGCGGCCCGTCGCCGCGAACGGAGGCACGCTCGAGCTCTCGGGCTTCACCGGCTCTCCCGCGTACACGCGCGCCGCGCGCGACTCGCAGTTCGTCTACGTCAACCGGCGTTTCGTCCGGGACAAGCTCCTGACGCACGCCCTGCGGGAAGCGTACCGCGACGTGCTCCACGGCGAGCGGCACCCGGCGTACGTCCTCTTCCTCGAGATCGATCCGCGCGCCGTCGACGTCAACGTCCATCCCGCGAAGATCGAAATCCGCTTCCGCGATCCCCGCGCGGTCCATCAGTTCGTGTTCCACGCGGTCTCCAAGAGCCTGTCGGGCACCGCGGCCGAAGTCCCCGCTGCGATCGCCGCTCCGGCGGCAGAAGGACATTCGATCGCACCGCAGCTCCGCCAGGCCGGTCTGGGCCTGGCGCAGCCGGTGGCCAGGTACCGCGCGATGTTCGAGGAACGCACCGCCGGCGCGGCGCCCGCTCCGCTCCCCGAGGATTCCGATGCGCCGGAGGCGCCGCCCCTCGGCTATGCCCTTGCGCAGCTTCACGGCGTCTACATCCTCGCGCAGAATCGTGAAGGCTTGGTGCTGGTCGACATGCACGCGGCCCACGAGCGCATTCTCTACGAGAGGCTCAAGGGCGCGCTGGATGCGCGCGCGATGAACACGCAGAAGCTGCTCATCCCCTCGACCTTCCACGCCGACCGCGTCGACGTGGCCACCGCGGAGGAGCACGGCGCGACCCTGAACCAGCTCGGCTTCGACGTCGCCGCCATCTCGCCGTTCGCTCTAGCGGTGCGCGCGGTCCCCGCGATGCTCGCCGACGCCGACGCCTCCGTGCTCGCGCGCGCGCTGCTGCGCGACATCCGCGAATACGGCGCGAGCCGCGTGCTCACCGAGCGGCGCGACGAGCTGCTGGGAACGATGGCATGCCACGGCGCCGTGCGGGCACACCGGGTGCTGACCATTCCGGAGATGAACGCGCTGCTGCGGGAGATGGAGGAGACGGAGCGCTCCGGACAGTGCAACCACGGGCGTCCAACGTGGTTCCAGATGAGCCTTGCGGACCTCGACAAGCTCTTCATGCGTGGCCGCTGAACCCCTCGCAGTCCTCCTCATGGGTCCGACCGCGAGCGGCAAGAGCGCCGTGGCGGCCAGGCTGGCCGAGCGCTTTCCGGTCGAGATCGTCAGCGTCGATTCGGCGCAGATCTACCGCGGCATGGACATCGGCACCGCGAAGCCATCGGCCGCCGAGCGCCGGGCGGTGCAGCATCACCTGATCGACATCCTCGACCCGACCGAGAGCTACTCCGCCGCCCAGTTTCGCAGCGACGCCGCCGGATTGATCCGCGAGATCGCGTCTCGCGGCCGCACCCCGCTGCTCGTCGGCGGGACCATGCTCTATTTCAAGGCGCTGCGCGAGGGACTCTCGGAGCTTCCCGAGTCGGACGCCACGGTGCGCGCGCATATCGACGCCGAGGCCGCCGAGCGCGGCTGGCCCGCGCTGCACGCCGAGCTCGCGAAGGTCGATGCGCCGACCGCGGCGAGATTGAAGCCGAACGACGCGCAGCGAATCCAGCGCGCGCTCGAAATCCATCGAGTCACGGGAAGGCCGATGTCCGAGCTGCTCGGGCGAAAAAAAGGCGCCCTCTCCTTCCGCCTCGTCGAGGTCGCCCTCGTTCCCGCGGACCGCGACGGCTTGCATCGGCGCATCGAATCGCGCTTCGGGGAAATGCTCGGGAACGGCCTCGTCGAGGAATTGCGGGCGCTGCGCGGACGCTACGCGCTGCGTCCGGGCCTGCCCTCGATGCGCACCGTAGGATACCGGCAGGCGTGGCAATTCCTGGAGGGAGAGTTCGATCGCGACGAGCTTCGCCGGCGTGGTGTTTCCGCAACCCGCCAGCTCGCCAAGCGTCAGCTCACCTGGCTGCGGAGCATGAAGGGCGTGAGCGCGTTCGAGTGCCTGGCGCCCGACGTGGCGGCGCAGGTCGCCGGCCACCTGCGAGGCCGGATCGCGGGATCCTAGAAACGGGAAATACCGCGCGCGGAGGTACGGGCGACACCGTGCATCGCCCGCGGCGCGGGGACGCCTTATACTTCCTGCGCACAACCCCGAGCGCCGCAATGATGCGATTCCTGGACACGCACGCATCGCAATCCACTGCCGCGATTCGCGGCGGCCATGAGCGCGCGATACTGAACGAGCGCATCAAGGTCATCTACAAGTACCAGCCGGTGCTCCTCGCGATCAACGCGGTCGTCGCGGCCGCCATGGTCTACGGGCTCTGGGGCGTCGCGTCGCGCACCGCGCTGTTGGCCTGGGGATCCGCGACCGTGGCGACGCTCGCGCTGCGGGCGGCCTACTACCTGGCGTACCGGGGCGCGGCGCCGGGGTCTCCCCTGACGAGGTGGGCGCGCGGCTCGGTTATCTGCTCCGGCGCCTCGGGCTCGATGTGGGGCGCGGCCGGACTGTTCCTGCTCCCGGCCGGATCGACCGAGTATCAGTTGTTCATACTTTTCGTGCTGATGGGCATGGGCGCGGGCGCGGTGTCGTCGCTCACGGCGTACATGCCGGCGTTCTACGCCTTTCTTCCGATCTCCCTCGTGCCCATCGGCGCGAGGCTCATCCTGATGAACACGCCGACCCACATCGCTCTCGGGATAATGACGTTCGCCTACGTCCTGGCCCTGACCTTCTTTGGGCGCACGATCAGCCGGACCATCGCCGAATCGCTTAGCCTGCGCTTCCAGAACATCGATCTCGTGCGAGAGCTGAGCGAGCAGCGCGACGAAGCCGAGCGCGCCAACGTAGCCAAGTCGAAGTTCCTCGCCGCCGCGAGCCACGATCTGCGCCAGCCGCTGCATGCGCTCGCCCTGTTCACCTCCGCGCTCGACGAGCACATCGGCACCCCCGAGGGGCGGAAGATCGTCGACAACATCAACGTGTCGGTGAGCGCGCTGGAGAAGCTCTTCAACGCGCTCCTCGACGTCTCGCGCCTCGACGCGGGAGTCCTGCAGCCGGCGCCGCAGCATTTCCGGCTGGGGGACCTCTGCGAGCGGCTCGTCAACGATCACGCTGCGGACGCCGCCGCCAAGGGCCTTGCGCTCGAATGCTCGCGCTGCGATGCCGCGGTCTACAGCGATCCCGCGCTGCTCGAGCGCATCCTGCGCAACTACATCTCGAACGCCATCCGCTACACCGACAAGGGCGCGGTCCGGGTTGCAAGCACGCCGTCCGCCGACGCCGTCCGCATCGAGGTCAGCGACACCGGGGTCGGGGTGCCGCTGGCGCAGCAGCGCGAGATTTTCAAGGAGTTCTATCAGCTCGGCAATCCCGAGCGCGACCGCACCAAGGGACTCGGGCTGGGACTCGCGATCGTCGACCGCGTCGCGCGCCTGTTGCAACATCCGATCGACGTTCGATCGACCCCGGGCAGAGGGTCGTGCTTCTCCGTCACCGTGCCGCTCGGGGATCCCGCGCGCGTGACGGCGGAGGCGGCGCCCGTCGCCGAGGCCGCGGGGAACGACGTGGCCGGGCTGCTGGCGGTGGTGATCGACGACGAAGGCAGCATCCGCGAGGGCATGCGAACGCTGCTGCGTCAGTGGGGCTGCGACATCGTGCTCGCCGGGTCCGAGGACGAGGCGGTGGAGCGCCTGCGCACGCGCGCGATCGCGCCCGACGCGATCATCGCCGACTATCGCCTGCGCGACGAGCGCACCGGGGTCGAGGCGGTCGAGCGGTTGAGACGCGAGTTCGGCGCGAAGATTCCCGCCCTGATCATCACCGGCGACACCGCGCCCGAGCGGCTGCGCGAGGTCACCGCCGGCGGTCATCAGCTGGTGCACAAGCCGGTCCAGCCGGCGATGCTGCGGGCCTTCCTGCGGAACGCTCGCCCGCGCGCCGCCTAGTTCTAGTTCAGTAGATTCCTCAGCAAGTCCTCGAGAGCTTCAGTCCCATCCGCTCGGCGGCGCGCGCCGCCTGCGTGCGGTTCGTCACGTCGAGCGCCTTGAACACGGCGCTGATGTGGGCCTTGACGGTCGCCTCGGTCAGGGCGAGCTCGCCCGCGATGATCTTGTTCGGCTTGCCTTCGATCACGCGCGACAGCACGTCGATCTGCCTCGGCGTCAGGGCCGGCGCGCGGGCGCCCGCGTCGGATCGCACCAGCGCCGGCGGCACGTAGACGCCGCCGGACAGCACCAGCCGCAGGGCGCTCAGCATCACCTGCGCGGTCGCCGATTTGGGAATGAAGCCCATGGCTCCGTTGTCGAGAGCGCGCCTCATCTCCGCCTGGCTCTCGGAGCCCGACAGGACCACGATCGGCAGCGCCGGGTGCCTTCTCGACAACGTGTCTAAAGCGGCGAAGCCGTCCCGTCCCGGCATGTGGAGATCAAGCAGTACCAGGGCGATGTCGGCATGGTCCTCGACCGCCTTCAGGGCCTGGGCGCAGTCCCCGGCCTCCACGATCTGCACCTCGTCCGCCAGCCGGACCAGGACGTGGCGCATGCCCTCGCGAAACAGCGTGTGATCGTCCGCGATGAGGATCTTCACGTCCGCGTCCCTTCCGGTTCCCCGCATTCAAGCATACACGCCCGCCGCCGGCCCTTCGACTTTGGTCTTAAGACCAAAACTCAATTTACTCCGGTCCTGGAACCTTCGTACAGTGGCGGGCGCACGAGTTGATGTCCCGGAATCATTGTGCCCGGTCGCCGTGATGCTGGTGAAACTCGCGCCTGTTGGCCGATTTCGTTGACGTTTTGACAGGAGGACCGGGATGTTTGCCAGCCCTGCCGGACGGGGTAGACCATGAGCATCGTAGACGTCCTCGGATGGGTCGCCGCCGCTCTCGTGGTGACGACCTTCTATTTGAAGACGATGATCCCGCTGCGCTGGGTGGCGATCGCCAGCAACGTGGCGTTCGCCGCCTACGGCCTGATGGCGGGAGCGCACCCGATCGTGGCGCTCCACATGCTGCTGCTCCCGCTGAACGCGGCGCGGCTTTACCAGATGCGGCTGCTGATACGCCGGGTCAAGCGCGCCGCGCGCGGAACGCTCTCTCTCGACATGCTCGTGCCGTACATGAAGGTACGCCGGGTTCCCGGCGGCACCCGGCTGTTCGAAAAGGGCGATCACTCCGACGAGGTGTTTCTGGTCCTCAGCGGGCGGGTGCGGATCGAGGGCAAGGACGCCTTCGTCAAGACCGGACAGCTGGTCGGCGAGATGGGAATCTTCAC
>DATEGT010000115.1:0-9315 GCA_035280025.1 Burkholderiales bacterium | reverse complement strand
CCGGCGAGGGCGAGGACCAGCGGCGTCTTTCCGGTGCCGCCGACCGTGAGGTTGCCGACGACGACCACCGGGACCGGAACGCGCGTCGAACGCAGGACGCCGAGCCGGAACAGCAGGCGGCGCGCGGCGACCGCGAGGCGGAACAGGAGGCTCGAGGGATACAGCAGGACCGACAGCGGGCTCAGCCGGTACCAGTGGCGAGCCGCAAACTCGGATTCCGTCATGGGGCGCGCGGCCCGTTACTTCGTCGTCTGCTCCACGGCGAACACCACCTGGCCGATGCCCGCCTGGCGCGCCGCGTCCATGACCCGGATCACCGATTGATGGGTGGCGTTGTTGTCGGCGTTGATGACGACCACCGCCTGCTTCATGCCCGACGCCGCCCGCCTGAACTGCTCGGCCAGCTCCCCGACGTTGCGGAACTGCACCGGCTTGCGCTGGATGAGGTACTGCCCCGCGGAGCTGATCACGACGTCGATCTCGTTGGCGCGCTCGAGCTTCTTCTCGGCGTTCGCGCTCGGCAGGTTGATCTTCAGCTCGGCGTACCTGGCGTACGTCGTCGTGAGCATCAGGAAGATGATGATCACGAGCAGCACGTCGATCATCGGAATCAGGTTGATCTCGGGGTCGTCCTTGGGGGTGTGGGCGAACCTCATCGCTCGGCGCCCGGGGGCGGGCGATGCTCGAGGCCCTCGGCGTGGACCACGTCCACCAGCCTCGCCGCCTGCTGCTCCATTTCGACGACGAAGCTCTCCACCACGCCGCGGAAATGGCGGAAGAAGATCATCGCGGGGATGGCGATCACCAGCCCGAAGCCGGTGTTGTACAGCGCTACCGAGATCCCGTGCGCGAGCTCGATCGGATTGGAGCCGCTCGGCGATTGAGAGCCGAATATCTCGATCATGCCCACGACGGTGCCGAAAAGGCCCATCAGCGGGCTGATCGTGGCGATGGTTCCCAGCGTCGTCAGAAACCGCTCGAGCTCGTGAGTCACGGCGCGCCCGGTCTCCTCGATGGCGTCCTTCATCACCTCGCGCGAGCTCCGGTAGTTGCGAAGCCCGGAGGCGAGCACCTGTCCCAGCGGGGAATCCTCGGAGAGCCTCTCGAGCATCTCATCGCTCACGCCCTGCCTCTGATAGGCGACGAGCACCTTCTCCAGGAGCTCGCCGGGAATGATCTTCTCCTTGCGGAGAATCATGAACCTTTCGATGATCAGGGCCACGGCGACGATCGACACGGCGAGAAGGAAGTAGATCGGCCAGCCCGCGGCCTGGATGATGGCGAACAACAGCGATCTCCGGGTGAAAAATTCCGCGCCCACTTTAGCCTGCGACCGGGAATTCGGCAAGGCGACCGGATTCAAACTCGCCGGGCTCGCGCGCGCGGACGCGCTCGCGCGGTCGCGACGAAATCCGTTCGAACCTTATCCACAAATATTGTGGATAAGGATGTGCATAGGCGCCCGCGAGCTCGCCTAAGTGAATCGCAGCCAAGGGTTTTTGCCCGGTGATCAAATCTTGACCGCCTTCCGCCGCGGCGGCTTCGCGCGGCCGGGTCGCCGTTGCCGATGGGTTAGAATCGGCGACATGCCCGGAGAACAAGGAACGGCGCCGGCCTCCAGGCCGTCGGGCCCGCAAATTCTCACCGTTTCGGCGCTCGCCCGCAGCGTCCGGGACCTCCTGGAGCACCGCTACCCGCTGCTCTGGGTGGCGGGCGAGATCTCCAATCTCGCTTTCGCGAAGTCGGGCCACGTCTACTTCGTCCTGAAGGACGAGCAGGCGCAGCTGCGGTGCGTGATGTTCCGCTCCAGGCAGCAGCAGCTGGACTGGGAGCCCCGCGACGGCATGCAGATCGAGGCGCAGGTGCTGGTGTCGCTCTACGAGCCTCGCGGCGAATTCCAGCTGATCGTCGAGACCCTGCGGCGCGCGGGGCTGGGCGCGCGCTTCGAGGCGTTCGTGCGGCTGCGCGACAAGCTCGAGAAGGAAGGCCTGTTCGACGCGTCGGCGAAGCGTCCGCTGCCGGCCTTCCCGCGCGCGATCGGCGTGGTCACGTCGCGGGACGCGGCCGCGCTGCGGGACGTGCTCACGACGCTGAAACGCCGCAATCCGTCGATCGCGGTGGTCCTCTATCCGGCGCCCGTGCAGGGCGCGCGCGCGGCGGAGGAAGTCGCCGCGGCGCTCGGCCGCGCCGGGCGGCGCGGCGAGTGCGACGTGCTCCTGCTGGTTCGCGGAGGCGGCAGCATCGAGGATCTGTGGACGTTCAACGAAGAGATCGTCGCCCGGGCGGTGCGCGCCTGCCCCATTCCGGTGGTGACCGGGATCGGCCACGAAACCGACTTCACCATCGTCGACTTCGCCGCGGACCGGCGGGCGCCGACGCCCACCGCGGCGGCCGAGCTGGTGAGCCCGGAGCGGGAGCGCCTGCGCGATGCCGTCGCGGCGCTCGCGAGGAAGATCGACGCGTCCGCGCGGCGCGAGCTGGAGCGGCGCATGCTCCATGTGGACCAGCTCGCGCGGAGGCTGATCCACCCCGGAGCGCGGCTCGTCGCGCAGGGCGAGCTGCTGGCCCAGTTCCGGCTGCGCCTCGGAAGCGCCGCGGCGCACACGCTCGCCGACCGCCGCTGGCGGGTCGTCGAGCTCGTCCAGCGCGGCCGGGCCCGCCTGCCGCGCATCGAGGACCTTCGGTCGCACTCCGTCCACCTGATCGCGCGGCTTCGGGCGAGGACCGGAGCCGAGGTCGAGCGCGCGGCCGCGCGCTGCGCGCGCCTGGGGGCGAGCCTCTCGCATCTCGATCCCGCCGGGGTGCTCGAGCGCGGCTACAGCATCGTGCAGAAGGCCGACGGCCGAATCGTGCGCGACAGCGCCGCGCTGGCCCTGGGCGAGGCGGTGACTCTGCGCCTGTCGCGGGGAGCGGCGGGGGCGCGCATCGAGACGCGGGAGCTTGCAATCGGCCTTGCTTTGGACAGAAAATGACGCCTCCGATCATTCGGGAGAACGACCATGAAGAATCCGCTTGATTCGCTCTGGGGCACGGTCATCAGCGGCCTCGTGCTGACCCTGGTCCTGCACATGATTATCCGGCACGCTCTGGGAGGCTGACATGGATTGGGTACCCGCACTGTCCCGCTGGATCCACTTCATGTCAGGCGTGATGTGGATCGGACTGCTCTACTACTTCAACTTCGTCAACGTCGCCGCGGCCAAGGCGGCCGCCGCCGACGGAACCGGCGCGGGAATATCGAAGCACGTCGTGCCGCGCGCCCTGTTCTGGTTCCGCTGGGGAGCCGTCGTGACCTGGCTCGCGGGGGCGTCGCTGCTCTCGCGCCATTTCCTCGACGCCTTCCTGTTCCTCAACAAGGCGTACTACCCGATCGGCATCGGCGCGTGGCTCGGCACCATCATGCTGTTCAACGTGTGGGTTCTGATCTGGCCGAACCAGAAGAAGATCCTGGGAATGGTGTCCGCGAGCGACGAGGAGAAGAACAAGGCGCGCCGCGTCGCCTTCCTTGCGTCGCGCACCAACACCATGCTCTCCATTCCGATGCTCTACTTCATGGCCGCGGGCGCGCACAGCGCCCTGTTCTTCGGCTGACGGGCGCAGTCTCCGGGGAAACGGACGGCGGTCGCCGTCCGTTTTTTTTCCTGCGGCGCCGCCCTAGCGGGCCGCCGGGGCCTTCGACACGCCGAGGAGCGCCGCGCCCGGCTTGAGTCCCTTGGCCGCGAACCAGCCCCCGGCCATCTCCAGCGCGAACTTGGACGGCCCCGCGGCGCAGTGGGAAGTCTCGGTCTGCGGCTGCATCTCGGAGATGCTGACGATCCTGCCCTGCGCATCGAGGAACGCCACCGAAAGGGGGATCAGGGTGTTCTTCATCCACATGCAGGGCGTTTCGACCTGAGGAAACACGAACAGCATCCCCTCGTTCGGCCCGAGGTACTTGCGGAACATGAGACCCTGGGCGCGGGACTCGAAGGTGTTGGCGATCTCGGCGTGGATCAGATGGATGCCCGCGCTCAGCTCCAGGGTGGGAAGCTGCGCAGACGCGGCCGCCGCCGCGAAGATGGACGATCCGGCGACGAGGGCTGGCAGGGTTTTCACGCTGGATTCCTCGGTCTTCAAACAAAAAAGGCAGGGGATCGAGCCCTGCCTTGTAGTTCGCCTCGGGGCGAATTACTTCTTCATCTCGTCCTTCTTGGCCGAGTCCTTCTTCGAGCTCTTCGAGGACTTCTTGCTCTTCTTGCTCTTGTCGCCCTTCTTCATCTCGTCCTTCTTTTCCATCGGCTGTGCGCCGGTGTGCGACGCGGCGAGCGCGAAGCCGCTCGACAGCGCAAACACCGCGGCAACCAGGATGGAGATCAGCTTCCTCATGTTTTTTCTCTCCGTGAAGTTAAGGAACAGGTTGTGACCAGTCCTCGGCTTCAGGAACCAGTCCCCTCCAGTAACGCCGAGTCTGACCGGAGGTTGACAGATGCGCCAGGCGCATTCTCTTTTGCCATACGAATCAAGGAGCTCTGGGGCGGCGCGAACGGGGACAAAGCCGCCGCCGGGCCCCGGTTGACCGGGGCCGAAAAAAACGGGGAACCTGCAAGACCGGGCGGCCGCGCCGCCCGATCACACTGCGAGTCTCTCAGCCCGCAGCTTGGATGTTCGAAGCCTGCTTGCCCTTCGGGCCTTGCGTGACTTCGAAGCTGACCTTTTGTCCTTCCTTGAGCGTCTTGAACCCGCTCATCTGAATCGCGGAGAAGTGCGCGAACAAATCCTCGCCGCCGTCGTCCGGGGTTATAAAGCCATAACCCTTGGCATCATTGAACCACTTTACCGTACCTGTTGGCATAGAGCCTTCCTGAATTTTTGAAACGGGAATTTCTCCCAAAACTATGCCTGTACTTCAACGCAGCAGAGGGATTTGAACCTGCAGACCGCATGGAGGACAAACACAGGGAGCCTTTTACGCGTTTTGCGCGGTGTCGTCAAGTGCCGCCCGGATGCGTCAACTCCTTGTTCTGCCGGCACGTTTGCGGTTGCGCGGGAAAGTGAGGACGACTACATTAGGAACGTGGTGAGCGCGCGGACTTGCGCTCGGAAAGGAACCCCGAGGTTTGACGGGTGTGTGCATCTGGCATAAGTTAAGTGACGTATGGCAACGCGCATGCGGGAAGGCACTCTACTCGAGGCCAAGAAAGCCAAGCTCAAGCCTCCTCCCCTTTTCAAGGTCATCCTCCTGAACGACGACTACACACCGATGGAATTCGTGGTCGTCGTGCTGCAGCGCTTCTTCTCGATGACGCGGGAAAAGGCGACCCAGATCATGCTGAAAGTCCACCGCGAAGGCATGGGCATCTGCGGGATCTATCCGAGGGACGTCGCGACGACCAAGGTCGAGCAGGTCGTGGGATACGCACGCAAGCACCAGCACCCGCTACAATGTGTCATGGAGGAGACCTGAGAGCCGCAAGAGGACAGCGATCCGCTCCGGCTCCGATGAGGATAGTGGAAGAAACATGATCGCGCAGGAACTCGAAGTCAGTCTGCACATGGCGTTCGTCGAAGCGCGCCAGAAGCGCCACGAGTTCATCACCGTGGAGCACCTGCTGCTCGCCCTGCTGGACAACCCGACCGCCGCGGAAGTGCTGCGCGCCTGCGCGGCGAACATCGAGGAGCTGCGCAAGGCGCTCGGCGATTTCATCACCGCGCACACGCCCACCGTCGCAGGCACCGAGGAGATCGATACGCAGCCCACGCTCGGATTCCAACGCGTGATCCAGCGGGCGATACTGCACGTCCAGTCCTCGGGGAAGAAGGAAGTCACCGGAGCGAACGTCCTCGTCGCCATCTTCGGGGAAAAGGACTCGCACGCCGTGTACTTCCTGCACCAGCAGGGCGTGACGCGCCTGGACGTCGTCAACTACATCTCGCACGGCATCACCAAGGCGCCGGCCTCCAAGGAGGCGAAAGGCGGCGGCGAAGCCGAGCAGGAGACCGCGGGCGAGGAGCAGCAGTCGACCGGAGCGCTCGAGACCTACACGCTCAACCTCAACGCGCAGGCGCTGGTCGGCAAGATCGACCCGCTGATCGGGCGCGAGCGCGAGATCGAGCGCGTCATCCAGACGCTGTGCCGGCGGCGCAAGAACAATCCGCTGCTCGTGGGCGAGGCGGGAGTCGGGAAGACCGCGATCGCGGAAGGCCTCGCGCGGCGCATCGTCGAGGGCCAGGTCCCGGAGATCCTCGCGCGCTGCCAGGTGTACGCGCTCGACATGGGCGCCCTGCTCGCGGGAACGAAATACCGCGGCGACTTCGAGCAGCGCTTGAAGGCGGTGCTGAAGCAGCTCGTCGACAACCCCAACGCGATCCTGTTCATCGACGAGATCCACACGCTCATCGGCGCGGGCGCCGCCTCGGGCGGGACCCTGGACGCGTCGAACCTCCTGAAGCCCGCGCTCTCGACCGGCGCGCTGAAGTGCATCGGCGCGACCACCTACAACGAGTACCGCGGCGTGTTCGAGAAGGACCACGCGCTCTCGCGGCGCTTCCAGAAGATCGACGTGCCCGAGCCCTCGATCGAGGAGACCGTGGCGATCCTGCGCGGCCTGAAGTCGCGCTTCGAGGCGCACCACGGCGTGAAGTACTCGGGGAACGCGCTCACCAGCGCGGTCGAGTTGTCCGCACGCTATATCAACGACCGGCACCTCCCGGACAAGGCGATCGACGTGATCGACGAGGCCGGCGCCGCGCAGAAGATCCTGCCCAAGTCCAAGCAGAAGAAGGTCGTGGGCAAGACCGAGATCGAGGAGATCATCGCGAAGATCGCGCGCATCCCGCCGGCGTCGGTATCGCAGGACGATCGCGCCGCGCTCAAGAACCTCGACCGCGACCTGAAGGCGGTCGTGTTCGGCCAGGACAAGGCGATCGACGCGCTCGTCTCGGCGATCCGCACCGCGCGCTCGGGCCTCGCCAATCCGCAGAAGCCGATCGGCTGCTTCCTCTTCTCGGGCCCCACGGGCGTCGGCAAGACCGAGGTCGCGCGCCAGCTCGCCTATTGCATGGGGATCGAGCTGCACCGCTTCGACATGTCCGAATACATGGAGCGCCACGCGGTGTCGCGCCTGATCGGCGCGCCGCCGGGGTACGTCGGCTTCGACCAGGGCGGGCTGCTCACCGAGGCGGTCACGAAGAAGCCTTACGCGGTGCTGCTCCTCGACGAGATCGAGAAGGCGCACCCGGACATCTTCAACATCCTGCTGCAGGTGATGGACCACGGGACGCTGACCGACAACAACGGCAGGAAGGCCGACTTCCGGAACATCATCATCGTCATGACGACCAACGCCGGCGCCGAGGGGCTGAACAAGCCGGTGATGGGCTTCACGGGCAAGAAGGAGCCCGGCGACGAGAGCGCCGAGATCAAGCGCATGTTCTCGCCGGAGTTCAGGAACCGCCTCGACGCGACCATCTCGTTCGGCTCGCTCGGCCACGACGTCATCCTGCGCGTGGTCGACAAGTTCCTGATGCAGCTGGAAGCCCAGCTCCAGGAGAAGAAGGTCGAGGCGATATTCACCGACGCCCTGCGCGAGCACCTCGCGAAGCGCGGCTTCGACCCGCTCATGGGCGCGCGGCCGATGTCGCGGCTCATCCAGGACACGATCCGCAGGGCTCTCGCCGACGAGCTGCTCTTCGGCAAGCTCGCCAACGGCGGCAAGGTGACGGTCGACATCGACGACGCCGGCAAGATCACCCTCAAGTTCTCCGAAGAGAAGGTCCCGGAAACCACGCCGGAAACCTGAAGGATGGGCGGCCGTCCGCTGCTGGTCCTTGCCGCCGTCTGGACTGCGGCCTCGGGCGCGGTCTCGAACGCGCTCGCGCAACAGCCCGACCCCCATCTCGCGCGCGACCTCGGCCGTAACCTGGCTGCGGCCTGCGCGAGCTGCCACGGAACGAACGGCGTGAGCCGGGCCGGCATGCCCGCTCTGGCGGGACGGGACGCGGCCGAGATCGCGCGCCTCATGCAGGAATTCAAGGCGGGCCTGCGCCCGGCGACGGTGATGCAGCAGATCGCCAGGGGCTACAGCGACGGGCAGGTCGAAGCCATCGCCGCGTACTTCTCGGCGCAGAAGGCGAAGTAGGCATGCCGAGCCGCCGCGACTTCCTGAGATCGTCCGGCGCCGTCGCCGCCGCGTCCCTGGTTCCGGGCTGCGCGAGCGCGCCCTCCGCCCGGCGGAAAACGCTCGGCCGCGCGGTCGTCGTCGGCGGCGGCTACGGCGGCGCGACGGCGGCGAGGTACCTGCGCCTGTGGAGCGGCGGGGCGATGGAGGTGGTGCTCGTCGAGCGCGAGGCCGAGTTCATCTCCTGCCCCGCCTCCAACCTCGTCGTCGGGGGGAGCAGGACGCTCGCCGACCTCACTCGCAGCTACGCCGGGCTGGAGCGCCAGGGCGTGCGGCTGGTGCGCGACGAGGCGACGCGGATCGACCCGGAGAAGAGGAAAGTCTCGCTCGCCCGCGGCGCCGATCTGGAATACGACCGGCTCGTCCTCTCCCCCGCCGTGGACCTGATGTTCGGCGAGATCGAGGGCTACGACGCCGACGCCCGGATGACGGTGCTCACCGCCTGGAAGGCCGGCGCCGAGACCGTCGCGCTCAGGCGCGAGCTCGAGGCGATGCGCGACGGCGGGGTGTTCGTGATCACCGTGCCGCTCGCCCCTTTCCGCTGTCCGCCGGGGCCGTACGAGCGCGCCTGCCAGGCGGCCTACTACTTCAAGCGGGCGAAGCCGCGCTCCAAGGTGCTGGTGCTCGACGCGAACGAGGACCTGGTTTCCAAGCCCGCCCTGTTCAAGGCGGCGTGGAACGAGCTCTACAAGGGCTACATCGAGTACCGGAACAACACCGAGGTCAGGGGGCTGGACGCGCGCAGCCGCTCGGTCAAGACCGATTTCGACACGATCCGGGGCGACGTGCTCAACGTGCTCCCGCCGATGCGCGCGGCGGCGATCGCGCGCGACGCCGGCCTGACGACGGGAGGCACGCACTGGTGCGGGGTCGACTGGCTCAGCATGGAATCCCTCGCCCGCCGCGGCATCCACGTCCTGGGCGACGCGACGCTGTCGGCCTCGGCGATGCCGAAATCCGGGCACATGGCGAACAACCACGCCAAGCTCGCCGCCGCGGCGATCATCGAGCTGATGAGCGGGCGCGAGCCCGACCCGCAGCCCGTCATCGCCAACACCTGCTACAGCTACGTGAGCGACAAGGAAGCGATCCGCGTCACCTCGGTGCACCGCTACGATCCGCGGCGGAAGACGATGGCGGTCGTGCCCGGAGCGGGAGG
>DATEGT010000114.1:0-23681 GCA_035280025.1 Burkholderiales bacterium | reverse complement strand
GCACGGCTCGATCCAGTATCACCCGTCGCTGTTGCCGGCCTATCGCGGCCCATCCGCCATCAACTGGCCGATCATCAAGGGCGAGAAGGAGACCGGCCTTTCGATCTTCTGGCCGGACAACGGGCTCGATACCGGCGCCGTGCTGCTGCAGAAGAAGACGCCGATTTCCGATACCGACACGCTGGGCACCGTCTATTTCGACCGTCTGTTTCCGATGGGCGTCGAGGCGATGCTCGAGTCGATCGACCTCGTGAAGGCCGGCAAGGCGCCGCGCATCAAGCAGGACGAGTCGAAAGCCACCTATGAAGGCCGCTGCGGCCCCGACAACGCAAAGATCGATTGGGGTAAGCCCTGGGAGCAGATCGACCGCCTGATCCGCGGCTGCAATCCCGCGCCCGGCGCATGGTCGACGCTCGACGGTAAGCAACTGAAGATTTTCGACGCCAGGCCGCTGCCCGCCAGGGACCCGAAGGGCATCGCCGGCAAGATGGGCGAGATCGTCGCGGTCGACGCCGCAAGCTTCACCGTGGTCTGCGCCGACGGCCGCATCAACGTCACGCGCGTGCAGCCCGAAGGCGGCAAAAAGATCGACGTTTCCGAATTCGTTTCCACAACCAAACTTGCAACGGGAGTGAGATTTACATGACGCCCGCCAGCCCGCAGCGTAAGGAACAGTCCGCAACGGTTTCCTCGCAGCATCAAAATCCGAAGTCCGACATCGAGATTTCGCAGGCCGCCGAAAAGCGGCCGATCCTCGACATCGCCAGGGAGAAGCTCGGCATCGCGCCGGAGAACCTCGAGCCCTTTGGCCACTACAAGGCCAAGGTGTCGATGGACTACATCAAGTCGCTGCAAGGCAGGCCGAACGGCAAGCTTATCCTCGTTACCGCCATCAACCCGACGCCGGCCGGCGAGGGAAAGACGACGACCACCGTGGGCCTGACCGATGCGCTCAATCACATCGGCAAGAAGGCGATGCTCTGCGTACGCGAGCCGTCGCTGGGCCCGTCTTTCGGCATGAAGGGCGGCGCGGCCGGTGGCGGTTACGCGCAAGTCGTCCCGATGGAAGACATCAATCTGCATTTCACCGGCGACTTCAACGCCATCGCGCTGGCGAACAACCTCCTGGCGGCGATGATCGACAACCACATCCATCACGGCAACGAGCTCGGGATCGACGTGCGCCGCATCACCTGGAAGCGCGTCGTCGACATGAATGACCGCGCGCTGCGCGACATCACCGTGAGCCTGGGGGGCCCGGGCAACGGCTACCCGCGCCAGGACGGGTTCGACATCGTCGTGGCCTCGGAAGTCATGGCGATATTCTGTCTGTCGACTTCGCTCGACGATCTGAAGGAACGCCTGGGCAAGATCGTCGTTGGCTACACGCGCGAGCAGAAACCCGTCCTCGCGCGCGACCTGCAGGCGCACGGCGCAATGACGGTGCTGCTGAAGGACGCGATCCAGCCGAACCTGGTGCAGACGCTCGAGAACAACCCCGCGTTCATCCACGGCGGTCCCTTCGCCAACATCGCGCACGGCTGCAACTCGGTGATCGCGACGAAGTCTGCGATGAAGCTCGTCGACTACGTGGTCACCGAGGCGGGGTTCGGCGCCGACCTGGGCGCGGAGAAGTTCATCGACATCAAGTGCCGCAAGTCGGGGCTGCGCCCCTCGGCCGCCGTGATCGTCGCGACCGTCCGCGCCATGAAGTACCACGGCGGCGCCGACCTCAAGACGATCACCCAGGAGAACCTGGAGGCGCTGGAGAAGGGCGTCACGAATCTCGAGCGCCATGTCGAGAACGTGCAGAAGAACTACGGCGTTCCCTGCGTGGTCTCGATCAACCGCTTCACGCACGACACTCCGGCGGAGCTGGATCTGCTCAAATCGCGGATCGCCAAGCTCGGCGCCAAGGTGGTGCTCGCGACGCACTGGGGCGACGGCGGAAAGGGCGCGGCGGAGCTTGCGCACATCGTGGTGGACCTGTGCGAGCAGAAGAACAGCTTCCAGTTCGTGTACGACGACAAGGACACGCTCTGGGACAAGATCAACAAGATCGCGAAGAAGATCTACCGCGCGAGCGAGGTCACCGCGGACGCCAAGGTGCGCGGCCAGATCAAGAAGCTGCAGGAAGACGGCTACGGAAGCTACCCGGTGTGCGTCGCGAAGACCCAGTACTCGTTCTCGACCGATCCTCAGCTCAGGGCGGCGCCGGCGAATCACGTGGTCAACGTGCGCGAGGTGCGCCTGGCCGCGGGCGCAGAGTTCATCGTGATGATTTGCGGCGACATCATGACCATGCCGGGGTTGCCCAAGGTTCCCTCTTCGGTCAAGATCGACCTGGTCGACGGAAAGGTCGTCGGACTGTTCTGACCGGAGGGCGGGCCGGCCGGCCGGCGCGGGAGGAGCGTTCGCTGGATGGAAGAGTTTCTGACGGCGCAGTTCTGGCTGGGGCTCGGGACGATCGTCTGGGTCAACGTAATCCTTTCCGGGGACAACGCGGTCGTGATCGCGCTTGCCGCGCGCTCGCTTCCCGATCGGCAGCGCAGGCTGGCCGTGCTCTGGGGCGCCGGCGCGGCCGTGGTGCTGCGCATCGTCCTGACGGTGGTCGCCGTCAAGCTGCTGGAGCTCCCCTATCTCAAGCTGATCGGAGCGGTGCTGCTGCTGTGGATCGCCGTCCAGCTGCTCGTTCCGGAGGACGAGAGCGCGGATATCGACGCTCGCGCCAGCTCGCATCTGTTCGGGGCGATCAAGACCATCCTGATCGCCGATCTGGTGATGAGCGTGGACAACGTGCTCGCAGTCGCCGCGGCGGCCAAGGGCAGCTTCCCGCTGCTCGTCATCGGACTGGCGATCAGCATTCCGCTGGTGGTATTCGGAGCTACGATGCTGATGGGGCTGATGGAGCGGTTTCCGGTGATCGTCACCTTGGGCGCGGCCATTCTCGGCTGGACGGGCGGCGAAATGGGCGTGACCGACCCGGCAATCGCCCACTGGGTCAAGGCGCACATGGAGTGGATCCATACCTTCGAAGTGGTCCCCAGCGTCGGCGCGGTGGCGGTGGTCGTGATCGGCAAATGGCTCGCGGGGCGGAGGCCCCGCCCCGGGAGCGAAAGGCCGTAGAAAGGAAGGGCCGGCGCGGAATTGACTCCAGTCAAGAGCACTTCCGCGCTTTCTGGTAATAATGGGTCCGCTAGGGAGCCGCGGCACCGGCCAGGGCACGGTGACGCAAAACATACAAAGTTGTAAGGCCCCCAAAAAGCGCCGATACCGGGAGTAGGACGCGTTTTCCATAGGAGAGAGGACATGAAGGTTAAAATCGATCGAATGATGGTTGGGGTCCTGGCGGGTGCCGCGGCAACGGCCCTCCCGCAGGCGGGATTCGCGGCATGGGAGCCGACGAAGACGGTTGAGTTCATCGTTCCCGCGGGGACCGGCGGCGGCGCCGACCAGATGGCCCGCTTCATCCAGGGCATCGTCGCCAAGCACAAGCTGATGAAGCAGCCCATGGTCGTCATCAACAAGGCGGGCGGCGCGGGCGCGGAGGGCTTCCTGGACGTCAAGGAATCGAAAGGTGACGCGCACAAGCTGATCATCACCCTGTCGAACCTGTTCACCACCCCGCTTGCGACTCATACGCCGTTCAACTGGCGCGACCTGACGCCGGTCCAGATGATGGCGCTCGACAATTTCGTCCTGTGGGTCAACGCCGATACGCCCTACAAGAGCCCGAAGGAGTATGTCGCGGCCGTCTCGAAAGGGGGCGGCAAGTTCAAGATGGGAGGGACCGGGTCCAAGCAGGAGGATCAGATCATCACGGTCGCCATCGAGAAGCAGACCGGCGCGAAGTTCACCTATATCTCGTACCGGGGCGGCGGCGAAGTGGCCGTCCAGCTCGTCGGCAAGCACGTCGACTCGACGGTCAACAACCCCATCGAGGCAGTGGCGCAATGGCGCGCGGGCACCCTGCGGCCGCTGTGCGTGTTCGATTCCAAGCGCATGCCCTACAAGGCGAAGGTCACCAAGACGATGTCGTGGTCGGACATCCCGACCTGCAAGGAGTCGGGGCTCGACGTGGAGTACGTGATGCTGCGCGGCATCTTCATGCCGGGCGGAGTGACCGCGGATCAGGTGCAGTACTACGTCGACCTGCTGAAGAAGGTCCGCGAGACGCCGGAATGGAGGGACTTCCTCGAGCAGGGCGCGTTCAACCAGACGACCCTCAACGGCAAGGACTACGAGGCCTGGGTGGCGCGCGAGGAAGCGCGTCACATCCTGCTCATGAAGGAAGCGGGATTCCTGGCGAAGTGAGCTTGTGGCGAGCGCGCGGGATTCGTCCCGCGCGCCGCGGGCCGGCGGGCGGAGCGAGGAGGAGACGAGGGGCGTGGAGACCGAAACGGATCGTTCGGCGGCGTCGAGGCGCGCGGTGGAGATCGGCGTCGCCGCGCTCATCCTGGCTTTCGGCGCCATAGTGGCCGCGGACAGCTACCGCCTCGGCGCGAGGTGGGGAGAGGACGGGCCCTTGCCCGGCTACTTTCCGTTCTACGTGGGTCTGCTCATCTGCTTCGCCAGCGGGTCGGTTCTCGTCCGGGCCGTCCGAAACCGGGCGCTCGCCGAAGAGTCCTTCGTTTCGATCGGCGAGCTGAAGAAGATCCTGGTCGTTCTGCTGCCTTCCATCGTCTACGTCTCGCTGATCCAGTACCTCGGCTTCTACGTCACTTCGATACTGTTCATCGCCTATTTCATGCGGCGCCTCGGCAGGTATTCCTGGCTGATGGTCGTGCCGATCTCGGTAGGAGTCATCGTGGCCTTCTTCCTCACCTTCGAAATCTGGTTCGCGGTGCCCTTGCCCAAGGGGCCGCTGGAAGCCGCGCTGGGTCTGGGCTGATCGCCGGGCCGCCGCGCAGCTAACCGGGGGGAGAAAAAGGCCTTGGAAGAAATCAACGCGCTGCTGCAGGGGTTCGGGGTCGCGCTGTCGCCCTTCAACGTCCTGCTGATGCTCGTGGGCGTCGTGCTCGGCATCATCATCGGAGTCCTACCCGGTCTCGGCGGGGCCAACGGGGTCGCCATCCTGCTGCCGCTCACCTTCTCCATGTCGCAGCAGCCCGGCGGGACGACCTCCGCGATCATTCTTCTCTCGTGCATCTACTGGGGCGCGCTGTTCGGCGGAGCGATCACTTCGATCCTGTTCAACATCCCCGGAGAGCCCTGGTCGGTCGCGACGACCTTCGACGGGTTTCCCCTCGCCCAGAAGGGGCGGGCGGGAAGCGCGCTCACGGCGGCGTTCACGTCCTCGTTCTTCGGCGCCCTGGTCGCGGTGATCATGATCACCTTCCTGTCGCCGGTCGTGGCGAAATTTGCGCTCGAGTTCGGTCCTCCGGAATTCTTCTCGGTCTACCTGCTCACTTTCTGCGCGTTCGTCGGGATGAGCAGCGGGAACGCATTCAAGACGGTCTCGTCGATGATGATCGGGTTTGCGCTCGCCGCGGTCGGCCTGGACAGCGTGACGGGAACGCTTCGCCTGACTTTCGGCTTCACGGCGCTGCTGAAGGGATTCGACTTCCTGATCGCCGTCATCGGGCTGTTCGGCATCGGCGAGATACTCGAAACGCTGGAGGAGGGGCTCGCTTTCAAAGGGGCCCAGGCCAGGATCAACGCGAAGGTGGTCCTGGAGACGTGGAAGGAGCTGCCGCGCTACTGGGCGACGTCCCTGCGCGCCGCCGCGGTGGGCTGCTTCATGGGCATCGTTCCCGGCGGAGCGACTCCCGCCTCGTTCATGAGCTACGGCCTCGCGCAGCGCCTGTCGAAGGACGGCAGGAACTTCGGCACCGGCGTCGTCGAGGGTGTCGTGGCTCCCGAGACCGCCGCGCACGCGGCGGGAACGTCCGCGCTCCTGCCGATGATCACCCTCGGGGTGCCCGGCTCGCCGACCGCCGCGGTGCTGCTCGGAGGCCTGCTGATCTGGGGGCTGCAGCCCGGCCCGCTTCTCTTCGTCGAGAAGCCGGATTTCGTATGGGGCCTGATTGCCAGCATGTATCTCGGCAACATCGCGGGCCTGATCGTCGTGCTGACCTGTGTCCCGCTGTTCGCCGCGATCCTGCGCATTCCGTTCTCGATCATCGCACCGGTCATCATCGTGATCTGCGCGATCGGCGCGTATACCGTGCACAACTCGCTGTTCGACGTCTATCTGATGCTGATCTTCGGGGTGCTCGGGTATGCCTTCAAGAAGCTCGGTTACCCGCTGGCCCCGCTGGTGCTGGCGCTGGTTCTGGGTGACCGGGCGGAGGAGAACTTCCGCAACGCGATCAAGGGCTCCCAGGGCGATCTCACGGTGTTCTTCTCGAACGGACTGGTGGGCGGCCTGACCACGCTGGCGCTGTTCCTGCTTTTTTGGCCCGTGATCAGGATGCTCTGGCGTCTGGTTTCGGGAAAGCGCGCGGCCTAGGCGACGCGCTGCTTGAGGCGCGACAGGGTCTCTGGCGTCAGATTGAGGTAGGACGCCAGTTCCTTCTTGGGAATGCGGCCGAGCAGGTCCTGGTGCTTACGCATGAAGCGACCCAGGCGCCCGGGGGCGTCGAGCAGGTGCAGAGTGATCGTGTGCGCCATGACCTCGGACATGAGCCGCATGACCTCGTGCTCGAATCGGAGCTTCACGTCGGTGTGGCGCTCGAGGAACTCGACCCAGTGCGGCATCGACAGCCGCGCGACGCGCACCTTGGTGACCGCGGCGATGCTGTACGGAATGGGCGTCTTCATGCGCCATGCGGCATACGAGGTGTCCATGTCGGTCTCGGCGGCGAAGCGCAGGATCATCTCCTTGCCTTGGGGATTGCTGACGACGCGCTTGAGGATGCCGTCGAGGATGAAGAACTGCTCCATGGCCGTGCTGCCCTGGCGCACGAGCGATTCGCCCTTGCGGTATTCGGCGATCTCCAGCTGCGGCTCGAGGTCGTCCCAGGCCTGCGCCGGCATCTCGCGCAGGATGAGGTTCTGCTTGAGCTGCAGCCGGATCGTGTTGCGCTGGGGGTGATTGAGGATGGCCGACACGGGTGACTGGCGAAACAACGGTGAGCGGGCAATTAAGCGGGATTTATTGACTCCAGTCAAGGTTGAGGGGGCAGTACGACCTTAGACTTTTCAGGTTCGAAATTTGGAGACCGCGGCCTGCGGTCCGACCCACGCAAGGAGACCATCATGGGCACCGTCGAACCCCAAGTCGCCACTCCCGGTGTAGGAGCCGAAGCGCAGTCGCCGATGACAGACGGTTTTCAGCTGGTCATCGAGGCGCTCAAGCTGAACGGCCTGGACACGATCTACGGCCTTCCGGGCATCCCGATCACCGATCTCACCCGCCGCGCGCAGGCCGCGGGCCTGCGCGTGCTTTCTTTCCGGCACGAGCAGAACGCGGGGTACGCCGCGTCCATCGCCGGCTTCCTCACGCAAAAGCCGGGGATCTGCCTGACCGTATCGGCGCCCGGGTTCCTGAACGGCCTCAACGCGCTCGCCCACGCCACCGTCAACTGCTTCCCGATGATAATGATCAGCGGATCGAGCGAGCGTGAAATCGTCGACCTCCAGCAGGGCGACTACGAAGAGATGGACCAGCTCGCCGTCGCCAAGCCCGTCGCCAAGGCCGCGTTCCGCGTGCTGCACATCGAGGATATCGGCGTGGGCGTCGCGCGGGCGATCCGCGCGGCGGTTTCCGGCCGCCCGGGCGGCGTCTACCTTGATCTGCCGGCCAAGCTCTTCGCGCAGAGCATCGACGCGGCCGCCGGCAAGGCTTCGCTGATCAAGGTCGTCGATCCGGCGCCGAAGCAGATCCCCGCGCCCGATGCCGTGAAGCGGGCGCTCGACCTGCTCAGGAGCGCGAAGAAGCCGCTCATCATCCTCGGCAAGGGCGCCGCGTACGCGCAGGCGGACGCGGACATCAAGGCGCTGGTGGAGAAGACGGGTATTCCCTACCTGCCGATGTCGATGGCCAAGGGCCTGCTTCCGGACACGCACGAGCAGTGCGCGTCCGCCGCGCGCTCGTTCGTGCTGCCCGGCGCCGACGTGGTGGTTTTGATCGGCGCCCGCCTCAACTGGCTGCTCTCCCACGGCAAGGGCAAGACCTGGGGCGGCAAGGGACACAAGGACTGGGGCGGCCAGAAGTTCATCCAGATCGACATTTCGCCGCAGGAGGCCGACAGCAACGTTCGCATCGACGCGCCCCTCGTCGGCGACATCGGCTCGTGCGTATCGGCGCTGCTCGCGGGCATCGGATCGTTGCCCAGGCCGCCGGCCGAGTGGCTTGATGCGGTGCGCGAGAAGAAGACCGCCAATGTCACCAAGATGGCCGAGACGTTGGGGAAGGATCCCAAGCCGATGAACTTCCACAGTGCGCTGAACGTCGTGCGCGACATCGTCAGGGCGAACCCCGACGCCATGCTCGTCAACGAGGGCGCGAACGCGCTCGACTTCACGCGCAGCATTGTCGACATGTACAAGCCGCGGAAGCGCATCGACGTCGGCACCTGGGGCATCATGGGCGTCGGCATGGGGTACTGCGTCGCCGCCGCCGTGGTCACCAAGCAACCGGTGATCGCGATCGAGGGCGATAGCGCCTTCGGCTTTTCCGGCATGGAAGTCGAGACCATCTGCCGCTACAACCTGCCGGTGTGCATCGTGGTGATGAACAACAACGGCGTCTACAAGGGCACCGACATCAACCCAACCGGCGGCCCCGACGTCGCGCCCACGGTGTTCGTCAAGGGCGCGCGCTACGACAAGCTGATCGAGGCGTTCGGCGGCACGGGCGCGAACGCCACGACTCCCGCGGAGCTTCGGCGCGCGATGGAAGACGCCATCCGCTCGAAGAAGCCCGCTCTCATCAACGCCGTGATCGACGAGACCGCCGGCACCGAGAGCGGCCGCATCACCAGCCTGAATCCGAACGCCGGAAAGAAGAAGTAGCCATGCAAGCTCTCAAAGGAGTCCGCATCCTCGACATGACGCACGTCCAGGCGGGCCCGACCTGCTCGCAGCTGTTGGCCTGGATGGGCGCGGACGTGATCAAGTTCGAGAACCCGCAGGGCGACGCCACGCGCGGGCAGTTGCGCGACGTCCCCAACGCCGATTCGCTCTATTTCACGATGCTCAACTGCAACAAGCGCTCGATCACCGTGAACATGAAGAGCCCCGAGGGCAAGACGGTGTTCGTCGATCTCCTGAAGAAATGCGACATCATCATGGAGAACTTCGGGCCGGGCGTGCTCGACCGCTTCGGCTTCACGTGGGAGAAGATCCACGAGCTCAATCCCAAGATCGTGATGGGCTCGATCAAGGGCTTCGGTTCCTCCGGGCCGTACGCCGACTTCAAGGCCTACGAGAACGTCGCGCAGGCGATGGGCGGCGCAATGAGCACCACGGGCGTTCCCGACGGGCCGCCCTTCGTGACGGGCGCCCAGATCGGCGACTCGGGCACTGGGCTGCACCTTGCGATCGGCTTGCTCGCCGCGTTGCGCCAGGCGGAGAGGACCGGGGAGGGGCAGTACGTCGAAGTGGCGATGATGGACGGCGTGATGAATCTGTGCCGCGTGAAGTTCCGCGACCACCAGCGCCTGACGCGCGGAGCCCTCTCCGAATACTCGGTGCCGACCTACCAGAACATGGGCGACGTGCCGCGCGCCGGCAACGACTCGGGCGGCGGCCAGCTCGGCAACGCCGTTCACTGCAAGCCTCACGGGGCGAACGACTGGCTCTACGTGGTCGTGCAGGAGGCGGTATGGGAAGACCTCGCGAAGCGCATCGGCCCGGATGTCGGGGTCCCCGATCTCGCGACCGATCCGCGCGTGGCGACGATCGGCGAGCGGCGGAAGAACCAGGATCTCGTCTGGACGCTGCTCAACAAGTTCGCCGAGAAGTACACCAAGCGGGAGTTGATGGCGATCCTGAATCCGCTGGACGTGCCCTGCGGCCCGATCATGTCCACCGAGGACCTCGCCACGGACGAGCACGTGCGCGGGCGCGACATGTGGGTTGAGCTCGATCACCCCAAGCGGGGCAAGTGGTACAACGTCGGCATGCCGATCAAGCTCTCGGCCTCGCCCGCGGCGATCAGGCGATCCCCGATGCTCGGCGAACACACCGACGAGATCCTGAAGGAGGTTCTCGGGTACGACGAATCCAAGGTCGCCGGCCTGAAGCAGGCGGGCGCGTTCTCGATCCCTCCGAAAAAGGCCGCGTAAGGATGAAAATAGCCATCATCGGCCAGCAGGATTTCGGCAAGGCGGTGCTCGAGGCGTTTCTCGCTCGCGGCGACCAGGTCGCCGGCGTGTTCTGCGCCCCGGAGAAGGAGGGCGCCAAGGCCGACGTGCTCAGGGTGGCCGCGCAGGAAAAGGGCGTGAAGGTGTTCCAGTTCCCTTCGCTGCGGGACAAACAGGCGCACGATACGATGCGCTCGCTCGGCGTTGACCTCGGGGTCATGGCCTACGTGCTGCAATTCGCCCCGCAGGATTTCGTGAACATCCCGAAGAAAGGCACGATCCAGTACCACCCGTCGCTGCTGCCCAAGTACCGGGGCCCGAGCTCGATCAACTGGCCGATCATCCGCGGCGACGTCAAAACCGGGCTGACGATCTTCCGGCCGAACGACGGACTCGACGAAGGCCCGGTGATCCTGCAGAAGGAGACGCCGATCAGTCCCGACGACACCCTGGGTAGCGTGTATTTCGACCGCCTCTTTCCCATGGGTGTGAAGGCGATGCTCGAAGCGGCGGACCTGGTGACCGCGGGCAAGCACAAAGAGGCCGTGCAAGACGAGAACCAGGCGAGCTACGAAGGCTGGTGCCGCGCCGCCGAATCGAAGATCAACTGGGCGAACCACGTCGATTTCACCTACAACCTCGTTCGCGGCTGCAACCCCGCTCCGGGCGCCTGGACCACGCTCAACGGCAAGAAGGTCCAGATCTTCGACGCCCGCAAGCATCTGGTGCGCACGTTCGGGGCAGTGAAGGGCAAGGTCGGCGAGATCTCGGAGATCGGCGCGCAAAGCTTCTTCGTCACCGGCCAGGGAGGCCGGATCGAGGTCCTCAAGGCGAAGCACGAAGACGGCAAGAAGGTCTCCGCTTCGGAATTCGTCTCGCAGAACGGCATTGCCTCGGGCGCGCTGCTCGGCAGCTAGCCCACTCCCTCACCCCGTCGCCCTACGGCGGGCTCCCGGCAGGATTTGACGGGCCCAGCATTCACTGCAAGAATGCCGCCCAGGATTCTGTTTATTCAGCAACTTATCGCATCTTGGGAAGCTTCTGGCCGTAGACCCCGAGGTCGGGCCCGGCCGGAAACGGAGAAAGTGGGTAGCGTAGAATGCGAGTGCGAAACGGGGGCATTTCCCTCGCCAAACAATAATAAGAACAAGCGGGAGAGGCGATGAGCAAAACGGGCTTCTGGAAAAAGGACTGGTTCCTCGGTCTGGTGGTGTCGCTCGTGCTGCTGTTCGCCGGGGGCTCCCAGCTGATCCAGAGCCTGGAGCGTTCCGCCTACGACTGGGGCGTCAGGGCGTCCTCGCGGATGCCGTCCGACAAGGTCGCGATCATCGCGATCGACAAGCAGAGCATCGACAACATCGGCCGCTGGCCCTGGTCGCGCGAGATTCACGCGAAGATGATCGAGCGCCTCGCGAACGCGAAGGCGAAGGTCGTCGGATACACGGTGTTCTTCTCCGAGCCTCAGATAGATCCGGGGCTCGCCTACGTGAACCGCCTGCTCGAGACCTACCACAAGATCGTTCCGCCGGGCGCGGATGCGAGCTCTCCACCCCGCGGCGTATCGCCTGAAGTTCTCGAGATGGGTGCGACCCTTCAGGAAGCCGAGAGCGCGCTCAACACCGACCGCAAGCTCGCGGACAGCCTCGCCAAGGCGGGCAACGTAGTGCTGCCGATGCTGTTCACGTTCGGGGAGCCGCTGGGCAGACCCGACAAGCCCTTGCCCGATTTCGTGCGGAAGAACGCGCTGTCGATCCAGGGCAAGGGCGAGGACAACATGGCGCTCGCCACGAACGGAGTCGAAGTACCGGTAGTGGAAAGCCTGGGAAGCGCGGCCGCAGCCGTGGCGCACCTGAACGCGGTGCCCGACGTGGACGGAGCGATCCGCACCGAAGCGCTTGCCGTGAACTATTACAACGAGTTCTATCCGTCCCTCGCCGCGATGCTGGTCGCGAGGAGCCTGAACCTTACCGCAAAAGACATTCAGATCCGGCCCGGAGAGGCGCTGCAGATCGGCAACTTCAAGGTGAGCGCCGATCCGCAGATGCAGATGTTCACATACTTCTACAAGGACCGGGGGGGCAGCCCGGCGATTCCGGAGGACTCCTTCTACGACGTGGCGAGCGGCAAGATTCCGGCCGAGAAGTACCGCGACAAGATCGTCCTCATCGGTCCGACCGCCGCCGGGGTCGGCAGCATGTTCGTGACTCCGGTGAACGCAGCGACACCCTCGGTCGAGCTGCTCGCGCACACCGTATCGTCGCTCCTGCAGGGACACTTCTTCGTCGTGCCGACGTGGGGCTGGATCGCCGAGAGGCTCGTTTTCCTGGTCATCGCCGCCTATCTGATCGCGCTGCTTCCGCGCCTGTCAGCAGGGGTCGGGGCGGGCGTCACCGCCGGCATCGTCGCGGCGCTGCTCGCCGCTCACTTCGTGCTCATGACCGGCCAGGGGGTATGGCTGCAGTTCATGCTGCCCCTGTCGCTTCTCGTCGTGGGGCACGTGCTGCTCGTGACCAAGCGGTTCATGGTCACCGAGCGCGGCAAGGAAGTCTCCGACGCGCAATCCGCCGCCAACGCACGCATGCTCGGCCTGGCGTTCCAGGGCCAGGGGCAGCTCGACATGGCGTTCGACTATTTCCGCAAGGTGCCGCTCGACGACACCGTGATGGACAATCTGTACAACCTCGCGCTGGACTTCGAGCGCAAGCGGCAGTTCAACAAGGCCGAAGCGGTGTTCGGCTACATGGCCGGCCACAATCCGAAGTTTCGCGACCTGGAGGCGAAGCTCTCGCGCGCCAAGCAGATGTCCGAGACGGTCATTCTGGGCGGCACGACGGCCCATCCCGGCGGCGCCCTGGCGCTCGGCGGCGGGACCGAGAAGCCCATGCTCGGGCGCTACCAGGTTGAAAAGGAGCTCGGCAAGGGCGCGATGGGTGTCGTCTACCTGGGCAGGGATCCCAAGATCGGCCGCGTCGTCGCCATCAAGACGATGGCGCTGTCCCAGGAGTTCGAGCCGGACGAGCTGGCCGAGGTGAAGGAGCGTTTCTTCCGCGAGGCGGAAACGGCGGGACGGTTGAGCCATCCGAACATCGTCACCATCTTCGATGCGGGCGAGGAGCATGACCTCTGCTACATTGCGATGGAGCTCCTGAAGGGCAAGGACCTGATCCCCTATACCAAACCCGGCGGCACTCTCCCTCTGGAGAAGGTCGTGTCCATCGTGGCGCGGGTCGCCGACGCTCTCGGATACGCCCACAAGCACAACGTCGTGCACCGCGACGTCAAGCCCGCGAACGTGATGTACGAGATCGAAAACGACGTGGTCAAGGTGACCGACTTCGGCATCGCCAGGATCACCGACTCCTCGAAGACCAAGACCGGCATGGTCCTGGGAACGCCGTCGTACATGTCGCCGGAGCAGCTGCAGGGAAAGAAGATCGACGGGCGCAGCGACCTGTTTTCCCTGGCCGTCAGCCTGTACCAGCTCTCCTGCGGTGAGCTCCCCTTCAAAGGGGAATCGATGGCGCAGCTCATGTACAAGATCGCCAACGAGCATGCCCCGGACATCCTGAAGCAAAATTCCGCGCTTCCTCCGGCGTTCGTCGCCTTTCTCGACAAGGCGATGTCGAAAGAGGCCGACCAGCGGTACCAGACGGGCGAAGAATTCGCGTTCGAATTGCGGGCCGCTCTGGGCGGAACCGGCGCTGCGGCAGCCGGCACCGGGGTCGACATTACCCTCTGAGTCGAGCCAAAGACCATGACCTTGTCCGGGGCGCTGGAGATCGCGAGCTTCACCGATCCCGGCATGGTGCGGGCTCACAACGAGGATTCGATCGCCTCAGACGGGGAGAAGGGGCTGGTCGTGCTCGCCGACGGGATGGGGGGATACAACGCGGGCGAAGTGGCGAGCGGCATGGCGACGACGGTGATCATTACCGAGCTGCAGCAGCTCCTGGAGAGGAGGACGCCGAACGAAACCGACGCGGCCAGCGGCCAGCTGGTCGCTCACCAGCTGCTGCACGAGCAGATCGCCAAGGCAAACACTTCCATCTACCAGGCGGCGCAAAGCCAGCCTCAATACGCCGGCATGGGAACGACCCTCGTCGTCGCCTTGTTCTACGACAACAAGATGACGGTCGCGCACATCGGCGATTCGCGTCTCTACCGGATGAGAGGCGACGAGCTCAAGCAGATCACCAAGGATCATTCCCTTCTGCAAGAGCAGATCGACAGCGGGGTGATAACCCCGCAGCAGGCAAAGCAATCGCAGAACAAGAACCTGGTCACGCGCGCTCTGGGCATCGACCCGATTGTCGAGCCGGAGATCCACGACCATGAGACGCTGCCGGGAGACATCTATCTGCTCTGTTCCGACGGCCTTTGTGATATGGTGGGCGACGAGGACATCGGCCTGGCGCTCCATACGCTGAGCTCCAATCTGAAGCTGTGTGCCCAGCATTTGGTGCAGACAGCAAACGACAACGGTGGCCGGGACAATATCTCAGTGATACTCGTCCGGGTGCTGCGGGAATTCCCCGCTTCGCGCGGCATCGTGGACAAGATGATGGGCTGGTTCAGATAGGAATAGTTGAGCAGAGGGATACTGCTATGGCGAAGCTGATACTGAGCATGGACGGCTTGGTTCTCAAGGAAATCAACCTGACCAAGGAACGTACCACCATCGGCCGCAAGCCGCACAACGACATCCAGATCGACAATCTAGCGGTGAGCGGGGAGCACGCCGTCATTGTCACCATACTTCAAGACTCGTTTCTCGAGGACCTGGGGAGCACCAACGGGACCGTCGTGAACGGGCAGTCGATCAAGAAGCATTTCCTGCAGAACAACGACATCATCGAGCTGGGGAAGTACAAGCTCAAGTACGTCAACGAGTCCTCCGCCGGAATGGCCAAGGCGGCCGATTTCGAGAAGACCATGGTGCTGCGCCCGGGCGCAGCCAAGCCTGCGCCCGGGCCCGCTGCACCGGCACCCGCTCCCGCCGCGGCGCAGGCGCCGGCCGCGGCGAAGCCAGCGGAGATGGCCGCCGGGCAGGGGCCGGCGACCACCATGCCTCCGGCGTCGGCCAAGCCGGCCGGTGCCCCTCAAAAATCCGCAGCTCTGCAACTCCTCTCCGGCGCGAACGCGGGCAAGGAGCTCGATCTCACCAAGCCGCTTACGACGCTCGGCAAGCCGGGCGTGCAGGTGGCCGTCATCACGCGCAGGCCCCAGGGCTTCTTCATCACTCACGTCGAAGGGGCGAGCTTTCCCGTGGTGAACGGCAAGCCGCTCGACGCGCAAGCCCACGCCCTGAACGATCACGACGTGATCGAGCTGGCCGGAGTCAAGATGGAATTCTTCCTGAAAGCTTGATCCGGGTCTGAACTGTCGCCGGGAGGGAGCCTGAAGCAGCACATCGTCCGCATCGCGCTTGGTCTCATCGTCACACTGGCATTCCTGGGGCACGCGGCCAAGCTGTATCAGATAAAGTTCATCACCCAGCTCGACAACATCATCTACGACTACCGGCTGCGCATGACCATGCCGGGCACGGTCGATGACCGGGTCGTCATCCTCGACATCGACGAGCGCAGCCTCGACCCGCGCATCCTGGGCCGCTGGCCCTGGAGCCGCGACAAGCAGGCCGCGCTCCTCCAGAAGCTGTTCGACAAGTATGGCGTCCTGATAGTCGCGTACGACGTCGTATTCTCGGAGCCGGACGAGAGCTCCGGTCTGCCGGCGCTCGAGCGGCTCGGCAAGACGCGCCTCAAGGACATCGGCGCGTTCCAATCGGCGCTCGCCCAGCTGCGTCCCGAGCTCGACTACGACACAAAGTTCGCGAATCTCATCCGGGGACGCCCGGTGGTTCTGGGCTACTACTTCAACAGCGACAAGAATGCCGTCGAGAGCGGCACTCTCCCGGAGCCCGTCCTTCCAGCGGAGACTTTCACCGGACGGAGGGTCACGATTCTCGATTGGCGCGGATACACGGGAAACCTCTCCGAGTTCCAGTCGGGCTCGGTCAGCGCAGGGCACTTCAATCCGAGGGTGGATGACGACGGCGTCTCACGGCGGGTACCGATGCTCGCCGAGTACAAGGGGCAGTTCTACGAGTCGTTCTCCCTGGCGATCGTGCGCATGTATCTCGGTATCCAGGAGGCGGTGAGAAACAAGGTGACCAGGGTAAAGCTGCCCGACGTCAAGATCAACGCGATACCCGATCGTTTCGTCACCCGCGGCTATACGGGGGTGGAGTGGCTCGAGGTCGGGCCGCTGAAGATTCCCGTGGACGACGAGCTGGCGTCGCTGGTTCCCTACCGGGGACCGAGAGGCAGCTATCCCTACATTTCGTTTTCCGACATCTGGCAGGACAAAGTGGAGCCCGAGAAGCTCCGCGGCAAGATCGCGCTCGTCGGGACGACCGCTCCTGCCCTGTTCGACCTGCGCTCGGCCCCAGTGGACGGGGTCTATCCCGGGGTGGAGATCCACGCCAACCTGATCGCGGGGATGCTCGACGGCAGCCTCAAGCAGAGGCCTCCGTACATGCTCGGTGCGGAAGTCGTGCTCCTCGTCATAGGCGGGATTGCGCTCACGTTCCTAATCCCCCTGCTCGCGCCGCTCTGGGCCTCGGCGGCGGCCCTGATCGGCATCGCGCTGATCACCCTGTTCGACGTGTACCTGTGGTCGTACGCCGGGCTCGTGCTCCCTCTTGCAGCCTCGATCCTCATGACCGCAACGCTGTACACGGTCAACATGGCTTATGGATACTTTGTCGAAGCACGCTCCAAACGGCAGTTCACCGAGCTCTTTGGGCAATATGTCCCGCCCGAGCTCGTGGACAGGATGGCCGAGGATCCTGAGCAGTATACGATGGAGCCGCACAACGCCGACCTCACCATCCTTTTCTCCGACGTGCGCGGCTTTACCAGCATTTCCGAGGCGCTCAGCCCCGAGCACCTGCGCGAATACATCAACGAATATCTGACCGATATGAGCGACATCATCCGCGCGAAGCACAGCGGCACGCTCGACAAGTACATCGGTGACGCGATCATGGCTTTCTGGAACGCTCCCGTGGAGGACGAGTTTCATCCGCGAAGCGGCGTACTCGCCGCCATGGAGATGCTCCGTCAGTGCGACGTGTTGAACGGGAAGTTCGCCGCGCGGGGCTGGCCGACTCTCAAGATCGGTATCGGCGTCAACTCCGGCAACGTGCGCGTCGGTGACATGGGATCGAAGATACGCAAGGCGTACACCGCAATGGGGGACGCCGTGAACGTCGCATCCAGGCTGGAGGGGCGCACCAAGCACTACGGCGTGGGGATACTCGTCGGAGAGGCGAGCCGCAAGCTCGTCGAGGATGTGGTCTTCAGGGAAATCGACAAGATCAAGGTGAAGGGCAAGGACGAGGCGATCACGATCTACGAGCCGGTTGGAATGGAAACCCACGTCGAAAAGAAGGTCCTGGACGAGCTCAAGCTGTGGAACCAGACGCTCCAGCATTACCGGGCCCAGCAGTGGGATCAGGTCGACGTCTCCCTCCTGAATCTGCAGCGCATGAATCCAGGCTGCGCGCTTTACCGGCTGTATTCGAACGAGGTCGCCGCGAAGCGTCGCAATCCCCCGTCGCCGGCTTGGGACGGGGTGACCGTCTTCGACGAGAAATAGAGATGGGCAAAGGGCCGTGAAGCTCCGGATTCTCGGTTGCAGCGGAGGCATAGGGGGCCGGCATCTCCGCACCACCTCGATGCTCCTGGACAACGACATTCTGGTCGATGCCGGAACGGGAGTCGCGGACCTGTCGCTCACCGAGCTGTCCCTCATCGATCACGTCTTCCTCACGCACTCCCACCTCGACCACGTCGCGAGCATTCCCTTCATGGTGGACACGGTCGGGGGGATGCGCGACCAGCCGCTCACCGTCTGGGCGGTCCCGGCGACGCTCGAGATCCTTCGCACCCACATCTTCAACTGGAGCATCTGGCCCGATTTCTCCCAGATTCCGAGCCCGGGCCAGCCGTTTCTCCGATACCGGGAGATCCAGGTCGGCGACACCGTGGAGCTGAAGAAGCGCAAGCTCACGGCGCTTCCCGCGAACCACGTCGTGCCGGCAGTCGGATACCACCTGGACTCGGGCAAGGGCAGCTTGGTGTTCACCGGAGACACGACCACGAACGACCCCCTTTGGGCCGTCGTCAACAAGATCTCGAACCTGAAGTACCTGATCATCGAGACCGCGTTCTGCAACCGCGAAAAAGAGCTGGCGGTCATTTCAAAACACCTCTGTCCGAGCATGCTCGCAGACGAGCTCGCCAAGCTCGAGCGGACCGCAGAAATTTACATCACGCATCTGAAGCCCGGCGAGATCGAGCTCACGATGCAGGAAATCGAGGAGGATGCCGGTCAGTACCGGCCACGCATGCTGCAGAACAACCAGGTTTTCGAATTCTGAGACGGCGGGGACAGGCGATGTGCGCGACCAGAGTAAGCGCCGAGACGCTCAAGACATTCGAGCCCATGGGCTCGCTGTCCGACGCTAGGCTCGACGAACTCGCGGGGCTTTGCCGGCTCCAGACGGTCGGCAGGAACTCGGATCCGTTCCTCGTCCGCAACGTCGCCGGCCAAGCGGTCTATCTGTTGCGCGGCGAGCTGGTGCTGACCTACCCCGACGGAACCTCCAAGGTCCTCGTGGGGGGCTCCGAGCGCTCGCGGTATCCACTCGCTCGCCGCGGCGAGGTCTTCACGAGCGCCAGGGCGGTCACGGAAGTCGTGCTGATGCGAATCGACGACGATCTGCTCGACGTCATGGCCACTTGGGAGCAGGCGGCGGCGGTCGAGGCCGCATCGCGCAGGAAGTCCGAGAATGAAGGCAGCACATTCGCCAACTGGTCGCTGATGTCCGGCATGTTCAGCGTCAGCAGCTTGAAGTACGGCGCCTTTGCGCAACTGCCGCCGGCTCACATCGATGAGCTGCTGAAGCGTTTCGAGCGCACCGCGGCGAAGAAAGGCGATGTCGTGATCAGCGAAGGCGCCGAAGGCGACTTCTATTTCGTGATCGAGACCGGCAGATGCAAGGTCGAACGGATGGTCGGCGGCGTGTCCATGTTGCTTGCCGAGCTCAAGAGCGGAGATGCGTTCGGGGAGGAGGCTCTCGTATCCGAGGTGAAGCGCAACGCCACCGTGACCATGAAGAGCGACGGCGCCCTCCTGAAGCTGTCGAAGAAGGACTTCGTGGAGTTGCTGCGGGAGCCGCTGCTGCAGCGGGTTTCCACGGAGGAAGCGCGCTCCAAGGTGGCCGGCGGCGCCCAGTGGATCGACGTTCGCTATCCGTCGGAATTCCAGTACGACAAGCTTCCCGGCGCGATCAATATTCCCCTTGCGGAGATCCGCAACGCCTTCGGCGCCCTGGACAAGGGAAAGGAGTACGTGCTCTACTGCCAGAGCGAGCGTCGCAGCGCCGCGGCGGCGTTTCTGATGGCTCAGCGGGGGTACCGCGCATTCGTGCTCGCCGGTGGGCTCTGGGGCGAGGCGAAGCGGCCATGAGGGGCGGAATTGACCTCGGGTTTCCCGGGCCCGCCGGGCGCGGTTCTCGCTTGCCGACAGGCGTAGCGCCGGAAGCCGAATGCGGCCGGGGCGTGAACAACGCCCGGGAGCGTGCGCCGGAACGGTGGTAAAGTAGTTGATTCTGAGGCTATTTCGGGGTGCTGGACACTAGGGTGGATTGCCAATGAGCGCTGTACTACAGACGCACCTGGGCGCGGCCGGCGATGTCAACAGCCGGTTGAATTTCCAGAAGAACCTCCAGTCGGTCACCAACAAGATCCACGCCACCAGCAACGTGGACGAAATCATGCTTGAGGTCAGCGCGGACATCTGCACCCTGTTCAACGCGGACCGCCTCACGATCTACACCGTCGGCGAGGACAAGCAGAGCATCATTTCCAAGGTCAAGACCGGCCTCAACTCCTTCAAGGACCTCAAGCTGCCGATTGCCGAGCATTCCATCGCCGGCTTCGTCGCCCTGTCGAAGAAGATGCTCAACCTGAAGGACGTCTACGACGAGAGCGAGCTCAGGGCGCACAACCCGAACCTGCGCTTCCTGCAGGAGGTCGACAAGCGTACTGGCTATCGCACCAAGCAGATGCTGGTCGCGCCTGTGGCGGAGCCGGGGAGCTCCGAGCTGGTGGGCGTGGTCCAGCTGATCAACAACAAGGCCGGAGTCCCCTTCGGGCAGCTCGCAGAAGAGGGTGTGACCGAGTTGTGCCAGACACTGGCGATCGCACTCAAGCAGCGGCAGAAACCGCAGGTTCTCAAGACCAAGTACGACTTCCTGGTCGCGGACGCGGTGATCTCCGCGGCGGAATTCGAGCTCGCGGCGCGCTCGGCGCGCAAGAAGGCGGTCGACGTCGAGGACGTCCTGACCCAGGAATTCCAAGTCAAGCTTCCGGCGATCGGCACCGCGCTCGCCAAGTTCTTCGGAACGCCCTACGAACCGTTCAAGCCGGATCGCATCAAGCCGATGGATCTGCTGAAGAACCTGAAGCGCGAATACGTGGAATCCAACCAGTGGGTTCCGATCGAGGACTCCAAAGAAGGCCTGATCATCCTTTGCCTCGATCCGGAGAGGATCAAGAGCTCGCGCATCGTGCAGAACGTCTTCCCGGGACGGAAGCTCGTGTACCGCGTTACGACCCTGAAGGAGTTCAAGGACACTCTGAAGGCCTTTTACGGGGCGGAGGCGGTCGACAGCGGCGACATCGGCGACATGCTTCACGATCTCGCCGAAGACGAGGGTCCGGTCGAGGCGGAAGGAGACGACGTTTCCGCTGCGGCGGACAACGAGCTGGTCAAGCTAGTCAACAAGATCATCATCGACGCCTACAACCAAGGTGCGTCGGATATCCACATCGAGCCGTATCCCGGGAAAGCGAAAACCGAGATCCGCTTCAGGAAGGACGGCTCGCTGGTACCGTACATCGAAGTTCCGGGCTCATACCGGAATGCCATCGTCGCGCGCCTCAAGATCATGTGCGACCTCGACATCTCGGAAAAGCGCAAGCCCCAGGACGGCAAGATCAAGTTCAAGAAGTTCGGGCCGCTCGACATCGAGTTGCGGGTGGCAACCATACCCTCGCAAGGTGGCGTCGAGGACGTCGTGATGCGTATTCTCGCGGCGGGGGAGCCCATTCCCCTGGACAAGCTCGGACTGTCACCTTCGAATCTTCCGAAGCTGAAGGACACGGTCAGCAAGCCCTACGGTCTTTTCTTCGTGTGCGGCCCGACGGGCTCAGGCAAGACCACCACGCTGCATTCGGTATTGGGCTTTCTCAATACGCCCGACACCAAGATCTGGACGGCGGAAGATCCCGTCGAAATCACGCAGAAGGGCTTGCGTCAGGTGCAAGTCAACAAGAAGGCGGGCCTGGACTTCGCGGCGGTGATGAAATCGTTCCTACGAGCTGACCCCGATATCATCATGGTGGGTGAGATGCGCGACAAGGAGACCACGGGGACGGGCATCGAGGCCTCCCTGACCGGGCACTTGGTCTTTGCGACCCTGCACACCAACAGCGCGCCCGAGTCGATCATCCGCCTGCTCGATATGGGGATGGACCCTTTCAATTTCGCCGACGCACTCCTCGGGATTCTCGCGCAGCGGCTCGCAAAGCGTCTGTGCAGCAAATGCAAGCAGCCCTATACCGCGGGGGCCGACGAGATGAGACATATCCTCCAGGAGTATTGCTCGGAGTTGCTCAACACGGGCCCGTTCAAGAAGGACGCGAAGGCCGCGTACGAGCATGTGTACAGGGACCTGGCGAAGCACTACGCCAACGACAAAGGTCAGTTCACGCTTTATAGGGCAAAGGGCTGCGAGGCCTGCAGCAACGGGGGCTACAAGGGCCGGGTCGGTCTCCACGAGTTGCTGCTTGCATCCGACCTTATCAAGAAACTGATCCAGGAGCACGCCCGCGTCGCCGAGATCCTGGCGGTAAGCCTCGAAGAAGGCATGCGGACACTGAAGATGGATGGAATCGAGAAAGTCCTTCAGGGCATCACCGACATGCCGCAGGTCCGCGCGGTCTGCATCAAGTAGGAGGCGCGACGCGGCCCGATCCGCGGCCGGCTCACCGGGGGGATCTTGGAGACCGACGACGATCTGTTTCGCCGTCTCGAGCAGCTCAACGAGATAGGCGCCGCGCTTTCGCAAGAAAAGAACCTCGACCACCTGCTCGAGAAGATCCTTCTCGCCGCGAAAACGATCACGCGCGCCGCCGGCGGGACCCTGTACACCCTGGAAGGCTCCGACGAGGGGCCGCGGTTGAGATTCGCGATAATGCGCAACGAGGCGCTGGGCATCGCGATGGGCGGCACCACCGGCAACCCCATACCTTTCTACCCGGTTCATCTATACGGGAAAGACGGCAAGCCGAACAACCAGATGGTCGCTGCGTATGCGGCTCTAACGGGGAAGACCGTCAATATCGCCGATGCTTACTCGCAGGAGGGGTTCGACTTCTCTGGGACGCGCAATTTCGACAGGAAAACGGGCTATCGCTCCAAGGCCTTTCTTACGGTACCGATGAGGAACCACGAGGGCGAGATCATCGGAGTGCTTCAGCTGATCAACCGAATGGAGCCGGGGACGAACGAAGTCGGCTCCTTCGCGGCCTCCGACCAGCGGCTTGCCGAGTCGCTTGCGTCCCAGGCGGCGATTGCTCTAACCAACCGCCAGCTCATCAACCAGCTCGAGGTGCTGTTCGAGTCCTTCATCGCGCTCATCAACACCGCCATAGACGAGAAGTCCCCGTATACCGGGGGACATTGCCAGCGTGTACCCGTCCTCACGATGATGCTCGCCGAGGCGGTAAACGAGACCTACGACGGCCCACTCCGCGAATTCAAGATGAGCGACAAGGATCGCTATGAGCTGAAGATAGCCGGGCTCCTGCACGACTGCGGGAAAGTAACGACTCCGGTGCATGTCGTCGACAAGGCCACCAAGCTGGAAACCATCTTCGACCGGATCCACCTCGTGGACACGCGCTTCGAGGTGCTGAAGCGCGATTTGGAGATCGAGGCGTTGAAGCGCAAGCTCGAAGTCGCGCGCAAGACCGGGCTGACCGAGAGCGCGGCGCGCGAAGAGTCTGCCCGCATCGACGAAGCCTACCGCGACGGCTTGCGGTCCCTGGAGGACGATCGCCAATTCCTGCGCCAATCGAACGTCGGTGGCGAAGTCATGTCGGCCGAGGCTCGGGACAGGGTGAATCGCGTAGGCACCGGCCGCAAATGGGTCGATACCGCGGGACGCGTCTCGGATTTTCTCACGCAGGATGAAATCAGGAATCTGACGATCGCCCGCGGTACCCTGACCCAGGAGGAGCGAGAAACCATCAACCATCACATCGTCGCCACGATCAAGATGCTCGAGGCGCTGCC
>DATEGT010000113.1:0-7470 GCA_035280025.1 Burkholderiales bacterium | reverse complement strand
GCCACCGCGCGCGAGGTGTTCGCGGCGGAAGACCGCCCGCGGGCGCGCCGCTGCGCGCTCGACATGAAGCTCGGCTTGATGGAGCGGCCGGTCGCGCCGGAGCTGCGCGAGCCGCTGCTCGCCGCCTGGCGCTCGGTGATCGCCGCCGGCGCGCGCGGCGTGGTGCGCTCCTCGGCGCTGGTCGAGGACCGCGCGGACTCGAGCTTCGCCGGACAGTTCGAGAGCTTCCTGGAGCTGCAGGACGAGAACGAGTTCCTCGTCGCGGTGCGCGCCTGCTGGGCGGCGCTGTGGTCGACGCGGGCGCTGCGCTACATGGCGGCGCACGATCTCGACCCCGCGGACACGGCGATGGCGCTGATCGTCCAGCCACTGGTCGACGCGCGCGTCTCCGGGGGCGGGCTGTCGCGGACCGCGGACGGCGACATGGTGGTGAACGCGGCTCCCGGCATGGGATCGTCGATCGCTCAAGGGGAGGTGGCGCCCGACCGCTATGTCCTCGATGGGCGCGGCAAGCTGAAGGAATCGGCGCTCGGCCGGAAATACCACGGCGTCTCCTGCGTTCACGGGCGCAGATCGTTCTCGCGCTCGCTCGCGGGTTCGCGCTGTCTCGGCGCCGAGGAGGTCGCCGAGATCGGCCTGCTGATGCGAAAGAGCGAGGAAGTCGTCGGCGGTCCGGTCGAGATCGAGTGGGCCGCGGACGCAACCGGGATCAGGCTTCTCCAGGCGCGCCCCTTGCGAGTCGCCGAAGCGACGGTTCCGGACCAGATCTGGCTCGAGCGGCCGCGCCTGGACGGACACCCCTCCGGCATCGGCTGGGGTGAGGGCCGCGCCCGCGTGGTGAATTGCGAATGCGAGCTCGAGCGCGTTGTACCGGGCGACGTGCTGGTGACCACGGTGGCCGGCCCGGCGCTGGGTCCGGTGCTCGCGCACGTCGCCGGCGTGGTGGCGGAGCTGGGCGGCAGCACCTCGCACCTCGCGTCGCTCGCGCGCGAGCGCGGCGTGCCCGTGGTGCTGGGCGTGCCCGACGCCACCCGGCGCATCCCCGACGGGGCCACGGTCGCCGTCGACGGCGTCGCCGGCGTGGTGAGGTGGACGCAATGAAGGCGAAGGTGGTCATCACCGACTACGTCTGGGAATCGCTCGACGTGGAACGGAAGACGCTGGGCGATCTGGCCGAGCTGGTGCCGCTCAAGACGAAGAAGCCCGAGGAATTCCTCGGCGCGGCGCAGGACTGCGACGCGCTGCTCAACACCTACGCGGGCCCGATCACGGCGGAGGTCATGGCGAAAATGCCGAAGTGCCGCATCATCGCGCGCTACGGCATCGGAGTGGACACGATAGACCTCGAGGCGGCGACGCGCGCCGGGATCATCGTCACCAACAACCCGACCTATTGCATCGAGGAAGTGGCCGAGCACACGATGGCGCTGCTGCTCGCCTGCGCGCGCAAGATCGCGTTCTACGACCGCCTGGTGCGCGCCGGACGATGGGAGGTGCCCCCGGGCAAGCCGATCTTCCGGCTGGCCGGCCGCACCCTGGGCCTGGTCGGCTTCGGCAACATCGCGCGAGCGGTCGCGGTGCGCGCGGCGGCCTTCGGCATGACGGTGCTGTACGCGGATCCGTTCGTGAAGGAAGGACAATTCAAGGAGCCCGGGAGCAAGGCCGATCTCGAGCGCCTGCTTCGGGAATCCGATTTCGTATCGCTCCACCCGCCGCTGACCCCCGAGACCCGCAGGCTGATGAACGATGCCGCGTTCGAACGCATGAAGCCGTCGGCTTTCCTGATCAACTGCTCCCGGGGGCCGGTGATCGACACCGAGGCGCTGGTGCGCGCCCTCGACGCGAAGAAGATCGCCGGCTGCGCGCTCGACACTACCGATCCGGAGCCGCTGCCCGACCCGCACCCGCTGCGCGGCCGCGACAACGTCATCGTCGCGCCGCACGCCGCCTGGTACAGCGAGCAGGCGATGGCGGGGCTGCAGGCCGGCGCTCCGGGAGAGGTTCGCCGCGTGCTGTCGGGGGAATGGCCGGTGAACGTGGTGAACCGGGCGGTGAAGGGAAAGAACCGCGCCGGGCTGTAGGCGGAAAAGAACCCCGGGGCGGCGCGGGCTCCGGGCTTCGAAGCAGCGGTCGCGATCTCCCTTCTCGGTTGTAGGCAAAAGTTGACGCCTGCCCCAAAGGGATATGACCCCGGCGCCCCTGCCGGGCGTAAGATCGGAAAAAAGGCACGAACCGGAAGCCGTCGTCAGTGCCGAAATAGCTAGCGCGATACGGAGGCGGTTATGAGACTCAGCCAGATTCGTGACTTCGTGGCGGTAGTGGAATCCGGCGGCATCCGCGCGGCGGCGCGAAAGCTGGGGGTGTCGCAGCCCGCGATCACCCGCAGCGTACGCAGCCTCGAGACCGAGCTGCACGCGAGGCTTCTCCGAAGGACGCCGACGGGCGTCGTTCCGACGCAGCCGGGGCGGGCGCTGTTCGCGCGGGCGCGCGCGGCGCAGGCGGAGCTGCGCAAGGCCGAGGAGGAAGTCGACCAGCTCGGGCATTTCGCGGAGTCGGTGGCTTTCGGCGTCTCGCCGACCTCGGCGATGATGGTGCCCGAGGCGGTCACGCGCTTCCGCACCCAGTATCCGAAGACGCGCGTCCGCATCGCCGAGGGCCTGCCGCAGGCGCTGATTCCGATGGTGCGCGACGAGACGCTCGATTTCGCGATCTGCCGGCGCGCGCTGCTCAAGCTCGACTCGGGTCTCGCGTTCCGACCGCTGCTGCGCAACGACTTCGTGGTGGTGGCGCGCAAGGGCCACCCGCTCGAGAAGGCGACCTCGCTCACGCAGCTCGTCGATGCATCATGGATCTCGCTGCTTCCGCTCGACGCGCCGGACGGCCCGTTCGCCAGCGCGTTCTCGCCGACCGGACTGTCGGTCCCGAAGCAGGTGATCCAGTGCGAGTCGTACAACACGGCGATCGGGCTGATCGCGAAGTCCGACATGGTCGGATTCCTGTCGCGCCAGCTGCTCAGCGATTCGATCCTCGGCGATTTCCTCGCGGAGGTCCCCGTGGCCGAGCCGCTGCCTTCGTTCGCCGTGGGAATGTTCACCCGCACCGGGACGCCGCTCACGCAGATCGGCGCGGCGATGGCCAAGGCGGTGATCTCGGTGGCGCGCTCGCGGGCGAGCCGCATCGAGGACGCGGGCGCCGCTCAGGCTCCGGGGATCACGGGCAGCAGCAGGTAGGACGCCGCGGCGCCGCCGGACCAGATCAGGTTGGTCCCGGTGTTGTAGTCCGCGCTGTAGTGCGTATACGGAAAGCTGCCGACGCCGTCGCGGGGCTGGATGTCGAGGCGGATGCGGTGGCCCTTCCTGAACACCATGCTCGTGGGCCAGATCTCCACTTCCAGGCGCACGGTTTCGCGCGGCTCGAGCCATTGCCGCCGCAGGTGGGCGTGGTAGGGCCGGAAGGGCAGATCCAGCTCGGGATCGGTCTCGCGGTGCGAGGCTCGCAGCCAGCCCTTGGCGACCGGCACCGGCTGGCCCTGCTGGCCGAGCTCGAACACGTCCTTGCCGTCGGGGCCGATGTTGCGCAGCGTCGCGAACACGTCCATGTCCTCGGTCGTGCTCGACGCCCATAGCACGAGCACGGCCGGCCCGGTGACCTCGGTGTCCGCCTTCATCGGCGAGGTCTCGAACGACGCCCCCATGCGGGGCAGGCTCCCGGCGAGCGCGGTCGAGGTCCAGGATGCGGACGCGACGCCCGCCTTGGTCACGCCGCTCGCGGAATACGAGACCGAGGCGCTCCTGCGCGGGGCGTCGTAGACCAGCGCGCCCTCGAGCTCGCCGCGTCGCGGGCGAGGCTCCAGGTAGAGCTTCGTCCAGTTCGTCCGGGCGATCGGCCACTCGTTCTCGGATCGCCACCGGTAGTTGCCGTGGCCGCCGAGGCGCACGAGCAGCTTCACGGGCGGCTCTTCCATGATCCCCGTGTCCTCGCCCTTCAGCCACTGGTCGAAGAAGCGCAGCTGATCGTCGCGCCCTTCGGACGAGTAGAAAGGGTGGTAGTGCGTGCCGGCGTGGATGCGCAGCTTCTTCCGGGTGGACGAGGCGCGCAGGAACCCTTCGGTGTTTCCGCGCAGGTGCAGGCCCATGCCGCTCCAGTTGCCCGCGCTGTAGAGCGGAATGTCGATGTTCTCCCAGGCCGGCCGGCGCCCGCGCCACCACTCGCCGTCGAGGTTGTGGTGCATGTACTCCCAGAGCCACGGAGTGGAGAAGGCGTCGGTCGCGCTCGCTTGCGGCCGCCCGAGCAGGTGGTGCGCCATGTGGTTGTTCCACCACCCGCTCGCGAAGCCGAAGGAGAAGATTCCGCCGTGATAGCCGAAGTCGCGGTACATGTCGGCCGCGCCTTCCCAGGGGATCATCGCCTTGAGCGACGGAGGCTTCAGGCCGGCCACCAGCCACTGCGTCATCGCATAGTAGGAGATGCCGTTTGTGCCGACGCGGCCGCTGCTCCAGCGCTGCGCTCCCGCCCACTCGATGGCGTCGTAGAAGTCGCGCGCCTCCGAAGGCGACCAGGGGTCGGTGCGCCCCGGGGATTTTCCAGACCCGCGGCCGTCGACGCGCACGCAGGCGTAGCCGCGCGGAACCCACCACAGCGGGTTCACGGTCTCCCAGTTCATGTGCTCGTTCGGCTTCTCCTCCAGATCGGCCGGCGGGACCCAGAGCTTGTCCTTCTGATAGGAGCCCAGGTTGATGACCACCGGGAAGCGGCCGGAAGCCCGTGGGCGGAACACGTCGGCGCGCAGCCTCGCGCCGTCGCGCATCGGGACCTCGAGGTCCTTCTCGACGACGAGATCGTGGCGCGGCGGCGGCGCGCCGCGCCGCGGCGAGCGCTTGCGGGTCAAGCGTCTACTCGATCTTGATCTTGGCTTCGCGCAGGAAATCGCCCCAGCCCTGCGTCTCCCTGCGCACCAGGTCGCTGAACTCGCGCGACGAAGGGGATACCGTGACGGTGAGCATCTTCTTCGCCAGATCCTCCTTCATCCCCGGCCCCGAGAGAGCCGCCGCCACCGCGTCGTGCAGCTTGTCGACGATCGCCTTCGGCGTCGCCGCAGGGGCGAACATGCCCTGCCAGGCGTTGGTGCCTATGCCCGCGTAGCCCAGCTCGGCCATGGTCGGCACGTCGGGGAGCTCGGCGAGGCGCTGCGGCGCGGTGGTCGCGAGCGCCTTGATACGGCCGGCGCGCACGTGCGGCAGCGTCGACGACAGGTTGATGAACGCGACCTGGGTCTCGCCGGAGATCAGCGAGGGCACCATCTTCCCGGCGCCGTCCTTGTACGGGACGTGCGTGAGCTGGATTCCCGCCGCGCGCTCGAACTTCTCCATGTCGAGGTGGGGGTAGCTGCCGACGCCGGCCGATCCGTAGTTGATCTTGCCCGGGCTCTTCTTCGCCAGCGCGATCAGCTCGGCGATCGAGTTCGCCGGGAACTTGGCGCTCGCCCCGACGATATGCGGTATCTCGACCAGCTTGGTCACGCCGACCAGGTCGCGCGTGGGCTTGATCGTGAGCGTGCCGGCGAAGGTATTCTCGTTGATGGTGTTGGTGGAGACGTTGCCGACGAGCAACGTGTAGCCGTCGGCGGGCGCCTTGGCCACCATTTCCAGGGCGATGTTTCCGGTGGCGCCGGGGTGGTTCTCGACGATGAAGCTCTGGCCGAGCGACTTGGTGAGCTGGACGCCGACGATGCGCGCGATGATGTCGGTCGCGCCGCCCGGCGCGTACGGAATGATCATCTTCACCGGACGGCTGGGGTAGGCGTCGGCCTGCTGGGCGGCGGCGGGCAGCGGCAGGGCGAGCGAGGCGGCCAGGACGCAAGCTGCGGATCGAAACATGTTCCCTCCTCGGGGATCGCGATGGTCTGGTCCGCGCGGCTTCGGCGGACTCGAATTTATCCGGCATCATGATAACCCGATCCAGCCCGTATAATCCGCGAGCGCTACCGAACACGGCGGGCCTCCCCGCATTGCGGTCCGGTGAACCTGGTCAGGTCCGGAAGGAAGCAGCCACAGCTGGTCGCCGCAAGTGCCGGGGGTAAGGCTCGCCACCCTAAGCGGAACGCTGAAAGGGACGAAGTGCCGGGCATTCCTTTTCTGCTGCCGATCGAGTTCGACCTCGCCGCCACTTTCCTGATGGCGCTCACCGGCGTCTGGGTGGCGAGCCGCCGCGGCTACGATCTCGTCGGCGCCTTCATGCTCGCCTTCGTCACCGGCGTCGGCGGCGGCCTGCTGCGCGACGCGGTCTTCATCAAGCAGGTCCCGCTGGTGATGCAGGACGCGCGCTACCTGTGGGCGGTCGCCGCGGCGGTGGTGGCCGGAACGCTGACCCACCGGCTCGCCGAGCGCTTCGAGCGGTCGATCGCCTACGTCGATGCCCTGGCGATCGGCGTGTACGGCGTCGTCGGCGCCAACAAGGCGATGATCGCCGGGATCGCGCCGGTCTCGGCGCTGCTCGTCGGCATGTGCAACGCGGTGGGCGGAGGGATGCTGCGCGACGTGCTCGTGCGCGACGAGCCTCTGGTGTTCAAGCCGGGTCAGCTGTATGCGCTCGCGGCGCTCGGCGGCTGCGTGCTGTTCGTGGTGCTCTCCTACTACTACGGCGTCGACACCAACCACGCGGCGTGGATCTCGATCACGGCCACGCTCGTCCTGCGCCTGCTCGCGATCCGCTTCAACTGGGCGACGACGTCGCTGCGCCATTGGGGAGGGCGCAGCGACGATCCTCCCGCTCCCTGAGGCATGCAATCCTCTCCCGCCTGGCTGGTCCTGCTCGTCGGGGCGACCCTGTTCGCGCTCATGCTCTCGCTCGGGCTCTTGCTCGGCCGGGAGCAGATCGCGGCCGCTCTGCAGCGGCGGACCGTGCTGGCGGCGTTGTTGTTCGCGGTCGTCGTGCCGGTACCCGGGATGGCCGTCCTGCTCGTCAAGCTTGCCGGAATCAAGGGCGCGGTGGCGGCGGGCATCCTGCTGATGGCGATCTCGCCGGGCGCGCCGGTCGCGCTGCGCCGCGCGATCGAGGCGGGAGGCCCGCCCGCTTTCGCGCCCGGGCTCCATTTGGCGATCGTGATGTCCGCGGTGGTTACGGTGCCGGCGAGCCTGGCGCTCCTCGACGTGATTTTCGGCAAGGACCTGACCGTGTCGCCCTGGAACGTGGCCCGGCAGGTGTTCGTGGCCCAGCTCCTGCCGCTCGGCCTGGGCGCGGCTCTCCGGGCGTTCAGGCCCGCGGCCGCGGCGTGGATCGAGCCGCGTCTCAGCCGCGTATCGAATCTGATGCTGCTCGCGCTCGCGGTCGTCCTGCTGATCGTCTTCAGGCGCATGCTGGAGGACATCGGCTGGACCCCGTTCGTCGCGGGCATCGCCCTGTCCGCCGGCGCGCTGGCGGTCGGCGCCGCGTTCGCCGGCGCGGACGCCGCGGTCCGGCCCTCGGGCGCCG
>DATEGT010000112.1:0-3734 GCA_035280025.1 Burkholderiales bacterium | reverse complement strand
GATGATCTGGGGAAACGCGAGCGGGTTGCGGCTCCAGACCAGCATCGCGAGATGCTGCAGGATGATCGAGATGCCGATCGCGGTGATCAGCGGCGCGAGGCGCGGCGCGCCGCGCAACGGCCGGTACGCCACGCGCTCCATCACGTAGCCGATCGCCATGCACGCCGGGATCGCGCAGCCGGCGGCGGCGGCGGCGGCGACGGGCGGCGGAAGCCCGGCAGGACCGAGCGCGCCGATCACCGAGTAGGCGACCATCGCCCCGATCATCACCACCTCCCCGTGCGCGAAGTTGATCAGCTGGATGATGCCGTAGACCATCGTGTAGCCGAGCGCGACCACGGCGTACACGGCGCCCAGCGTGAGCCCGTTGATCAGCTGCTGGATGAAGACGTCCATGCGCGGTCAGAAAGGAAAACGGCACCCCGCGGGTGCCGTTGCCGGAGGCGCGTTCAAGCGCGCCTACTTCTTCGCGGCGTCCCCGGCGCTCGGCGAGGACTGGGCGATGAAATCCTCGTACTTGATGGTCTTGCCGCTCTTGATGATCGCGATCGGGGCGAGCTGGCCGGCCTTCATGGTGAAGATCGTCATTTCCGCGTCGCTGCGGTCGCCTTTCACGTCGAACACGATCCTGCCGGTAGCACCGACGTAATCGATCTTCTGCAGCTCGGGCAGGTACTTCGCCGGGTCGGCCGAGTCGGCCTTCTTCATCGCCGCGATGAGCAGATTGGTCGCGTCGTAGGTGAACGGCGAATACAGGATCGGGTCGGTGTTGAAGCGCTTCTTGTAGGCGTCGAGGAACTTCCTGGACGCGGCCTGCGGGGGAATCCCCGCCTGCGAGCACAGGAGCCCGTCGGCGGCATCGCCCGCAAGCTGCTTCATGTTTTCGGTGCAGGACCCGTCGCCGAAGGAGAACACCGCCTTGATGCCCAGCTCGCGCCCCTGCCGCAGGAGCGGCCCCCCGGTGGCGTCCATGCCTCCGTAGAACACCGCGTCCGGCGCCTCGCCCTTCACCTTGGTGAGCACGGCCTTCCAGTCGGTGGTCTTGTCGGTGCCTTTCTCGCGCGGCAGCACCTTGACGCCAGCGGCCGTGAGCGTCTTCTCCACTTCGTTCGCGAGCCCTTCGCCGTAGGCGGTCGCGTCGTCGATGACCGCGGCGACCCTGGGCTTCACGGTCGCGGCGAGATAGTTGGCGATCGCGGGACCCTGCTGGTCGTCGCGGCCGACCACGCGGAACACGTTCTTGAACCCCTGCTCGGTGAGCTTGGGGTTGGTGGCCGATCCGGTGATCATCGGAATCGGAGGGTTGGCGCCGTTGTAGATCGCCGAGGCAGGAATGGTGACGCCGGAGTTGAGGTGCCCGACGACGCCGGCGACCTTGGTGTCGACCAGCTTCTGCGCCACGGTGGTCCCCACCTTGGGATCGGCCTGATCGTCGAGCGACATGAGGTCGAACTGCACGTCCTTGCCGCCGAGCTTCACCCCCGCGGCGTTGGCTTCCTCGATCGCGAGCCGCGCGCCGTTCTCGTTGTCCTTTCCGAGGTGAGCGATGCCTCCGGTCAGCGGGGCGGCGCTGCCGATGACCACCGAGACTTTCCCCGAGCCCGGGGCCTTCCTGTCGCTGCAACCGGAAGCTGCCACAAGGACCAGCGCGACGGCGAGGACTGATATGCGAGTCATGGCGGCCTCCGGTTCAGGAAAGCGCTATTTCACGGTGAGAATGAACTTCGCGAGGGTATGGGCCTCTGCATCGTTCACGGTGCCGTTCGGCGGCATCGGGATCGGACCCCATACGCCGGTCGAGCCGCCCTTGATCTTCGACACCAGATAGGCCTCGGCGTCCTTGCGCGCCTTGTACTTGGCGGCGACGTCCTTGTAGGCCGGGCCGACCACCTTCTTGTCCAGCTGGTGGCAGCTGAGGCAGGCCTTGTCCTTCAGAAGCTGCTGCGCGTCGGCGGCAAGCGACGCGCCGCTCGCCATCGCGAGCGCGAGCGACGCGGGAATGACCGTGTATTTCATGGAATCTCCTGATTCAAAAATTTCGGGCCATGCTACTGGATTTTCTCCGGCTTGAAAACCTGCTCGAGCAGATCCTCGAGGCGATCGACGGGGGCGAGGCAGCTCGTTCCCTCGCACACCCAGGCGCTCACCCGGCCGCGCTCGGGCTTGGCGAGCACGGGCGGAAGCCCGGCCGTCGCGGCGCCGATCGCGATCACCATGGTTTGAGGCGCGTAGCGCCGAGCGAGTTCGCGCCGCCAGCGACGCAGGTCTGCTTCCGGCCCGCGCACGATGACGGTACGCGTCGGCCGCTGGTGCTCCTCGAGCGCCGCGAGCAGCGTCGCGTGGCCGCCGGGATGCTCTTCGAGCTCCGCGCGGAACTGCGCGAGAGTGCGCTCGGCCGCGAGCGCGTAGCGCGACTCGCCCGTGAGGAAGTGCAGCCGCTGCAGCGCGAACGCCGCGACGCCGTTCCCCGAGGGAGTGGCGTTCTCGTAGCCGGGCTTGGGACGGTGGATCAGCTTCTCGTGATCGTGGCTGGTGAAGAAGAACCCGCCTTTTTCGCGATCCTCGAACTGCTCGAGCAGGACGTCGGCGAGATCCTCGGCGAAGGCGAGCGCGTCCGCGTCGAACTCCGCCTGCAGCATCTCGAGCAGCGCCGCGAGCAGAAAAGCGTAGTCGTCCAGATAGGCGTTGAGGTGCGCCCGGCCGTCCTTGTAGGTGGCGAGGAGCCGCCCGTTCCGCCACATGCTTCCGCGGATGAAGCCCAGGGCCTTCTTCGCGGACGCGAGCCAGTCGTCGCGGTCGAACACGACGGCGGCGCGCGCCATCCCTGCGATCATCAGCGCGTTCCAGCTCACCAGCACCTTGTCGTCGCGCCCGGGGTGGACCCGCATCTCGCGCGCCTCGAAGAGCTTCCGGCGGCCGGAAGCGAGCAGCGGTGCGCTGCCGGCCGCGAGCGTGCGCGCGACACGCAGGTGCCAGTGCGAATTCTCGAAGTTCGGCGGGCCGTCCAGCCCGTAGTAGGGCGCGAGCACCGCGTACTCGTCCGGGGAGACGATCGACCGGGCCTCGCCGGCCGTCCACACGTAGAACTTGCCCTCCTCGTGCTCGGAATCGGCGTCCAGGGACGAGTAATAGCCTCCCTCGGGCGACTGCATCTCGCGCATGACCCAGGCCGCGGTTTCCTCTGCGACGCGCGCAAAGAGCGCGTTCCGCGTCACCGTCCAGGCGTCGGCGTAAAGCCGCAGCAGCGGCCCGTTGTCGTAGAGCATCTTCTCGAAGTGGGGAATCGTCCACTCGGCGTCCACGCTGTAGCGCGAGAAGCCTCCGCCGAGCTGGTCGTAGATGCCCCCGAGCGCCATGCGCTCGAGCGTATGCGTCGCGATCCGCTCCGCGGCCCCGTCGCCCGCGGCTGCCGAGCGTCGCAGGCAGAACTCGAGCTCGGCGGGATGCGGAAACTTGGGCGCGCCGCCGAAGCCTCCGGAGCGCGAATCAAAGCTCGTCTTCAGGCTGCGCAGCGCCGCCTCGATCGGCTCGGCGCCGAGCTCCGAATGGTGCGAGGGTGCGCCGGGCTGCATGCTCTCGAAGGTGGCGAGCAGGGTCCGGTTCTGCCTGCCGATCTCCTCGCGGTGGTCGCGGTAGGCCTGCGCGACGCGCTCGAGCACCTGGGGAAATCCGGGCAGGTTGAAGCGGGGCTCCTTCGGAAAATAGGTGCCGCCGAAGAAGGGCGCGCCGTCGGG
>DATEGT010000111.1:0-2343 GCA_035280025.1 Burkholderiales bacterium | reverse complement strand
CAGCCCGTTCGAGGTGGCGGTGCCGAAGGCGGTGTTCTCGAAGATGACCGCGACCTTCGGCTTGGCGCCCACGAGCTTCGACATCTGCAGCTGCGCCTTGGCGAACTGCGAGGCGCGCGCGAAAGGCGTGAAGGTGTAGCTCCGGCCCTTGTTCAGCTGGTCAGTGCTCGAGCCGGTGATGAGCGGCACCTTGGCGCGCTCGGCGACCTCGCTGGCGATGAGCGTGAGCGCCGAGGCGAAGCAGCCGTGGATGGCGGACAGCTTGTTGCCGGAGATCAGCCGGTCGGTCTCCGTGCGGGTGACGGTGGTATCGCTTTGCACGTCGGAGACGATGAGGTTGAGCTTCGCGCCGCCGAGCGACTTGATGCCGCCCGCGTTGTTGACCATCTCGACCGCGAGCTTGGCGGCGGCGACGCAGCCCTGCCCGATCTGCGCCATGCTTCCAGTGGAGGGATAGAGCGCCCCGATGTTGACCGGGTCCGCCGCGAGGCCTCTGAGCGGCCACGGGCCGAACGCCGCGGCAGTAAGCGCGCCGCCGGTCTTGAGGAGAAAGTTTCTACGGCCGACTTGCCTCGGTTTTCCCATTTCGCTTCCTCCTGGTGGACTACCGCAAGCTTGCGTTGATCTTCTCCAGCACCCCCGCCCCCGGGCACAGCTCCTTCTCCGAGAGCGTGTTGAACGGCGTCTCCACGGTGTTGAGGTGGGCGTGGAGGTCTTCGGAATCGGGGCTGAGGTAGAGCAGGCCGGTGACGACCTCGCCCTTGGCCGCGTGGTGCGCCACGTATTCCAGCGCCTTGACGCGGTCGGTGGGATCGTAGTCGGGGTGGGTCTTGCGAAGGTTGATCACCGAGCCGTCGTGCTGGGGCACGCTGATGACGTCGCCCTCGTTGTACTCGACGTTGATGGCGTCGCGCGAGGGCCAGAAGTCGAGGCGGTTCACCGCCTCGTTGTGCTCGCGCACGTAGTCGTAGCTCTTGGTCGAGCCCGAGTGGTTGTTGAACGCGACGCAGGGGGAGATCACGTCGATGAAGGCCGCGCCGGTGTGCGCGATCGCCGCCTTGACGAGCGGCACGAGCTGCTGCTTGTCCCCGGAGAACGATCTCGCCACGAAGGTCGCGCCCATGATGAGCGCGAGCGACACCGTGTCCACCGGCTCGTCCGCGTTCACCTGCCCCCTCTTCGCTTTCGATCCCTTGTCCGCGGTCGCCGAGAACTGGCCCTTGGTCAGGCCGTACACCCCGTTGTTCTCGAGGATGTAGGTCATGTTCACGCCCCGCCGCATCACGTGCGCGAACTGCCCCAGGCCGATCGAGGCCGAGTCGCCGTCGCCGGACACGCCGAGGTAGATCAGGTCGCGGTTCGCGAGGTTCGCGCCGGTGAGGACGCTGGGCATGCGCCCGTGCACCGTGTTGAAGCCGTGCGAGTTGCCGAGAAAATAGTCGGGCGTCTTCGAGCTGCAGCCGATCCCCGAGAGCTTCGCCACCTTGTGCGGCAGGATGTCCAGCTCCCAGAACGCCTGGATCAGGGCGGCGGAGATCGAGTCGTGGCCGCAGCCGGCGCACAGCGTCGAGACCTTGCCTTCGTAGTCCCGGCGGGTGTAGCCGACCTTGTTCTTCGGCAGCGTCGGGTGGTGGAGCTTGGGCTTGGCCAGATAGGTCATGTTAGGAGATTCCTCGCTGCGCTCGGAATGACAGCAAGAGCGACAACCTGGAGGGTGTCTTCATCTTCATCGTCGTCGTCATCCTCGTCGTTGTCCTTGTCGCTGTCCTTATCCTTGTCGTTCTCTTCTTCTTCGTCGTCGTCCTCGTCGTCGTAATCCATCCACATCGGGTTCATGCCGCTTTGTCTTTCTTCACGATCGGCCGCACGTTGAGCGCCGACACGATCTGGGTGATCTCCTGCGTGATGAAGCGCGCCGTGATCGGCGTGCCGTCGTAGTGCAGCACCGAGATCAGGCTCGCGGGGTTGATGCCGGCGTCGTTCACCAGGAGCGTCTTCAGCTGCGCGTCGCGGTTCTGCTCGACCACGAACACCTTCGAGTGCGACTGCACGAAGTCGAAGATCTCGTCCTGGAACGGGAAGGAGCGCACCCGCAGCGCGTTCACGTAGATCCCCGCTCGGGCGAGCGCGTCCAGCGCCTCGGCCATCGCGGGGCTGGTCGAGCCGTAGTAGATCGCGCCGAACCGCGCCGGCTCCTTCGAGGCGCTGAGGACGGGCTTGGGCACCAGCGTCTTCGCCGTCTCGAACTTCGTGAGCAGCCGCTGCATGTTGTACTTGTAGTCCGGGCCCGCCTCGGAATAGATCGCGTAGGCGTTCTTGCTCGTTCCCCGCGTGAAGTAGCCG
>DATEGT010000110.1:0-3846 GCA_035280025.1 Burkholderiales bacterium | reverse complement strand
CGCGTGCGCCACCTCGCCGCACAGCCCGCAGCCGACGCAGCCGTTGTTCACGTGCGCCACCGGATCGAGCTTGAGCGGATCGCTGGAAGGCTTGACGGTGAGCGAGGGGCAGCCCGAGAGCCGGATGCAGGAGTGGTCGCCGGTGCACACGTCCTCGTCCACGCCGAAGCGGGTGCGCACCACGCGTTTCCCGGCCTTGAGACCGGCGGCGACCTGCGGCCGCAGCCGCCTCTGCCGCTCGAGCTGGCATTCGCCCTCGGCGACGATCACTTTCAGCCCGGGCTCGGGGGTCGTATACGCCCGGCGCAGGGCCTTGACCATGTCGGCGACGCGGTAGTTGTAGACGGTGCGCAGCCACTTCACGCCCAGCCCCTTCAGGGTTTTCTCGATCGTCCGATCGGCGTAGGCCGCGCTCCTGCCTCCAGCGGCCGCGCGCGCGTCCTCCGGGGGAGTGGACAGGAGTTCCTGCGTTCCCGTCGCCGAGGCGTAGCCGTTCTTCATGATGACCAGGACCGCGTCGCCGTGGTTCATGAGGTTCGAGGCGACGCCCGAGAGCAGGCCGTTGTGCCAGAAGCCGCCGTCTCCCATCACCGCGACCGGCCGCCGCGCGGACATCGGCCCCACGCCGGCCGAGCTCGCGAGGCTCATGCCGTAGCCGAGCAAGGTGTTTCCCTGCGAGAAGGGCTCGAAGGTCGCGAACGCGTGGCAGCCGACATCGACCGAGATGTGCGGGCGCCCGACGTCCTCGGCGACGAGTTTCATCGCCGAGAACACCGGGCGCTCGGGGCAGCCGACGCAGAAGGTCGGCGGACGCGGAGGAAGGGCGCCGAGCAGCTTCGCGGCGCGGGCGCGCGACGTTTCGACTTCCTCGACCCAGCGCGCACCCGGGGACGTGTCGACGTGCGGCGCGTGCTGGGCGAGAAAGCGCGATATCGCTCGCACCAGCACCTCGGCGCCGTAGTCGCCCGCCATCGGCAGCAGATCCTTGCCGTGGAGCTTCGTCTGGCTCAAGGAACGCAGCTCGGGCTGCTCGGCGGCGCGTCGCAGCGTGGTCGCGATGTCCTGCTCGATGAATTCCGGCTGGCCCTCCTCGATCACCAGCACGGCCGACTTTCCGGAGCAGAACGCCGTGATCTCGTCCGGGACCAGCGGATAGACGACGTTGAGCGCGAGGATCGGGATCCGGCAGCCTCCGCGCCCGTCCGAAAAGGAGTTCGCCAGGCCGAGCAGCTGCAGGGCGCGAACGAGGTTGTTGTAGAGGCCTCCCTGCACCACGATCCCGACCGAGGATTCGTCCCCCGCGAACGTCTCGTTCAGCTTGCGTTCGGCGATGAATTTGCGCGCCGCGGGCAGGCGCACTGCGGATTTCTTCTTCTCCTGAGGGAAGATCGCCGGCGGGTGCGCCAGGCGCTCGTAGAGGAACTCGGCCGGCCTGTCCAGGAGATTGCGCGTCGACACCGCAGCAGCGCGGTTGTTCTTCGCGGTGAAGCTTCCCTGCACATGGCAGGCGCGGATGCGCAGCTCCATCATCACCGGCGTGTTCGAAGCCTCGGAGAGCTCGAAGCCGCGCTCGACCATTTCCGCGATGGTCGGGAGATTGGGACGCGGATCGAGGAGCCACATCATGGATTTCAGGGCGTAGGCGTGGCTGCGCTCCTGCGCGACCACGCCCCCCTCGCCGTAGTCTTCGCCCAGCACGATCAGCGCGCCGCCGATCACCCCGGCGCTCGCGAGATAGGAGAGGGCGTCCGAGGCGACATTGGTGCCGACGATCGACTTCCAGGTCACCGCGCCGCGCACGGGATAGCTGACCGAGGCGCCGAGCATCGCGGCCGCCGAGGCCTCGCTGGTGCAGGCCTCGACGTGAACGCCGAGCTCGCTCATGTAGTCCTTCGCCTGGACCATGACGTCGAGCAGGTGCGAAACGGGCGCTCCCTGATAGCCGCCGACGTACGACACCCCCGATTGCAGCAGCGCCTTGGTGACGGCGAGTATCCCCTCGCCGCGGAAGGTCTCGCCGTCACCGAGCTTGAGCGACTCGATCTCTTCGGTGAATTGCCGTTCCACGCGTTCCTTCCTATGCGGCTTTCCGCCCGCCGCCGTTCGGCCGTCGCATGAATTTCACCGGCTTCGGACGCGGAGGGAGCGGAGCGATCCCCTGCGCCTCGAGCGACTGCTCGAGCTTGCGTCCTTCCGGATCGGCGAGAGCGCCTTCGCGCGCGGCGCGGATCGCCCCGGCGCGCGCGTCCGGGTCGCCGATCGCTTCGCCTTCTATCAGGGTCTCGAGGATGCGCAGGAAATTGGCCTTGCCGCGCGCGTGCGTCTCGCCGTAGCCCTTGATCAAGCGCCCGCACTGGGCGATCTCGAGCGCGAGGGCGGGGTGGTGCTTGGCGGCGGCGGTGATTGCCGTCAGCCACCGGTCGATGAGCGCCTGCTCCTCCCTCCAGCGCGAGGTGATCGGCCGCAGCGGCCGCAGCGCGGCGAGGCAGCGCAGCAGGAGGAACCCGCCGACGCCGGTCGTGCGCACTTGCATGCCGACGTTGAGCTTGCCTGCGAGCCCGGTGATCCGCGCAAGCGCCACGAGCGGTCTCGCCAGCCAGCGCGGCAGCACGGCCGCGAGCTCCTCGATCCCCGGCTTGAGGAACTCGGTGACGTGCATCGGCTCGCCGGGCTTGGCCTGCACCTCTTCGCGGATGCGCTCGAAGCGGCTGCGGCGTGTTTTCAGGTCGGCGACGCGGATAACGTCCTCGTAGCACATCCACAGGGCGAGGAAGCGCGCCGTCTCGTTGGTGAGCCTGAAGCCGTCGGCGGCGTGGTCGAGATTGGCGATCGGCTCGAGCCGGTCGAAGTAGAGTACGGCGTAGCGGCGGTCCTGGAAGTCGATGCAGCGCGACGCGCCTTCGCGCACCATCGCGTGGGTCTCCGGAGGAAAGATCGGCCGGAGCTTCACTTCCGGAAAGGCGCGCGAACGCCTGTCCTCCGGGGGCATGCGCGTGCCGCCGGCCGCGGCCGCCTCGAAACCGGCCGCGAACCCCCTCAGGCTCGCCTCCGTTCCCTTGCCGCCTGCGCGTATCGCCGCCTCGCAGTCGCCGCGGGAGAGGGGCAGGGCGCCGGAGCCGGCCAGGGCGCCGAACATGACCGCGCTGATCACCGTCCCGGCGGCCTGGGCCTGGGACTGCATGTCGAACAGCACCGCGCGCTTGGCGAGCGCTTGCGCTGCCTTGACGACGACGCCGTCGTCGAACCTTCCGTCGCCCATCTGCATCTTCTCGGCCACGGTGTAGATGCGGTGCGTCGAGGCGATGAGCGTGGTGCGGTCCGGAGTGACGAAGCCGTTCTGCATCGCGCGCGCCGCTTCGAGCAGCTCGGAGGCGACCATGACGTCCACGTAGGAGGGCGCCGGGGTGAGGGTCATCACGGGGCGCCTGCCGTCGAGGTCGGACAGCTTGGCGGGATAGATCTCCACGTAGTAGGTCGTGGCGCCGGTGCGCTGGGCGACGCCCGGGATGGAAGTGCTCTGCACCGGATAGTCGCGCTCGGTCGCCGCGGCGATGATCCAGTCGGCGAGCACGCCCCCGCCTTCTCCTCCGAGCGCGGCGACGAGTATGGTGATCGGGCGTTGAGGCAGAGTCATCGCGTCACGCGGGCTGCAGCCGGGCGATCACCGCCGCGCGCAGGCGATCGAAGAGGCGGTCGAGGAAGTCGGGGTTCTGGACGATTTCGGCGCGGAAGAACGAGGGGCAAAGCACCGCCGCGTGCGCCACCTCGCCGCACAGCCCGCAGCCGACGCAGCCGTTGTTCACGTGCGCCACCGGATCGAGCTTGAGCGGATCGCTGGAAGGCTTG
>DATEGT010000109.1:0-22039 GCA_035280025.1 Burkholderiales bacterium | reverse complement strand
GACCTTCTTCCCGGAAACGTCGGTCATCTCGATTCGAGACAGCGCGTTAAGCCGCAAAAGGCGATTCTAAGCGAATTCCATGGCGATCAGCGATTGGCCCCGGCAGGAGCGACCGCGCGAGCGGCTGCTCGCCCTGGGTCCGGCGTCGCTCGCCGACGCGGAGCTGCTCGCGATCCTCCTTCGCACCGGCGTCAGAGGAAAGAGCGCGGTCGACCTGGCGCGGCAGCTGCTGGGGCGCTTCGGCTCGGTCTCCGCGCTGCTCGAGGCGGGAACCGCGGGGATCGGGGAAACGCCGGGCCTGGGCAGCGCCAAGCTCGCCCAGCTGAGAGCGGCGCTCGAGCTGGCGCGCCGCGCGCTGAGGGAGGAGATCTCCGCGCGCGACGCCCTGAGCTCGCCGCGCGCGGTGCGCGACTACCTGCGGCTTGCGCTGGCCGGGCGCGAGCATGAGGTCTTCGTGGTCCTGCTGCTCGACGCCCAGCACCGCGTGATCGCGTTCGAGGAGCTGTTCAAGGGCACGCTGACGCAGACCAGCGTCTACCCGCGGGAGGTCGTGAAGTGCGCACTCAAGCACAACGCCGCCGCCGTCATCTTCGCGCACAACCATCCCTCGGGCGTCGCCGAGCCCAGCCACGCCGACGAGATCCTCACGCGCTCGCTGAAAGGAGCGCTGGCCCTGGTCGATATCCAGGTCCTGGACCACTTCATCGTCGCGGGAACCCGCACCATGTCTTTCGCCGAGCGCGGGCTGCTGTAGGCACCTTCATTCGGCTTGAACGCGCCTCCGGTTCCGCCTATAATTCGCCCTTTTCCGCAGGCGGAGCAGGCGATGGCGCGGGTGTGCCAAGTCACAGGGAAGAAACCGCAAACGGGACATCACGTGTCCCACGCGAACAACAAGACCAAGCGCCGCTTCTACCCCAACCTGCAGTACCGCCGGTTCTGGGTCGAGAGCGAGAAGCGCTGGGTGAGGTTGCGCATTTCCAACGCGGGCGTGCGCGTCATCGACAAGAAGGGCATAGACGCGGTGCTCAAGGACCTGCGCGAGCGCGGCGAGATCTGATCAGGGGACGCGACGATGAGAGAGAAAATCAAGCTCGAGTCCACCGCAGGAACGGGCCACTTCTACACCACGACCAAGAACAAGCGCACCATGCCCGAGAAGATGGAAGTCAAGAAGTACGATCCCAGGGCGCGCAAGCACGTCATCTACAAGGAAGCCAAGATCAAGTAGACGGCGACGCCGCTCGACCGGACCGTACCGGCCGGGCAACCGATAAAAAAAGCCCGCTACTGCGGGCTTTTTTGCGCGGCTGGCGCGGGTGCTGCGGGTGCCGCCGCTGGCGCCGGAGCCGCGGCGCCCCTCTTGTAGACGATCTTCTTCGTTCCGCCGTCGCAAGTACCGACGACCTTGCCGTCCTCGGCGGCGTCCTTGTCCACGATCGTCGTTGTGAACGCCGCCACGCCGTTGTTCTTGATCTTCGTGTCGATCTCGCCCTTCAGCTCCTCGCAGGGCTTGACCTGCGCGAAGACCGGCGATGCGATCAGCAAAGACGCCGCGATTGCGATGAGACTCTTCATTTTTGGATCCCCTTTCATTCCCGGTTGATGAATTCCCGGACCGACAGCGCCGATATGCTACCGCGAAGCGCGCCCGGAAACAAAAAACCCGCCTCGAGGCGGGTTTTTGGCGGGCTCCGGACGGCTAGGCGGCGTAGCAGCGGAGCCGGCGCGAGAATTCCTCGAGGTGTCGGATGCCGCTCGCCTCTGCGCGATGGCACCAGTCCTGCAGCTGCCGCACCAGCTGTTCGCGCGAGGCGCTCGAGCGCTCCCAGAGCGAAGCCAGCTCGGCCCGCATCGAGTAGACCGTGTGCAGCGCCCGCGACTTGGCCAGCCCCTCGTTGAGCCCGGCGCGCTCGGTCTCGCACAGGGATTTCTCGTCGCGGTGCAGCCAGCGCTGAAGGCTCTGCAGCACGTGCGCATCGTGCGGAGCGAAACGGCGCAGCTTGCCCAGCTCCTCGGCGTAGGTCCTCTTCAGCGACTTGGCGTAGGTTGCGAGCACGTCGTAGCGATGGGTGATGACCGCTTGTAGGGTCGCCGAGTCGACCGCTTTGGCTTCGGTGAAGCGCGGCGTCGGGGCGACCTTCTTCACCTGCGCAAGGCCGAGCGCCTCGAGGATGCAGATGTATACCCATCCGAGATCGAGCTCGTACCATTTGTTGGAGAGCTTGGCGGAGGTCGCGTAGGCGTGGTGGTTGTTGTGCAGCTCCTCGCCGCCGATGAGAATGCCCCAGGGGACGATGTTGGTGCTCGCGTCTTCCGTGCCCCAGTTGCGATAGCCCCAGAAGTGACCGACGCCGTTGATGACGCCCGCCGCCCAGAAGGGAATCCAGACGATCTGCGTCGCAAGCACCAGCGCGCCGGGGACGATGCCGAGCAGCACGACGTCGACGACGCCCATGAGGGTGAGACCCAGCACCGCGAAGCGCGAATACAGATTGCGCTCGATCCAGTCGTCGGGCGTGCCGTGGCCGTAGCGCTCCAGCGTCTCGCGGTTGTACGCTTCCTTCACGTAGAGGAACACCCCGAGCCAGAGGACGCGGTTGATGCCCAAGACCTGCGGGCTGTGCGGATCGTCGGCGGTCTCGCACTTGGCGTGGTGCTTGCGGTGAATCGCCGCCCATTCCTTGGTCACCATGCCGGTGGTCAGCCAGAGCCAGAAGCGGAAGAAGTGGCTCGCGAGCGGATGCAGATCGAGAGCGCGGTGCGCCTGGTGCCGGTGCAGAAACACCGTGACGCTGACGATGGTGATGTGAGTGAGCCCCAGAGCGACCAGGGCGACACCCCACCACGGGAGGTCAAAAATACCTGAAAACAAGATGTTAGACCCCATCAAGCCCCTCCCACACGAATCAGCGGATTCTACGTGAATCCGGCCAAAGGGCAAGGGCATTGTGCCGAGCGCGTGCTTTCCCGCCCCGCTTCATGCACTTACCCTACCCTGCCCTACGTTCGAAGACGGCGGCAAAGAAAGCGTCGGTTCGGTGCAAATGAGGCCAGACCTCGAAGTACTCGCCCATGTTGAGGTCGATGCGCTCCTTCTCAAGCGTCCTGCCTGCGGGCAACAACGCGAACTCTGGGTTGCCCGCGAGGAACGCCTCGGCGACGGCGCGGTTCTCCTCCTCCAGGATGCTGCAGGTGGCGTACACGACCCTTCCCCCGGGCTTGACGAGCGTCGCCGCGGCGGCGAGAAGCGAGGCTTGCTTCCCGGCCAGTTCGCCGACGTCCTCGGGCGTCTGGCGCCACTTCATGTCGGGGTTGCGCCGCAGCGTTCCCAATCCGCTGCAAGGCGCATCGACCAGGACTCGATCGATCTTGCCCGCGAGGCGCTTGACCCGCGGATCCCGGGAGCCTTCGATGCGCTGCGGATGGACGTTCGACAGCCCGGAGCGCGCCAGCCTCGGCTTCAGGCCCGCAAGGCGCTTGGGGGAGATGTCGAACGCGTAGAGCCGCCCGGTCGAGCGCATCAGCGCACCGAGCGCCAGGGTCTTGCCTCCCGCGCCCGCGCAGAAATCGACGACCATCTCGCCGCGCTTCGGCGCAAGCAGATGGCACAGCAGCTGGCTGCCTTCGTCCTGCACCTCCACTCCCCCTTCCAGGAAAACCGGATGCCGGTTGATCGCAGGCCGCCCGTCGAGGCGCAGACCCTCGGGCGAGTACGGCGTGGCCGAGACGGCGATTCCATCGGCGGCGAGCCGCTGCATCGCCGCTTCGCGCGTGGTTTTCATCGAGTTGACCCGCAGATCGAGCGATGCGGGCTGCGCGAGGCCTCTCGCCAGCTCGAGCAGAGCCGGGGAGTCGTAGCGGTGCCCGAGCTTTTCGATCACCCAGTCCGGCAGATCGCATTGAACGCCCAGCGACTGCTCCGAGGCGGTGCCCCGCTTGACGGCGGCCAGCCATTGCGGCTCCTCGCCGCGCAGCCAGGGCTCGATCTCGCGCAGGCTCGCGCCCAGCAGCAGCGTCCAGGTCGCGAGCACGAGCCGCCGCGGGCTCGCGGTCCCGACGGCGTTCTCGAGCAGCCGTCTCCTGCGCAGCGCGGCGTAGACCGAATCTGCGATGACCCCGCGATCGCGCTGGCCGATCTTCGGGCGGCCGCGGAAGAATGCCGAGAGCGCCGCGTCGGCGGGCTCCTCGAGCGGCAGAACCGCCGCGAACGCCGCCGTGCACGCGTCGAGCACCGGGCGCGAGAAGCGCATCAGTTCTCGATGCGCGTGACGAGCTGGTCCGCGCGCGTCCCGTCCTTGTCGACGACGAGCACGCGCACGGGAATGAAGTCGCGGTCGGCCGCGAACCAGATGTCGGTGGCTTTGTCCTCGGCGCCGTCGCGCACCTTCGCGATGTGCAGTGTCCGCATCTCGCCCAGCGGCGTTTCGATCTTCTCGTCGCCGACGACCGCGAAGCGGAACGGAGTCAGCCCGCGTCCGTCGGCGCGCACGATGTCGTATTCCTTGTCCTTCGGCGGGACGAACGCGAAGGTGTACGCGAGACTCAAGGGATCCTGCGCGCCGGCCGGCATCGGCAGCGTTTCCGACTTGCCCTTGCGTTCCTGAGTGATCGTGCGGGCCTGCCAGTCGAACTTGGCGGTGGCCACCCAGCCGAACGGCCGTTCGTCGCGGTACTCGTCGGGCCGGAGACCCTCGGGTGTTATCCGGCCGCGGCTGGTTCGCTTGTTCATGATCCCGAACGGGGCCAGGATGCCCCTGCCCCGGGTCTCGGAGACGATCGAGTAGGTCTTGCCGTCGTGCTCGAGCGTTTCGACGGCGTCACCCGCCATGCCCTTCACGCTGAGCTCGTAGGTCACCCGGACGTGCGCGGGTGGCGCGGCCTGAGCCGCTGCGGCGGCCAGCATCGCCACAGCGCCCATGGCGCGGGAAAGCCCGGTCATTCTTCGACCAGAATCGACTGCTGGGCCCCGGCGCCGTCGACGCGCACCAGGCCGTTCTCCACGACCAGCCTGCCTTCGACGAACCAGCGTACCGCCAGAGGGTAGATGCGGTGCTCCTGCTGCAGCACCCGCGCGGCGAGCGCGGCTTCGGTATCGCCCTCCCGCACCGGCACCGCGGCCTGGATGATGATGGGCCCGTGGTCGACCTGGGCCGTGACGAAGTGCGCCGTGCACCCGTGAAGCTTCACGCCCTCCTCGAGCGCGCGCCGGTGCGTGTGCAGGCCGGGAAACGCCGGAAGCAGCGACGGATGGATGTTGATCATCTTGCCCGAGTAGCGCCGCACGAAATCTGCGCCGAGAACCCGCATGAAGCCCGCGAGCGCAACGAGGTCGGGGGAGTGCCGCTCTATGACATCCGCGAGGGCGCCTTCGAACGCCTCGCGCGAAGGAAACGCCCTGTCGTCGACGACTTGAGGCCCGACGCCCGCCTGAGCCGCGAATTTCAGGCCGGGAGCTTCCGGGCGGTTGCTGATGACGGCAGCGGTCTCCGCGGGAAGCCGGGCACGGATGATGGCCTCCATGTTGCTGCCTCGCCCGGAGATCAGGATGACGATTTTCTTCACGCTGCTATTTTAATAGACCCGCCCGACGCGATACCCCGCTTTTCGATCAGCGCGAGCATTCTGCTCCCGTCGTGGAGATGGTTCGCACCGACCGCGACGAACGCGCCCCCCTTTGCTCTAGGGAATCCGCCCGGCCGCGGCGGGTTGGGGAAAACCCTCCGGCCGCTGCTGGCCATCCGCTTCGAACAGCTCCTGCAGCTGCTCCGCCGCTTCCTTGGACGATTGTATGAGCTTGGCCTCGTCGTGCTGCACGGCGTATTGCTCGTCGAGCCGTCCCTCGTCGTGCCGCCTGAACAGGGCCACGGCCCGGTCGGACGCAGCCCCGTCGAATCCCAGGGAGAGAAGCGCCTGACGCGCCATCTCCAGGCTCGCCGGAAAGGTTTCGCGCCAGATCAGCTTGACGCCGAGATCGCGCAACCGGAACAGATGCACGCGGTTGCGGGCGCGCGCGAGTATCGGCACGTCGGGATAGTGCTTGCGCACCACCTCCGCCGTCTTCACCGAGGCCTCGACGTCGTCGATCGCGAGCACGAAGAGCTTGGCTTCTCCCGCCTTCGCCGCTTCCAGCAGCTCGAGCCGGGAGGCATCGCCGTAGTACACCTTGCTGCCGAAGCGCCTTACGAAATCCACCTGCTGGTAGCTCGCCTCGAGCGCGGTGAACGGGACGCCGCACATGCGCAGCACGCGCGAGAGGATCTGTCCGACGCGCCCGTAGCCCGCGATGATCACCGGGTTGCCCGGACCCGCGATCGTGTCGAACTCCGGCGCCGCGTGGCGTTCGAGCCAGCCCGCCAGAAGCCTGTCCTGCAGCGCGAACGCCGGAGGCGACAGGAGCATCGAGGCCGTCACGACGACCACGAGGATCTGTACCGTGCGGGGTTCGAGTATGCCCAGCGCGCCCGCGGCGGCGAAAAGGACGAAGGCGAACTCGCCGCCCTGCGAGACGGCCAGCCCCAGGCGCTGCGCCGTGTCGCCCGGCGCGCCGCCGATTCTCGCCATGACGTACATGAGGCCGAATTTCGCGCCGATGAGCCCGGCGGCGAGCCCGAGGACCGCGACGGGCTCGTTCCACACCAGTGCTAGGTTTGCATTCATGCCCACGGCGATGAAAAATAGGCCGAGCAGCAGCCCCTTGAAAGGCTCGATATCGGCTTCGAGCTCGTGCCGGAATTCCGAATCCGCCAGGAGCACCCCGGCGAGAAAGGCGCCCAAGGAAGGCGACAGGCCGATCTTCTGCATGATCAGCGCCGCGCCCACCACCAGCAGCAGCGCGGCCGCGGTGAACACCTCGCGTCCTCCGTAGCTCGCGACGATCTTGAGCAGCGGGCGGACCACCAGCCGGCTGGCCGCGATCACGACGGCGATGACTGCCGCCCCCTTCGCCGCCGCGGTCCATCCGCCCGCGGGCCCGAAGCCGCCGAGCAGCGGCAGCAGCGCGAGGAGAGGAATCACGGCGAGATCCTGGAACAGCAGCACGGCAAAGGCTTCCCGGCCGTGGCGCGTCGCGAGCTGCTTGCGCTCTGCAAGCGAGGCGAGCACCAGGGCGGTCGACGACATCGCCAATCCGAAGCCGGTGACCCAGGCCGCCTGCCACGAAAGGCCGAACCACAGCGCCAGAGCGGCCAGCGCAGCGCCCGTGACGGCGACCTGGGCTCCCCCGAGGCCGAACACCGGCCGCCGCAGCACCCACAGGCGGCTCGGCTGGAGCTCCAGACCGACGAGGAACAGCAGGAGCACGACGCCGAATTCCGCGAACTCCAGCGTGGATTCCACCTCTCCGATCATGCCGAGACCCCAAGGGCCGATCAACATGCCCGCGCCCAGGTATCCGAGCACCGCTCCGAGCTTCAGGCGCTGGAAGATCGGCACGAGCAGCACCGCAGTGAGCAGAAAGATTGCAGCTTGCTGTAGGAAATGCATGGCCCGATCCGCGAAAGACGATGCTCCGCATTATGCGCGAGCGCGCGGGAGTTGGAGGCCCGCGCAGGCCCGGTCAGGCGGCCGGCAGCCCCGCGGCGGCGGTCAGCATGCTGATCGAGCCCAGGTCGTAACCGTCGACGGGAAATGCCATCGGCTCGTCCTCGCCCTGCAGTCCGGCGACGTAGAGGAGCGGCAGGTAGTGCTCCGGAGTGGGCACCGACAGGCGCGCGTCCTCCCCGAATCGGGCGAAATCGACCAAAGCGCCATGATCGCGGGCGGCAAGCACCCCTCGGATCTTCTCGTTGAACCGCTGCGCCCAATCGAAGGGCGGCCCGCCGGCGCGCCGCATGAGGCGCAGGTTGTGGACCACGTTGCCGCTGCCTACGACGAGCACGCCCTCGTCGCGCAGCGGCGCGAGCTTCCTGCCCGTGTCGTAGTGGAACTGCGGGGGCCGGGTGCCGTCGATGCTCAGCTGCACCACCGGGACATCGGCTTTCGGATACGCGTGCTTCAGCACCGACCAAGTGCCGTGATCCAGGCCCCAGGATTCGTCGGCCGCGACCTCCAGGGGAGCGAGCAGCTCGCGCACGCGCGACGCGAGCCCGCGATCACCCGGCGCCGGGTACTCGACGTCGAAAAGAGCCTGGGGGAATCCGTAGAAGTCGTGAATCGTCCTCGGACGGGCCGTGGCCGTCACCGCGGTGCCCTCGGTGTACCAGTGCGCCGACACGCACACGATGGCCTTGGGCGAAGGGATCGTTTCGCCGATCTTCCTCCACGCATCGGTGTACGGATTGCGATCGAGCGTGTTCATCGGGCTTCCGTGCCCGAAGAAAACCACCGGCATTCTGGCGCGGGTCATGCCAAGTCGAACAGCAGAATCTCGGCGTCCCTCGCCCGCTCGAGCACGATTTGGTCGATGTCCGCAGCCTTGAGCGCGTCGCCCGCCTCGAGGAGCCGGCCGTTCGCCGTCACCGCGCCCCGGGCGACGTGCACGTACGCCCGCCGGCCGGGCGAGAGGCCGTGGGCCGCGCGTTCCGTTCCGTCGAGCAGAGCCGCGTACAGGAAAGCGTCCTGGTGGATCGTCACCGAGCCTTCGCTCCCGTCGGGGGAGGCAAGCAGCCGCAGCTTCCCGCGCTTGGAGGCCGCGTCGAAATGCTTCTGCTCGTAGCTCGGTGCGATCCCCGTGACCCCGGGCTCGATCCAGATCTGCAGGAAGTGCGTCACGCCGTCCCTGGCCTGGTTGAACTCGCTGTGCAGCACGCCCTTGCCCGCACTCATGCGCTGCACGTCTCCAGGCACGATGGTCGAGCCGTTGCCCATGCTGTCCTTGTGGGCGAGCGCCCCCTCGAGCACGTAGCTGATGATCTCCATGTCGCGGTGGCCGTGCGTTCCGAACCCCGTTCCTGGCTGGATGCGATCCTCGTTGATCACCCGCAGATCACCGAATCCCATGTGATCGGGATCGTAGTAGTCGGCGAACGAGAAGCTGTGGAGCGAGCGCAGCCACCCGTGGTCTGCCAGGCCGCGATCCTCGCTTTTGCGGATTTCGATCATTGCGCGGTGTCCCGTCAAAGCATCGATATGAGGCAGGCCGCCCGCTTCGTCAAGGGGTGATGATCTTCATGTTGAAAGCGCGCTCGACCAGCCAGATGCCCGCAACCACCACGATCGCGAGGGAGCCGCCGATGAAGACCAGGCGGCGGTAGAGCCAGGTCGCGCGCAAGCCGTACGCGACGGGCAGGAAGGTGCTCACGATCGCGAGCTGGCCCGCTTCCACGCCCAGGTTGAACCCCACCAGCGCGATGAGAAGCGCGTTCTGAGGCAGGCCGAGGTCGCGCAGTACGCTCGCGAATCCGAACCCGTGGATCAGCCCGAAGAAGAAAGCGACCATCCAGCGCCGCCCATGGACCAGCGGCAGCACGTTGTTGAGCGCGGCCAGCACCACGGACGTCGCGATGGCCGACTCGACCAGCCGCGAGGGCAGCGAAACCACGCCGAGGGCGGCGAGGCTGAGCGTGATCGAGTGAGCCGCGGTGAACGAAGTGACGATCTTGAACACATCCCAGAAGGCCGGCGCGAAACGCTCGACCGCGCGCCAGCCCCCGTCCCCGAACGCGAGCACCGCGGGCAGGAGCAAGGACAGCAGGAACAGGATGTGGTCGAAGCCTATCCAGATGTGCCACACGCCCTCGCGGGCGTAATCGAGGAACTGGGTCAGCGCCGAGATCTTCTCCAGCTCGAAAGACTGGGTCGCGCGCTCGGGGCTGAAGATCCCGGTGCGGGTTCCTCCTCCGTGCTCCAGGCGCAACAGGCCCTTGTGCTGGGGGTCGAGATCGGCGAAAAGGCTGTAGCTGATCTCGATGGCCTCCGCTTCGGCCTTGCAGGCCCCCTCGAACCGCATCACCGAGTAGGCGCCGTCGCTGTGGTCGTCGGCGAGAAACGCGGTCGCGTGCACCGGACAATCGGCGCCGCCCGAGCGCAGCTTCAGTCGGGCCAGGGAATACGCGGCTATGTCGGCCTGGTGGGCCCTCACCTCACCCCAGGTGATGTCGCCGTCGCCGTTGTCGTCCAGGCCGATGGCGAAATCGAGATCGCGCAACGCGATGTCCCACTGTCCCCTCACGTCGGTGCCCTCGACGCTGATGGCGAGGTAGCTGTCGCTTGGCTTGTGTGCAAACGCGCCCTGAGAAGCGAGCGCGAGCAGGATTGCCGCGAGAGTTCGCCTCGCGGGCTTCATGGCCTGAGCGCCCTGAGTTTCCGCGCGGTCTCGCGGAGAAAGGGATCCTCGTGGCCGGAGCGCTCGAGCCAGTCGAGCGCGTCCTGCGCGGCGGCCGGAACTTTCATTGCCAGTGCCGCCTCGAGGAGGATGCGGGCGTCGCGCGGCTCGCGCTGCAGCTTCCAGTTCTCCTGCGCCAGCGCCAGGGCCTTCTCCTTGTTCCCCAGCAAATAGAGGTTGAAGCGCGCCTCCTCCTGCTGGTGCAGCTTGTCCCCGCGCAGCGCGGCGGCCTCGAATCGCGATCTCAACGCCTCGACGTGCTCCGCCGCCTTCGGGGCCTTCAGCGCCTTCTCGGCGATGGCGAGGCGAAGCAGCAGGATGTCCGACTTGAACCAGTCGACCAGGAGCGGCATGACTTCGTCGGGGCGTCCCTGGTCGAGCAGGAAATCCGAGTACGCCCCGAGCAGGAACTGGTCGTTGATCGGCTCGAAGTAGGCCGCGCGGAAGTGCTCTTCGGCCTGCTTGACGTTGCCCAGGCGCAGCGACATCTCCGCCAGACGGGTGAGGACCCAGACCTTTACTTCCGGCGGATTGTCGCCGCTGCGGGCGAACGCTTCCGAAAGCGCACGGTAAGCCGCGGCGGCCTTCCCGGTGATGCCGTCCAGATAGGCGAAGCATCCGACGGCGTACAGGTCGGACACGATGTCCTTCAATGCCGTGCAATCCTTGCGAGCTTGCCCGTAATCCGCCTGCACCATGTCGATCGCTGCGCGCCAGGACCAGGCTCGGGCGTTCTCAGGGTCTTCGCGCGTTGCCGCTTTCAGATCCTGCATTGCGCCGGAAAAATCGTGGCTGTATTGCTTGAGGATCGCGCGCATGACCAGGGCGTCGAGCGGCGGCGCCGACAGATTCCACCACGGTTTGAGGGCGGCTTCGGCGTAGCCCACGTAGCGCGGATCACCCTCGGCGTTCGCGAGCGCGAAATAGCGCTCTGCGAGACGGATTGCGGTGTCCCGATTGCGCGGACTGGCGGCGAGCTCGGCGCGCAGCTGGCGCAGCTCGCGCGCCACAGGGTCGCTCGGTCTGACCGGCAGGTGCTCGAGCACCACCGAGTCGTCCTTGGGGACGTACGGGGCGGCGTGAGCGGAAATGGCGATCAACGCGAGCGCGAGAGCGCAAAGCCCTTCAATGACCGTGCCGATGATGTATGTCCGGATAGTGCTCATGGCTGTGCGTCATGGGAACGTGGTCGTGCTCGTGCGAGTGAGGCTCCGTGCCGTCCCACGCGAAATCGTGGCCGTGTCGATGGTGCTCGTCGTGGGTGTGCGCGTGGACATGCGCCAGCGCCTCGTGCCTATGCAGGTGCCCGTGACGCTCGGACAGATGCAGCGCGACGCCTCCTGCCATGAGCGCCGCCGCGATCCAGAAGAGCGCTTCCGGAGCTTCGCCGAGCAGCACGAAGGACACGGCCGCGCCGATGAAAGGCGCGGTCGCGAAATACGCTCCGGTCCGCGCCGTCCCAAGCATTCGCAGCGCCACCACGAAAAAAACCAGGCTCACTCCGTATCCCAGGAGCCCGACGGCGGCCGCGGCCAGCGCGAATGGCGGTTGCGGGAGCGCGGAGCCGAACGCGATCGACGCGCAGAGATTGATCACTCCGGCCGCCAACCCCTTGATGCCGGCGATCTGCACCGGGTCGCCTGCGGAAATCTTGCGCGTGAGGTTGTTGTCGACCGCCCAGCACAGGCATGCCCCCGCGACCGCCAGCGAGGCCAGCGAGGTCGAGATGCCTCCCGAGGGCCAGCTGAGCAGCAGACCGCCGCAGACGATCAGCAGCATTCCCAGCATCACGCGGCGGTCGAAGTTCTCCCGGAAAACGAACCAGGCGAGCAGCGCCGTAAATACCCCCTCGAAGTTGAGGAGCAGCGACACCGCAGAGGCGGGAGCCGCCGACAAGCCCCACATCAGCAGCACCGGCGCGACTACGCCTCCCGAGAGGACCGCGGCGGCCAGCCACCGGACGTCGCTTGCGGAGAGCGAGGGGCGTTGGGCGTGCCTGAACCACCTGCGCAGCACCAGCCAAGAGCCCAGGCCCAGCCCGGACCCGGCGTAGAGCAACCCCGCGAGCATGAGCGGGCCAATTTCTCCGACCAAGACTTTCGCGATCGGCGTGCTCGTCCCAAAGAGGGCGGCCCCGAGAAGTGCGTAAGCGATCCCAGGATTCACCTTGAGAATCCCGATCGCGAGGTCGTCGAATCGTTCGCATTTTCAGCCATATATGCTAGGATACGCCGCGGTTGGCCTGTATCCGGTGACCGGATCATTCTAATAACGCTCAGAGGAGACGTTGCATGAAGAAGCTATTGTCGCTGTTGGTGGCCACGGTCTTCGCGGTATCGAGTGGGTTCGCGGTCGCGGCGTCCCACACCGGTGCGCAACCGATGAAGAAGGACGAAATGAAGAAGGGCGACAGCAAGAGCAAGAAGGCGAAGAAGGGCGACAAGAAGGGCGCGAAGAAAGACGAAAAGAAGTAAGCCTTTCGACGCATCAAAAAGGGCAGGGTGGTTCCCTGCCCTTTTTATTTGCGGCTTCCGTCAGGTCTGACCGGGAACCGCCGCCTCCCGCTCCGCAATCTCCCTGTGCACGGCAGTCATGTCGAGTTCCTTGCTCTTGGCAATGACCTGCTCGAGCGCGCTGCCCGGGAGCGCGCCGGCCTGCGAGAACAGGATCACTTTCTCGCGAAAGACCATCAGTGTCGGTATCGAACGGATGTTGAAGGAGGCCGCTAGCTCCTGCTCGTCGTCGGTATTTACCTTGGCGAAAACGACGTCGGCGTGCTTTTCCGAAGCCGCTTCGAACACCGGCGCAAAACCCTTGCACGGGCCGCACCAAGGCGCCCAGAAGTCGACGATCACCATGTCGTTACCGTTCACGACTTCCTCGAAGTTGTCTTTCGTCAAGGCGATGGTTGCCACGCTGCGGTCTCCGGTTCTCGAGACGCGCAGTATATATCCATCAGTGCAGCTTGACCCGCGGCTCGGTGCCCCGCTTGAGAAGCCGGGCCAGGGTATCGAGAATTACGCCTATCGGCCCGTGGAGGGCGTACAGATGCATCTTGTATAGCGATACGTACATGAAGCGGGCGAACCATCCCTCGACGCGGTAGCTCTTGCCGGACAGAAACCCCATCAGCGAGCCTATGGTGCTGTATTCGCCGAGCGATACCAGCGAGCCGAAGTCTCGGTAGCGGAACGGCGCCGGCGGCTGGCCTTCGAGGCGTCGCGCGATCGTGCGCGCGAGGTGCGAGGCCTGCTGGTGGGCCGCTTGCGCCGTGGGCGGGACCGACGCCCCGCCCTCCTTGCGGGGATACACCGAGCAGTCGCCGAGGGCGAAGACGTCAGGGTCGCGCGTGGTCTGCAGCGTAGGCAGAATTACCAACTGATTGATGCGATTGGTCTCCAAGCCGTCGAGGTCTTTCAGTATGTTCGCCCCTTTGATCCCGGCCGCCCAAACAGCGAGGTCCGCGGGGAAAACGTTTCCATTTCGGGTTTTCACGTCTCCGGGAGCGACCTCCACCACCTGTTCGGAGCACGCGACCCGCACTCCGATTTCCTCTAGGGTACCCCTCACAGCCGTCGCAATGCGCTCGGGGAGCATCGGCAGCACGCGCGGACCGGCGTCGAGGAGCGTGATCTCGAGAAAGCGCTCCGGATCGATGTTCTCCAGTCCGTACGCGGCGAGAACGCGGGTCGTGTTGTGCAGTTCGGCGGCGAGCTCCACACCGGTCGCCCCGCCTCCGACGATGACTATGCGCAGTCGCGCCTGCGCGCCCCCGGAACGGTAGTTGGCCTGGATGCACGCGTTGATCAGGCGCCGGTGAAAGCGGTCCGCCTCGCCTGCGGATTCCAGTGCGTACGCGTGCTCGGCCACCCCGGGGACGCCGAAGGTGTTGGCGGCGCTGCCGATTGCAATGACCAGCGTGTCGTACGGCAATGTGCGTCGCGGAATCACCTCGGCCCCCTGCTCGTCCAGGGTGGGCGCCACCGTGATTTCGCGGCGTTTGCGATCGAGGCCTTCCAGGGCTCCGCAGCAGAAACTGAAATGATGCCAGCGTGCCTGCGCCAAGTAGTCGAGCTGGTGAGCGTGGACATCCATGCTGCCGGCGGCCACCTCGTGCAGCAGCGGCTTCCACAGGTGCGTCTCGTTCCTGTCCACCAGCGTCACGGCTGCGCGTCCCTTGCCTCCGAAGAGATTCCCGGCACGGGTTGCGAGCTCCAGCCCCCCTGCTCCGCCTCCGACGATCACGATTTGGTGAGGACGGCTCATATTTCCCGGGAATGGTCGCGCAAAGAAGGCTGATATGATTTTCGACGCAGATTATGCATGACTCGAAGATGTCCTATCGGGGGCGATTTGCCCCCTCGCCCACGGGCCCGCTGCATTTCGGGTCTTTGATCGCGGCGGTCGGCAGCTATCTGGACGCCCGAAGGAACGGGGGCGCGTGGCTTTTGCGCATCGAGGATCTCGACCGGCCGCGCGAAGTCGAAGGAGCTGCGGACGCGATTCTCGGCACGCTCGACGCATGTGGGTTCGAATGGGACGGTGAAGTAGTGCGGCAAAGCCGCCGCGACCCGCTCTACGCAGCGGCGCTCGAGCGTCTGCAGCGCGGCGGCGCGGTGTTTCCCTGCGCTTGCACGCGCCGGGAGATCGCCGACTCGAGCCTCGACGAAGGAAGCGAGCCTGTCTATCCGGGCACCTGTCGGAACGGCCCTCCAACGGGCCGCCCGGCAAGGGCGGTCCGTGTCCGCGTCGACGACGCGCTGATCGACTTCCAAGACCGGCTCCAAGGCCGCATCGAGCAGAACCTGGCCCGCGAAGTCGGCGATTTCGTCGTGCGCCGCGCCGATGGCCTGTTTGCCTATCAACTAGCCGTCGTCGTAGACGATTTCGAGCAAGGCATTACCGATGTCGTCCGCGGCGCAGACCTGCTCGGGTCTACCCCACGGCAAATCCTGCTGCAGCGGCGGCTCGGCTATCCGACGCCGCGGTACGCTCACCTTCCCGTCGCCGTCAATCGATTCGGCCAGAAGCTCAGCAAGCAGACCCTTGCGGCTCCCGTTCTGCCCGTCCGGCCAAGCGAGCAGGTCTGGAGGGCGCTGCGTTTTCTTGGACAGGATCCGCCGGAGGGCTTGGCGGCGGGTTCGGTCGAGGACCTTTGGACTTGGGCAATCGGCAACTGGGACACGCAGAAAATCCCTGCGAGGCTTGCAATCGAGTCCGAGGGATCGTAGGTACTTAGTGATTATGAAACAACATATTATTTGTTTGTATCCACTGACTTCCAGGAACATATTGCGACGCACAAATTTCTCTTGACATGTGTCCGCGGCCGCGTAGAATGACGTTTGCTGCAGTGCAATATCGCTTTCGGATGATCCACTGCCAAACACGCAACCCACAGACCCATTGGAGACGAGCATGTACCTGACCCCTGAACAAATCGTCGGCGCCAACAAGGCCGGCGTTGAGGCCTTGCTTGGCCTCGCCAGCACCCAATTCACCGCCTACGAACGTCTTTCCAACCTCAACTTCAGCGCCGCCAAAGCAGCCTTCGAAGAAGGATTGAACCGGGTCAAGTCCTTGCTCGGAGCCAAGGACGCGCAAGAATACTTCAGCCTGAACGCTGCTGTTTCCCAGCCGAACCTGGAAAAGGCGATCGCCTACTCGCGCAGCATCTATGAAGTGGCCGCGCAGACCCAAGGCGAGATCGCGAAGTTCATCGAGGCGCGGGCGGCCGAGTTCAACAAGAACCTGGTGAGTGTCCTCGACAAAGCCTCGAAAAATGCTCCCGCTGGTTCCGACGTCGCGGTAGCGGCAGTCAAATCTGCCCTCGCGGCGGCGAGCACCGCCTATGACAGCTTCAGCAAGGTCGCCAAGCAGGCTAACGAAATCGCCGAGGCCAATTTCGCTGCGGCCAGCGCGGCGCCCAAGGAAACCAAGGAAAGAAAACACGCGGGCAACGCCTAAAGTCGTCCTTCTCCCGCGCCCCCGGTTCTCCTCCTCCTCCTCTCCGGGGGCGCCCTAAAGCCCTGGCGCAAGCCAGGGCTTTTTGTTTGTGCGCTCGGCACGAGCCCGGCTAACCGGATCTCACGGGCTCCCACCTTCCTCCGAGCGCGGTGACGCCCTCTTTCATGCGCTCGATGGCGGATATGACCTCGTCGGGAGCGCCGCGCACACCGAGCTCGATATGCCGGCGCACGCCCGCCTCTCCGATACTCGGAAGGCTGAACGATTTGAGTCCCCGGAATTTAGCCTCGACCTCGAGCATGAGCGGCGTGATCGTCGATTCCGCGAGTTCGTAGACGACGATCGAGGCCTCCGATTCGGGTACGCGATGGAAGAACGCCCGATAGTGGTTGTCGAGCACCCACTCAACCATGGGCCACGCCATCACCGGGAATCCAGGAACGAAGTGGTGATGCCCGACAGAGAAGCCGGGAATGCGGTTGTAGGCATTCGGGATGATGCGTGCCCCCCGCGGAAACTCGCCCATTTTGAGCCTCTGCGGAGTGATCTCCATGTCAGTGCGAGAGCGGATCGCCGCCTCGGCGTCGGGATGCAACTCGAGGCCGATGCCGAGCGCATCGGCAGCAGACTGGCGCGTGTGATCGTCGGGCGTCGCGCCGATGCCTCCGAAGCTGAAAACCAGGTCTTCGGAAGCGAACGTGCGCTTGAGGGTGGCTGTGATCAGCTCCGGAACGTCTCCGAGGTACTCGCACCATGCGAGCTTCATGCCCCGAACCGCGAGTATCTCGATCAGTTTGGCGAAATGCTTGTCGGCGCGCTTGCCGACGATGATCTCTTCCCCGATGATGATCGTCCCGACTCTCATGCTCGCGTGGCGCTTCCCTCGATCGGCTCGTCGCGCAGTCCGGCGAGGCGCGCGAGCCCGTAGTGGGTGAAGACGAGTCCTCCATAGACGGGCATGGCGAGCCCGAGCAAGGGCACGTGCCCGATGAGCGCGAGCGCAACGCCGAGCAGAAAAAGTTCGCCGCGATTCCGCGCGATCACCTGGGCGACTTCCGCCGCCGTGCCATGCTCGGCGAGCGCGTCGTAGCGGTAGACGCGCTGGTTGAAGTATCCGAAGAGCACCACCGGCAGCACGGGCCAAAGCAGCGGTATGAGCCACAGGGGCAGCGTCAGCGCGAACATCAGCGTGAAGAACACCAGCGACGCAAGCGCGTTCCACACGCTGCCCGCGAAAGTGCCGCCTCTTCTCCTGGCAAGGCGCGGATAGTCGCGCTCGGCGACGTAGGCGACCATGGCCGGCATCGCAACGACGCTGATGATCAGGACCGCGGTGACGAGCACGACCGGCACGAAGAGGAAAAGCAGGAAGAGCCACGCGAGCCACGCGGTGAGGAGCGTCAAGGGCCAGAACGAGGTCGCCCACTCGTAGGCCGGCCAATGGTGCAACTTGAAGCCGATCCAGGTCGCGGCCTGACCCCAGTACAGCGCCGCAAGCGTAAGCCAGATTGCCAGAGCGACCAGCATCGGCCACACCATGAGCCAGAGCATCCTCGGATGCAGCAGGCTGGCGAAGCCCTTCAGCAACGCGGCAAGGATCCTCTCCATGCGTCTCTCACCTGCCGGTAGTCTGCCACATCTTCGCCAGGCGCTTCACCGAAACGGGGACAGGAGTCTTGAGCTCCTGTGCGAAGAGCTGCACCCGCAACTCCTCGAGCAGCCAGCGGAACTGCTCGAGTCTCGCGTCGGGCCGACCGGACCTCGCCTGCTTCGACTGCTCTCGCTGCCACTGCACGAGCAGCGGGGCCAGCTCCGCGGCGAGACGCGCGTCGCGCGCCGGATCGGCACGGAGCTTGTCCAGTCGGAGGGTCGCGGCTTTCAGGTATCGCGGAAAATGCTGCAGCCTTTCGTAGGGCGTCCGCTCGACAAATCCCTTCGACAGCAGCAGGGCGACGCTCTCCTGGACCTCGCGGCACGGCGCGGGGAAAGTTTTTGACAGCTGCTGAACCTTTTTCTGCAATCCCGAATGCTCCGCCAGGATGACCCCGACGAGCCGTGCGATCTCCTGCGCCACCAGGCCGACGCGCGAGCGCACCTCGTCGCATCGGCGCTCGAACTCCGCGCGAGTTCGCGGCCAGGGATCCTGCATGCAGGCCCGGTCGAACGCTGCGGCAAGCAGCTGCGAGCGCAGTTCGTCGGCGCCTCCGAAGGCGGTGAACTGCATGGCCATCGCCTGCATCTCCGGAAAGGTCTTCTCGATGTGCCGCGCCTGCTCCTTCAACCGCAGCATGAAGAGGCGACGCAAGCCGGCGAGGTGCGCCTCGCGCGCCTTTTCCGCCGAATCGAACACCTCGAGGCTGACCGCGTCGCCGTAATCGGCGAGGCCCGGGTAGCCGATCAGCGTCTCGGAGCCGCGGCGTATCTCCACGACCTCCTTCAGATCGCCGAAATCCCATGCCGTCGTCTTCCGGGAGGGAGTCTCGGCATGCGCGAGTTCCGCGAACCGCGTACCGGCCGCGTCGCCAAGCTCGGCGCGGAGCTGCGCGAGATTGCGCCCCATAGCCAGCTGCCGGACGTGCTCGTCGACGATGCGGAAATTCATCGACAGGTGCGCAGGCAGCATCTCCGGACGGAACGCATCGGGCGGGATCGAGAGGTTCAGCTCGCGGCGCGCGTAGCGCGCCAGGGCATCCACGAGCGGCGCGTCGGGAACCGAATTTGCCGCGAGGAAAGCGTCGACGAACTCGGGCAGGACCCCAAGCGGGTGGCGGAGTTTCTGAGGGAGGGACTTCGCCAGACGGGTGACCTTCTCCCGGATCAGGCCGGGAACCAGCCAGTCGCACTTCGTGGCGTCGATCTGATTGAGCGCGAGCAGGGGCACGCTGAGCGTCACGCCGTCACGGGGAGATCCCGGCTCGTGGTGGTAGTCGAGAGGGAAGCTGCTTCCGGCCATCTCCAGGCGCGCCGGGAACTGCGCGGTGGTGATTCCCGCCGCCTCGTGGCGCATCAAGTCTTCGCGCTTCAGAAACAGCGCATTTGCATCGCCGCGCTCGGCGTCGCGGCGCCAGCCCTCGAAATCTGCGCCGTTGTGAATGCCCTCCGGAACGAGGCTGTCGTAGAACGCGTAAATCAGCTCGTCGTCCACCAGCACGTCGGGACGGCGCGACTTGTGCTCGAGCTGCTCGATCTCGCGCACGAGTCTGCGATTGTGGGCGAAAAAGGGAGCGCGGGTTTCGTAGTCGCCTTCGACCAGCGCCTGGCGGATGAAGATTCTGCGCGACTCGACCGGGTCCGTCGGCCCGTAGTGCACCCGTCGCCCGGTATAGAGCGGCAGCCCGTAGAGCGTGCCGCGCTCGAGCGCAGCGACGTGCGCCGCCTTTCTCTCCCAGTGCGGCTCGTAGCGATGGCGCTTAACCAGGTGCGCGCCGACGGATTCGAGCCACTCGGCGTCGATCGTAGCGACGCAGCGCGCATACAGGCGCGTGGTCTCGGTGACCTCGGCGGCCATGACCCAGCGCCCGGCTTTCTTCCCCACGCCCGAGCCGGGGTGAATCCAGAACCGGATGCCGCGTGCGCCGAGATAGTTGCCCTCCTCCGTCTTCATGCCGACGTTGCCGAGCAGCCCCGCGAGCAGTGCGCGATGGATCTGGGCGTAGGTGGCGGGTATTTCCGAGATCTTCCATCCGAGCTCCGCAACCAGCTCCTTGAGCTGCCCGTGGATGTCGCGCCATTCGCGCATGCGGTTGTACGACAGGAAGTGATCGCGGCAGGTCTGGTGGAGCTTCCGCCCCGACTTGCCGCTCTGAAGCCCCTCCTCGAAGAACTTCCACAGTTTCAGCCAGGAAAGGAAGTCCGACTTCTCGTCGTCGAATTTCTTTTGCGCCTCGTCGGCTGACCCGGCTCGATCCGCCGGCCGCTCGCGCGGGTCCTGCACCGACAGCGCCGAGGCGATGACGAGCACCTCGCGCAGTGCGTTCTCCGACCTCGCAGCGAGCACCATGCGCGCGATACGCGGGTCGACCGGGAGTTTCGCCAGCTGCTTTCCCGTTTCGGTGAGCTCGTTCCCCTCGTCGACCGCCCCGAGCTCCGCGAGCAGGGCGTAGCCGTCCTGGATGGCTCGCGGAATGGGAGGATCTATGAACGGAAAGTCCTCGATGGCGGAGAGGCCAAGCGACTTCATCCGCAGGATGACATTCGCGAGCGAAGAACGCAGCACCTCCGGGTCGGTGAAAGGGGGTCGCCGTTCAAGCTCGCCTTCCGCGTACAGCCGAACGCAGATTCCGCTCGCCACGCGGCCGCAGCGCCCCGCGCGCTGCTTCGCCGAGGCTTGCGAGATATTCTCCACGCGCAGCTGCTCGACCTTGTTGCGATAGCTGTAGCGCTTGATCCTCGCCAGCCCGGTGTCCACCACGTAGCGGATCCCGGGCACGGTGAGCGAAGTCTCGGCTACGTTGGTCGCGAGCACGATGCGCCGGCCTCCGTGCGCGGCGAACACCCGGCTCTGCTCCGCGGTGGAAAGCCTCGCATAGAGGGGCAGGATCTCGGTGTGGGGCGGGTGCCGCTTGCGAAGCGTCTCCGCCGCCTCTCGTATCTCGCGCTCACCCGGCAGGAACACCAGGACATCTCCCTGCCCCAAGCGCGCAAGGTCGTCCACGGTGTCGGCGATCGCGTCGTTGATATCGGAATCGCCGTCTTCCTCTTCCAAGGGACGATAGCGGACCTCCACTGGGTAGAGCCTTCCCGACACTTCGATCGCCGGCGCGCCGTCGAAGTGCCTGGAGAAGCGCTCGGCATCTATGGTCGCGGAAGTGATGACGAGCTTGAGATCGCGCCTCCTCGGGAGGAGCTGTTTGACGTAGCCGAGCAGGAAATCGATGTTGAGGCTGCGCTCGTGAGCCTCGTCGATGATGAGCGTGTCGTATTGCCTGAGCTCGCGGTCGCCCTGCGTCTCCGCGAGCAGGATGCCATCGGTCATCACCTTGATATAGGAGCGCGCGCCGACCCTGTCCGTGAAGCGGATCTTGTAGCCGACCGCGCCGCCGAGCTCCGTCTTCAGCTCCTGCGCGAGGCGGGCGGCGGTAGCGCGCGCGGCGATCCTGCGCGGCTGGGTGTGGCCGATCAGGCCCGCGACCCCGCGGCCGAGCCCGAGGCAGATTTTCGGAAGCTGCGTGGTCTTGCCCGAGCCGGTTTCGCCGCAAACGATGACGACCTGATTCTCAGCGACGGCCCTGGCGATCTCCTCGCGCTTGGCGGAGATCGGCAGCTCCTCGGGAAATTCGGGACGAGGTGCGAGCGCGCGGCGGCGCTCGATCTCTTCCGGTGAAAACCTCATCAGCGGCGGAGCAGCCGTTCCGCGTAGCGCGCCAGAGGATCGACCTCGAGGTTTACGCGGTCGCCGACGCGGAGGTCCTCGAGCGTGGTCACGGCGAGCGTGTGCGGGATCAGGTTGACCTCGAATTCGGCGCCGCGCACGGCGTTGACGGTAAGGCTCACGCCGTGCACCGCGATCGAGCCCTTGCGCGCGATGTAGCGCGCGAGCACGGAGGGTGCGCGTACTCGAAGCATGCGGTTCGCACCGAGCCGCTCGATCCCGGTGACCTTGCCGACGCCATCGACGTGACCGAGGACCAGATGGCCGTCGAGCTTCTCGGACAGCCTGAGCGCCTTTTCGAGGTTCACCTCGCCGGGCTGGTCCAGGCCCGCGGTGCAGCGCAGGGTTTCGCGGGATACGTCCACGCTGAAGCTCTTCCTCCCGCGCTTCACCACGGTCAGGCAGGCGCCGTTGACCGCGATGCTGTCGCCGACGGC
>DATEGT010000108.1:0-33816 GCA_035280025.1 Burkholderiales bacterium | reverse complement strand
TGGATCCGCGCCGAGATCCACGAGTTCGTGCTGCGCAACTGGCGCATGGTGAAGATCGCGACCACCAAGGCTCAGCGCAAGCTGTTCTTCAATCTGCGCAGCATGAAGCCGACGCTCGATCCCCTGACGCGCACAGAGATCGGTTCAGTGGCCAAACGGCTGAAGGTCAAGCCCGAAGAGGTCGCCGAGATGGAGGTCCGCCTCGCCGGGCAGGAGATCGCGCTCGAGCCCTCGAGCGACGACGACGACAGCTACGCGCCCATCGCCTACCTGGCCGACCGCTCGGCCGAGCCCTCCGACCTGGTCGAGGCGCGGCAGGAAGAGGATCTGCGCAAGCACGGCCTGGAAAACGCGCTGGCGAGCCTCGACGTGCGCAGCCGACGCATCATAGAAACCCGCTGGCTGCGCGAAAAGGATTCCGCGACGTTGCACGATCTTGCAGCGGAGTTCAAGGTTTCCGCCGAGCGCATCCGCCAGATCGAGTCGAAGGCGCTGCAGAAGATGAAAGGCCTGATCGCGGCGCGCTGAGCCGGCACCGCTGCTCGGGAAAAACCGCGCCTCGGCGCGGTTTTTTTCCGCTCACTGCCCGGCTCGCTTTCCCGCCGATACGACATAGCGGTTCCGGCCCTGCTGCTTGGCCTCGTAGAGCGCCTGATCCGCCAGCTCGATCACGCCCTCGGGGCGGGTGTCGTGAGCCGGAATCACGGACGCGATGCCCTGGCTGAGCGAGACCGTTCCGGCGATGCCGGAGCGCCCGTGGAGAATCGAGATCTGCTCCACGGCGCGCACCAGGGCTTTCGCCACGTCGAGCGCCCCTTCGGCGCCGGTCGCCGGGAGCACCATGGCAAACTCCTCCCCGCCGTAGCGCGCCGCCAGGTCCGCCGGGCGCCGGCCGACCGATTTCAGCGCGTTCGCGACCCGGCGCAGGCAATCGTCTCCGGCCTGGTGGCCGTAGCGATCGTTGAACGCCTTGAAGTAGTCGACGTCGGCAAGGATGAGCGAAAGAGGCTGGCCGTCGCGCGAGGCGCGCTTGACCTCGGTCTGCAGGTAGTCGTCGAAATAGCGCCGGTTCGCTATCCCGGTGAGGCTGTCCTGCCGCGACAGGCTCTCCAGCTCGCGGTTCGCCGCGGCCAGGTCCCGCGATGTCTCGAGCAGCTTAACGCGGGTCGATTCGAGCCTTTGCAGCGCCCGGATCTTCGCGTTGAGCACCACGAAGCTCACCGGCTTCACCAGGTAGTCGTCGCCGCCCGCCTCGATGGCGCGGTCGAGGTCCTGATCGGCTTCCTTGGAGCTCAGAAAGATGATCGGGACCCATTCATCCGGGCGTATCTTCCGCATTTCCCGGGCGGCGTCGTAGCCGTCCATGATCGGCATCACGACGTCGATCAGCACGACATCCGGCTTGTCCTGCCGGTAGATCTCGAGCGCCTGGCTTCCGTTCTCCGCCTCCACCACCGAGTGATTCATTCTTTCGACCAGGCCGCGAAGCGCCACTCGGATCGTTGGAGAGTCGTCGACAATCAAGACCTTCATAGCCCCGCTGCCCCCCTGCGCGAGACCTAAGAATACAACGGTTCCCGGCGGCCATCGAACGAAGACCGCGGAAGATCAGGGGCTCGTCACCCCTGGGCGTTCAGCAGCGTCCTGAAGTCTGCGACCAGATTCGGAATGTTCTCCGTGCGCACGAGCAGGCGCAACCTTCCCTGCGGATCGAACACGTAGCTGCCGGCGGTGTGATCCACCGTGTAGCTGTCGGGCGTTTTCCCCGGCACTTTCCGGAAGAACACCTTGAACTCCTTCGCCACGCGCTCCGTCGCCGCCGGATCCCCGTAAAGGCCGAGAAAGCTCGGATCGAAAGCGGGGACATAGTTCGCGAGCAGCTCCCGCGTGTCTCTTTCGGGATCGACCGTGACGAAGAGGACCTGCACGCGCTTGGCGTCCTCTCCCAGTTGCTGCCTCGCGACCTTCAGGTCGGCGAGCGTCGTCGGGCACACGTCTGGACAGTGCGTGTAACCGAAGAACACCACCACCAGCTTGCCGCGAAAGTCCGCGAGCGTGCGCGTTTTCCCGGTCTGATCCGTGAGCGCGAAGTCCCTGCCATAGTCGGCGCCGGTGATGTCGGTGTTCTTGAACGTGGGTCCCGAGCCCTTGCAGCCGCCGATCGCCGCCGCCGCGAGCAACACGCCGAGCCAGCGCTGGAGTGGAACGTTCAAGAGCGGAAATAGTGATCGACCAGCAGCGCGGCGAAGAGCAGCGCCAGATAGGCGATCGAATAGCGGAACGTGCGCCGCGCCAGGGCGTCCGTGTAGCGGACATAGAGCCCGACCGCGTAGGCGACGAAGACGGCGCTCAGCGCCAGCGCCGCGGCGAGGTAGATCCAGCCGCTCATGCCATAGGCGAAAGGCAGCAGGGCGGAGGCGAAGAGGATCAGCGTATACAGCAGCACGTACAGGCGCGTGAAGCGCTGGCCGTGGGTGACCGGCAGCATCGGCAGGCCTGCCCTTGCGAAGTCTTCGGTCCTGTAGAGCGCGAGCGCCCAGAAGTGCGGCGGGGTCCACGCGAAAATGATGAGGAAGAGCAGCAGCGCTTCGGGGGCCACGTCCCCCGTCACGGCGGCCCAGCCGAGAACCGGCGGCATCGCCCCGGAGGCCCCCCCGATGACGATGTTCTGCGGCGTCGCGGGCTTGAGCAGCACCGTGTAGATCACCGCGTAGCCGATGAACGTCCCGAACGTGAGCCACATGGTGAGCGGATTCACCAGAACGTACAGCATCCATAGCCCCGCGCCGCCGATCGCCACGGCGAAGGCGAGGGTCTGTCGCGAAGTGAGCTCGCCGCGAGGCAGGGGCCTGCCGCGCGTCCGGCTCATGACCGCGTCGATCCTCTGCTCGACCAGGCAGTTCACCGCGGCCGCCGATCCCGCCACCAGCCAGATCCCGGCGATGGCCGGCAGCAGCAGTCCCAAGGGCAGCATGTCCGGCGTCGCGAGGAACATGCCGATCGCCGCGCAGAACACGATGAGCGACACCACCCGGGGTTTGGTGAGGCCTACGAACTGCCGCAGGCGCAGGCCGGAGGCGCTCAGAGCGAATTGCATGAGGGAAATCTTATCATCCCGGTCCTACCCGATTCGCGACACGCTGAGCAGCCGCGCGAGATCCCTCAGCATTCTGCGGCCGTCCGGATCGCCGGGAAAGCGAAGCATGAGGCGCCCCAGAGGATCGACCACGAAGATGTATCCGGCCGGGTTCCCGGGCGAGCGCAGCGCTACCGCCAGACTTCCCTTCGGCGCGCGCGCCACCTTGAGGCCTTCGTGCTCGCGCAGCAGCGCGGGGTCGGGGAGCGCCTCGCCCTCGATCAGCCAGACGCGCTCTATCCTTTCCGCATCCTTGCCCAGCGCGAGGCGCGCCTGGCGCATGTACACGAGCTTCCTCCGGCAGGCGTCGGCGCACGCGGCGGAATCGACCTGCAGGAGCACCCACCTGCCGCGCAACTGGGAGAGCCGGAACGATTCGCCGTCGAGCCGGCGCAGCTCGGGATCGGGAAGCGGGCGCGGCTCGATCAGCTCGCCGTAGTTCGTCCTGGACTGCGGCTGCCAGACGAAGTACGCGAGCCACGCCGCCGCCGTGGGTGCGGCGCACAGGGCGAGGATCACCAGGGCGACGCGCCGGCCGCGCCGGCGCCGCTCATCGGGCGGCGGAGCCGGTTCGCTTGAAGCCGAGAACGACATACAGCAATGCGGCGAGCGCCGCGAAGGAATACCACTGCAACGCGTAGCTGCGATTCCGGTCGACGCCGCTGTCGGGGCGCCCCCACGCCCTTACGAGACCGTCGCGGGCCTCGCTGGTCTGCTCGATCACGAAAGGCTGAAGGCTCGCGCCCAGGCGCTTCTCCTCCCGCGACAGCACCAGGTTCTCGCGCAGGCTTCCGGTGCCCGCCTCCGGAGCGAGCTCGAGGAATCGCCGGGTCGGCACCACTGCCAGGCCTTCCACCGTCTGAACGCCTTCGGGCGTCGCGACGTCGGGAAGCCTCGTGCGATCGCCGGCCGCGATCCAGCCCCGGTTCACCAGAACCTGCGCGCCGCCGCTCTCGGGCTTCAGCGGCGTGATCACCTCGTATCCGGCGGCACCGCGCATCACCTTGTTGTCGAGGAAAAACGTGCTCCGCGGGACGAAGGTTCCGCGCGCCGAAACGCGCCGGTGCTCGAAGCCGGCGGCATCGGCGCGCTCCGGAGGCACCTGGAGGACCGGACCGCGCGCCGCCTCGTCGAGGATGCGGCCGGCCGCGAGCTTCTCCTCCGCGCGCCGCGTCTGCCAGTTGCCCAGGACGATCGTCAGCACGATGAACGCCGCAGCGGCCAGGCTCGGCGTCCAGCCCGGCCTGAAAGTCCGACCCCCGAATCTGATCATGATGCTAGGAGGATTGGAGTACACTCGATGCCGCCCGTTCCCGCCTCCGCATGAAAATCATCGTCATCCTGATCTTCATCGCCATTCTGGCGAGCCTCGGATCGGCGCTGTTTTTCCTGGTCCACGACCGCGGCCAGTCCAAGCGGACCGTCAAGGCCCTGGCGGTGCGGGTCGGCCTGTCGCTGGGCCTGTTCCTGCTGCTGATGGCGGGCTACTACTTCGGGATCATACCGGGCAAGATCACCTGACCGCCGGCTCGCGCGTCTACAGCCAGTAGACGAAGATGAACAGTCCGAGCCACACGACGTCGACGAAGTGCCAGTACCACGCCACCGCCTCGAAGGCGAAATGGTGTTCCGGCTTGAAGTGCCCGGCGATGCAGCGGAACAGGATCGTCGTGAGCATGATGGCGCCGAGCGTCACGTGGAACCCGTGGAAGCCCGTGAGCATGAAGAACGTCGACCCGTAGATGCCGGTCGTGAGCTTCAGGTTCAGCTCCGAATATGCGTGGCCGTACTCGAATGCCTGCAGCGCGAGGAAGGTCACCCCGAGCGCGATGGTCAGGATCATGAACAGGATCAGCTGCCCGCGCTTGTTCTCCTTCAGCGCCCAGTGCGCGATCGTCACGGTCACGCCCGAGGACAGCAGCAGGAGCGTATTGATCGCGGGAATGCCCCAGGCCGCCATGGGCGTGAACGGATCCTTGAAGTCCGGTCCGGCCGAAGGCCAGTGGGGCGAGAAGTCCGGCCACAGCAGCTTGCTGTCCAGGCTTCCCAGGTCCGGCATGGCGAGCTGCCTGGCGTAGTAGAGCGCGCCGAAGAACGCCGCGAAGAACATGACCTCGGAGAAGATGAACCAGCTCATGCCCCAGCGGAACGACACATCCTCCCACCGGCCGTACTTGCCTCCCTCCGACTCGCGGATGACGTCGCCGAACCAGCGCACCATCATGAACACCAGAATCGCCAGTCCGAGGAGCACGACGTAGCGCCCGGGCTCCCAGCCGTTGAACCAGCTCGCGGCGCCGGTCGCCATGCAGAACAGGGCGGCCGAACCGAAAATCATCCAGTGCGATGGATTCGGAACAAAGTAGTGCTGGTGCTGAGCGTGGTCGCTCATCTTGCTCTCCTTTTTATTGCGCAGCCCGGCCCATGATGAATTTCACCAGCAGCACCAAGCTCGATACAAAAATCGCCGCGCCGATGAGCCCCGCGATCACCACCTGCACCGGCTTGATCTGCGCCAGATCCCTTTCGTGCTCGGCGCGCCTGCGCACGCCGAAGAACGACCAGAACACCGCCTTCGCCACCTGCAGCGGTGACGCGGTCTTGGGCTCGGGCCCGCCCATCGCCCTCAGCCCCGGCTGCCCTGCGCTCCGTTCACCTCGAAGAAGGTGTACGAGAGCGTAATCGTGTTGATCTCCTTGGGCAGCTTCGGGTCGATGACGAAGACCACCGGCATCTTCCGCACTTCCCCCGGACCCAGCGTCTGCTGCTGGAAGCAGAAGCACTCCATCTTCTTGAAGTACGGCGCCGCCTGCTGCGGGCCGTAGCTCGGAACCGCCTGCCCGGTGACGGGCCGGTCGAGCTCGTTCCTGACCTCGTAGAGCACCTGCGTGACCTCGCCGGGGTGCACCGACACGCTCGCCTGAAGGGGCTTGAAGACCCAGGGAAGGCGCCGGGTGTTGGCGTCGAATTCGACCGAGACGTCGCGCGCGGCGTCGACCTGCGTGTTCTGAGCGGCGAGCGCGTCCGGCTGGAATACGTTGCGGATGCCGGTGGCTTCGCAGATCTTCTCGTAGAACGGGGCCAGCGCGAACGCGAAGCCGAACATGACCGCAGCGCATACCAAGAGCTTTCTCAGCAGCAAGCGGTTGGACCTTGCGCGATCGTCCCGGTCGCTCATTTCAGAAGGACGTACTTGAGCATGATGCCGAAGAAAAATGCGAGCGCGATCGAGCCCAGAACCAGCGCAGTCCTGAGGTTGCTCCGCTGTTCCCGGTCGGGCATCACTTCACCACCGGCTGCTCGTGGAAGCTGTGGTACGGGGCAGGGCTCGGAAGGTGCGTCCATTCGAGCGTGTCGGCGCCGTCCCAGGGCCGCGCGCCCGCCTTCTCCCCGCGCCCGAGCACCGTGACCTTGAGGATGATCCAAAGGAACAGGATCTGCGAAAGCCCGAAGCCGAACGCGCCGATCGACGCGATCTCGTTGAAACCCGCGAACTGCAGGGCGTAGTCCGGTATCCGGCGCGGCATGCCGGCGAGGCCCAGGAAGTGCATCGGGAAGAAGGTGAGGTTGAAGAAGATCATCGACAGCCAGAAGTGCCACTTGCCGAGCATCTCGTCGTACATGCGCCCGGTCCACTTGGGCACCCAGAAGTAGAATCCGGCAAAGAGCGAGAACAGCGAGCCCGCGACGAGCACGTAGTGGAAGTGGGCCACGACGTAGTAGGTGTCCTGCAGCTGGATGTCGATCGGCATGATCGCGAGGATCAGCCCGGTGAACCCGCCCATGGTGAACACGAAGATGAAGCCGACGGCGAACAGCATCGGCGTCTCGAAAGTCATCGATCCGCGCCACATCGTGGCGAGCCAGTTGAAGACCTTGACGCCGGTGGGCACGGCGATCAGCACGGTGGCGTACATGAAGAAAAGGACGCCCGCCGTGGGCATGCCGACGGTGAACATGTGGTGCGCCCAGACGATGAACGACAGGATCGCGATCGACGCGGTCGCGTACACCATCGACGAGTAGCCGAACAGGGGCTTCCTCGCGAACGCCGGGATCACCTGGCTGATGATGCCGAACCCGGGCAGGATCATGATGTAGACCTCGGGGTGCCCGAAAAACCAGAAGATGTGCTGGAACATCACCGGGTCGCCGCCGCCCGCGGCGTTGAAGAACGAAGTGCCGAAATGGCGGTCGGTGAGCACCATGGTCACCGCGCCCGCGAGCACCGGCATGACCGCGATCAGCAGGTAGGCGGTGATCAGCCACGTCCAGACGAAAAGCGGCATCTTCATCAGCGTCATCCCCGGGGCGCGCATGTTGAGGATGGTGGTGATGATGTTGATCGAGCCCATGATCGAGGAGGCGCCCATGATGTGGAGGGCGAAGATCGCGAGATCCATGCCCGGCCCCATCTGCGTCGACAGCGGCGCGTAGAGCGTCCAGCCCGCGGCGACCGCGCCGCCGGGAACGAAAAAGGAGGACACGAGCAGCGTCGCCGCGACGGGCAGGAGCCAGAAGCTCCAGTTGTTCATGCGCGCGAACGCCATGTCCGGCGCGCCGATCATCATGGGCACCTGCCAGTTCGCGAATCCCACGAACGCCGGCATGATCGCGCCGAACACCATGATGAGGCCGTGCATCGAGGTCAGCTGGTTGAAGAATTCCGGATGCCAGAACTGCAGGCCGGGCTCGAACAGCTCGGCGCGGATGCCCATCGCGAGCATTCCGCCGACCAGGAACATGGTGAAGCTGAACCACAAGTACAGCGTGCCGATATCCTTGTGGTTGGTGGTCGTGATCCAGCGCATGATTCCCGACGGGTGATGATGCCCGTGGTCGTGCGCGTGGCCGTGATCGATGACTGCGCTCATGAAAGGCTCCTGACGCTCGTTGTCCGTTTGCGGCCGCTACTTGCGCGCGGCCTTGATTTCGCTCGGCTGGATCACCTCGCCGGTCTTGTTGCTCCAGCTGTTGCGCTCGTAGGTGATGACCGCGGCGATGTCCGTGTCCGAGAGCTGCTTGCCGAACGGCGCCATGGCGGTTTTCGGCTTGCCGTTCAGCACGATCTCGATGTGGCGGCCCTTCGGCCCCCGGACGATCGGCGAGCCGTCGAGCGCGGGAAAGGCGCCTTTGACGCCCTGTCCGCTCGCCTGGTGGCAGGGGACGCAGTTCGCCGCGTAGACCTTCTCGCCCCGCGCCTTGAGGTCGGCGAGATTCCACTTCTTGTTCGGATCGTCCGCAGCGGCCGCCAGTTTTTTTCTCTGGTCGCCCACCCAGGCGGTGTATTTCTCGGCCGACACGACTTCGACCACGATCGGCATGAAGCCGTGGTCCTTGCCGCACAGCTCCGCGCACTGGCCCCGGTACGTGCCTTCCTTGTCCGCCCTGAACCAGGTGTCGCGGACGAATCCGGGTATCGCGTCCTGCTTGACGCCGAACGCCGGAACCATCCACGAGTGGATGACGTCGTTGGCGGTGGTGAGGACGCGGATCTTCTTGCCCACGGGCACCACCATCGGGTTGTCGACCTCGAGTAGGTAGTGCTCGTTCTTGGGAGCCGCGCCGGTGATCTGGTCCTGCGGAGTCGCGAGCGCCGACAGGAAGCTGATGCCCTCGCCTTCCCCCTTCAGGTAGTCGTAGCCCCATTTCCACTGGTAACCGGTGGCCTTGATGGTGATGTCCGGGCTGGTGGTGTCCCGGATTTCCAGGATGGTCTTCGTCGCCGGCCACGCCATGAAGATCAGGACGAGGAACGGGATGACCGTCCAGAAGATCTCCACGGTCGTATTCTCGTGGAAGGTCTCGGCCTTGTGGCCGATCGACTTCCGGTGCGCGTAGATCGAGTAGAACATCACCCCGAAGACGCCCACGAAGATGACCACGATGATCCACATCATCGTGATGTGGAGCTTGTCGATCTCCACCGCGACGCGCGTCACGGGCGGCTGCAGGTTCCACTCGTAGGCGGCGTGCGCAGTTCCCGTAAGCGCGAGGAGCCAGGCTGCCGCGACCATCCCTTTTTTCATCATGTGCCTCTTCGATTTTTCTTCGCTAGGAATCAGACCAGCAGCGGGACAGGCTGCGCCGCAGGCGGGCGGCGAGCGAGGCCCGCCGCTCCGCGTCCAGGTGGCGCCCGATCTCGAGCTCGGTTCCGCTCGAGCGGAGCAGGAGTCGCAGCTCGCGGCCCAGGCGCCGCTCGTCGATGCGCAGCCGCCGCGGATTGAATTCATGGAGCTCGATGCGCCCCGCGTCGCTCGCCTCCACGAGCAGCCTCTCACCGGACAGGGCGATGCGCTCGTAATCGGCGGCGTGCCTGCCGTTCACGTAGAAAGCGGCGGCGAGAGCGAGCACTTCGAGGCCCGCGAACGGCAGGATCGGCCACGCCCCCAGGAGCGCGAAGCCGGCGCCGATCCCGAGCGAGACGCACGCCGCGAAGGCGAGCACCCACAGAAGGTCGTGCGGCGAAATCGAGCAATTGCGCTTCAGGGTGAGATCGAAGCCGGATTCGGATGCCGCCGTGTGCACGCGGGTGCCTGCCTGGAGTGACGCGGAAACGCGTAAAAAACCGCGCTAAATTAACACACTGCCCCCTCGCCGGGCAAGCCGAATCGGGAGAAAACGCCCTCTCAAGCGGGCGCGTTTTTCGTCGCCCACTTGACGATGCGCCTGCCGTCGGGTGCGGCGCGAGGCTCGCCCTTCCACGCGTGCCCGTAAACGATCTCCACCGTCGCCGGCAGCCGTCCGTTCTCGCGCGCCCCCTCGTACGCCGCGAGCATCGCGCGCCAGGTCGCGGGCGCCGTGAGCGAGCGCGATCTGTCGCAGGCGACGCAGATCTGGCCCGACGCCCGCAGATCGCGAACGAGATCCTCGACGCGCGCGTAGGTCAGCGTGATCGTCTCGACGTCCATCACGGGCGCGGCGAAGCCGCAGGCGACCAGCATGTCGCCCACGTCGTGCATGTCGACGAAGGAATGCACGCGGCGCGAGGGCGAGGCTGCCGCGAACGCGGCCTTGAGCTCCTTCAGGGTGTCGGGACCGTAGCTCGAGAGCATCAGCAGCCCGCCCGGGGCGAGAACGCGCTGGAATTCGCGCAGCGCGAGCACCGGGTCCTCGGCCCAAGGCAGCGACAGATTCGACCACACCATGTCGACCGCGCCGGAAGCCAGCGGGAGGCGGGCGAAATCCGCGCACAGGTGGGCTCTCAGCGTTCGGCTTAGAAGCCGCCGCAGCCGCGCGGCGACGGACTCCGAGCGCGACGCGGCGCGGACCGCGGCGCGGGCTAAATCGACTCCGAGCAGATCGGCGTGCGGATAGCGCCTGCGCAGCAGGGCGAGGCCCCGGCCGGCGCCGCAGCCAGCGTCGAGCGCCCGCCTGGGGACCAGGCGCACGTACTCCAGCCGCTCGATCATCCGCCGCTCGATCTCGCTCTGCAGCGCAGCGGCGTCCTCGCCCCGGCGCGCCGCGCGGTCGAACGCACGCCGCGCCTGCCGCGCGTCGACGCGAAAGGCGTCCATGCTCAGAGGGGGCGGATGCCGAGCTTGTCGAGCAGCGCGCGATCGCGCGCCGCCTCCGGGTTTCCGGTGGTGAGGAGCTTGTCGCCGTAGAAGATCGAGTTCGCGCCCGCGAGGAAGCACAGCGCCTGCACCGCTTCGGGCATCTCGGCGCGCCCGGCCGACAGACGCACGAAGCTCGCGGGCATCGTGATGCGCGCGCAGGCGATGGTGCGCACGAACTCGCTCCAATCGAGCTTCGGCAGCCCGTGGAGCGGGGTTCCTTCCACCTGGACGAGGTCGTTGATCGGCACCGATTCGGGCTGCGGGTCCAGGCTCGCGAGCTGTGCGATCAGTCCCGCGCGCTGCGCGCGCGACTCCCCCATCCCGACGATGCCTCCGCAGCAGACCTTGATGCCCGCGCCGCGCACGCGCTCCAGCGTGTCGAGGCGATCGGCGTAGTCACGCGTCGTGATGATGTCGCCGTAGAACTCCGGCGCCGTGTCGAGGTTGTGGTTGTAGTAGTCGAGTCCCGCCGCCTTGAGGACTTCCGCCTGCCCCTCGCGCAGCAGGCCCAGCGTCGCGCAGGTCTCGAGGCCCAGCGCCTTGACCGCGCGCACCCTCTCGGCCACCTGCTCGAGGTCTTTCGGCTTGGGGCCGCGCCAGGCGGCGCCCATGCAAAAGCGCGTCGCCCCGTTGTCCCGGGCGGCTCGGGCCGCCGCCACCACGTCCTGGAGCGGAACCAGGGGCTCGTTCTCGACCCCGGTCCGGTAGCGCGCCGATTGCGGGCAATACGCGCAGTCCTCGGGACATCCCCCCGTCTTGATCGAGAGCAGCGTCGAGAGTTGCACGGCGTTCGCGTCGTGATGCAAGCGGTGAACGCTGTGGGCGCGGTGGAGGAGATCGTTGAACGGCATCTCGAACAGCGCCTCGACCCCCGCACGGGTCCAGGCCTGCCGCCCCGGAATCGCGCGGTCGCGGTGAACCGGGGTGCCGCCTGGTTCGTTATGGGGAGGGAGGGTACGGATGCGCATCGCGCCGGTCCCGGATGAATTCCGGACAGGGTTCGCGAAATCATCGCGGCTAGCACCACACATGTCAAATCGCAAGGGCCCGCTCGCCCGCGGCGCGCTGGCCGGACTGGCCTGGTTCGGAGGAGACTGCGCCCTGTGCGGAGGGCGCAGCGGCACGGAGTTCCTTTGCGCGGCCTGCACGGCGGGCCTGCCGGCGCTGCCCGAGCGCTGTCCGCGCTGCGCGGCGCCCTCGCCTCGCGGCGCTCAATGCGGAAGCTGCCTCGCGGACCCTCCGCATTTCGACGCGACGCTCGCCCTGTGGCTGTACGATTTTCCTTGCGACCGGCTGGTGCAGGCGCTCAAGTACCGGGCCTGGCTCGCGCTGGCGCCCTTCTTCGCGCAAAATTTCGCCTCGCGGCCGCTCCCGGCGGTCGACCTGCTCGTACCCATGCCGCTCCATCCGGCGCGCCTCGCGCAGCGGGGATTCAACCAGGCCGCCGAGATCGCGCGAAGCCTCGCGCGCCTCACTCGCATCGCCCTCGCGCCCCGCGCGGCCCGCCGCGTCCGGAACACGGCCGCCCAGACCGATCTGCCGTACGGGGAGCGGGCGGCCAACGTCCGGGGCGCCTTCGCTTGCGATCTCGACCTTTCGGGAAAAAGCATCGCCGTCGTGGACGACGTCATGACCACCGGCGCGACGCTGAACGAGCTCGCGAGGGCGCTCAAGCGCGCGGGCGCCGCCAGCGTCGAGAACTGGGTGATCGCGCGCTCGGTGCTGCGCTAGCGCGGCGGGGCCGTCTAGCGCTCTTCCCTTGGATCGCGCGCGAGCAGCGCCTTGACGGCTTCGCGAGGCGAGTCGCCGCGGAACAGCACTCCGCACACGGCCCGCGTGATCGGCATCTCGACGCTCTTCTCGGACGCAAGCGACTCGACGGCGCGCGCGGAGAACACCCCTTCGGCGACGTGTCCGAGGCTCTCGAGCGTCGCCGCGAGCGACTCGCCGCGGGCGAGGAGCAGGCCGACGCGCCGGTTGCGCGACAGCTCCCCCGTGCAGGTGAGGATGAGATCGCCCGCCCCGGCGAGACCCATGAACGTCTCCGCTCTCCCGCCGAGCGCGGTGCCCAGGCGTGCGAGCTCGGCGAGGCCGCGGGTGATCAGCGCGGCGCGCGCGTTCAAGCCGAGGCCGAGGCCGTCGCTGATGCCCGCCGCGATCGCCATCACGTTCTTCACGGCTCCGCTGATCTCGACGCCGACGACGTCGGTGCTGAAATACACCCTGAGGGTGGGCTGGTGCAGCTCGCGCGCGATGCGCCTTGCGAGCTCGGCGTCGCGGGCCGCCAGCGTGAGCGCCGCCGGAAGTCCCTGCGCAACCTCGAGCGCGAAGCTCGGGCCGGAGAGAGCGCCGCAGGCCGCGTGCGGCCCGAGCGCTTCGGCCGCGACCTGATGGGGGAGCTTGCCGCTCGACTGCTCGAAGCCCTTGCAGGCCCAGACGACCGGCCCGTCGAACTTCGACGCCCGCACGCTTTCCAGCACGGCTCTGAGCCCCGCCGTGGGAGTCGCGGCGAGGAGCATGTCCTGCCGCGCGAGGGCGGCGCCGGCGGCAGGGGCGACGATGACCCGGTCGGGAATCGCGACGCCGGGAAGGTAGCGCGCGTTGCATCGCTCGGCGCCGATCGCGGACGCCAGCTTCGCGTCCCGCGCCCAGAGCGTGACGCTGTGTCTCTCCGACAGCGCGATCGCGAGGCCGCTGCCCCAGGCTCCGGCGCCGACGATGCCGATCTTCAAGGACGCCGCCGGAACGCGCTCAGAGACCCCAGACCTGGCCGATCTTGAGGTAGCCGGTCTGGCCGTCGGCGTGCCGCACCTTGAGCCAGCCGCCGGCCTGGGGCTCCGCGACATCCAGAGCGACCCCTTTCTGCGCCTGGAACACCAGCGCCGCCTGCTCGTTCGGCGACTGTCTCACGTCGGCAAACGGAGCCGTGACGATCACGGTCCGCTTTTCGGAAAGCGACTTCTTCTCGACCCAGCTCAGATCCCCCGCAGGATCCCGGACCTTTACCCAGGGCTCGAGATTGACCAGCACCTCGACCGGGTAGTAGCGGCTAGCGACGAACAGCTTCTTGGCGCGGATCGAGGGACCGTCGTACATCACGGTGCCGTCTTCGGCGATCGAGCGGAATTCCGCCGCCGCGGCGGGCGCCGCCAGCGCGACCATGAGCAGCGCCGCGGCGCGCCGCATCAGTGTGCGACCTCGATGCGCGGCCCCTCCGCCTGGGCCTGAGCCGCGGCGCGCTGCTGATAGATCGCCTCGAAGTTCACCGGGGCGAGCAGCACGGGCGGAAAGCCGGCGCGGGTAACGAGATCCGAGACCGTCTCGCGCGCGTACGGGAAAAGGACGTTCGGGCAGACGATCCCGAGCAGCGGCGCGAGATCCGCATCAGCGACGTTGCGTATCTGGAAGACGCCGGCCTGCGAGGCCTCCACCAGAAACAGGACCCTGTCGCCGGATTTCGCGGTGACCGTGATCACCAGGGTGACCTCGTGCAGGACTTCGTTGACGCGCTGCGACTGCTGCGTGATCTGCACTTCGAGCTGCGGCTGCTCCTGCTGCATGAACGCCTGGGGTCCCGCCGGCACCTCCAGCGAGAGGTCCTTCACGTAGACCTTCTCGATGCCGAAAGTCGGCGGCTGCGCATCGCTCATCGGGGATCCTCGGGAATTGAACGGTTGTGCGGGCTAGGTCCGGAGCAGCGTGTCGAGGCCGCCGGCATGATCCAGCGCAGCGAGGTCCTCGAACCCTCCTACGTGGGTCGCGCCGATGTAGATCTGCGGCACGGTGCGACGGCCGGTCCGCTCCACCATCTCGACGCGCCGTTCCGGATCGAGATCCACCCGGATTTTCTCGATTTCCGTGACTCCCTTCGAATTCAGGAGCCGCTCCGCCCTGATGCAGTACGGGCACACGGCGGTCGAATACATTCGGACCTTGGCCACGGGTTGCTCCGCTCTCATTTCTCCAGAGGAAGCCCCGCCTGCCGCCAGGCCGCGACGCCGCCGCTCAGCGAAACCGCTTGCTCGAAGCCCTGCTTGCGCAAGGCCGCGGCGGCCCGGTCTGCGCGGTTCCCGCTTTCGCACACCACGATCACGGGTTTGCTCTTGTACTTCTCCATTTCGGCGGAGCGCGCCGCGAGGTCCTCCATCGGGATATGCCGGGCGTTCAGCACGTGTCCCTTCTCGTATTCGGCGGTTTCGCGCACGTCCAGCACAAGGGCGTTCTGCTGGTTGATCAGCAGCGTCGCCTGAAGGGTCGAGATCGAGGGTCCGCCCGTGCCGCGGCGCACCGCGGGCCAGATGAGCATGCCGCCGCTGACCGCCGCGAGCGCGACCAGAAATATATGCTCGGTGACGAATTTCAGGAGATTGACGTCCCCCATGTCACGGTCTCGGAACGCCGCACAGGACTTCGCGCATCGTCGACAGGAGCTGGAGCGTGCGCTGATCTCTCACGAAGTAATACACGCGATTCGCGTTCCTTCTCGAGCCGAGAATGCCCTTGTCGCGGAGGATCGCCAGGTGCTGCGACACGTTGCTCTGCGAGGTCCCGACCGCTTCGACGATGTCCTGCACGCTCGACTCCTGCTCGCCGAGAACGCAGAGTATCTTGAGCCTGAGGGGGTGAGCGATCGCCCTCATGGCAAGCGCCATCCGTTCTATCTGCTCCCGCCGGCCGATCAGGTGGAAGATGTCCCGCGGCTGGCGCGGGGCGCGTTGCTCTCGAATTTCCATGGACGCTCATTATAAAATGCTTTCCTGGGTAGCGATTGTGAGAATCGCCGCATAGAGAGAGGCCATGCACAAGATCGTCCTGCTTCGCCACGGCGAATCGGTCTGGAACATGGAAAACCGCTTCACCGGCTGGACCGACGTCGATCTCACGCCGCGCGGCGCGGGCGAAGCGAAGCGCGCCGGGGAGGCGCTGAAGCAGGCCGGCTTCGTTTTCGATTCGGCGCATACCTCGGTGCTGAAGCGCGCCATCAAGACGCTGTGGCTCGCCTTGGAGGCCATGGATCTGATGTGGATCCCCGTGCACCACTCCTGGCGCCTGAACGAGCGCCACTACGGCGGGCTGCAGGGACTCAACAAGGCCGAGACGGCGGAGAAGTACGGCGAGAAGCAGGTGCTGGTCTGGAGGCGCAGCTACGACGTGCCGCCCCCTGCGCTCGAGCGCGGCGACCCGCGCGATTCGCGGGGCGATCCGCGATACGCCGACGTCGGCGGCGCCGGCCCGCCGCTCACCGAGTGTCTGAAGGACACTGTCGTCCGGTTCCTTCCCTACTGGAACGAAGCGATCGCCCCGGCCGTGCGCGCGGGCGGCAAGGTCCTGATCGTCGCCCACGGCAACAGCCTTCGCGCCCTGGTGAAATACCTCGACGCGGTGAGCGACGACGAGATCGTCGACCTGAATATTCCGACCGGGTTGCCTCTCGTCTACGAACTGGATTCCGGGCTCCGGCCGATCCGCCACTACTATCTCGGCGATCCCGCCGAGGCCGAGGCCCGCGCCCGCGCTGTCGCCGATCAGGGCAAGGCCAAGGCGTGACGCGCGCGCGCCGCGCCGGGCTGGCGCTCGTCCTCTTCCCGGCGCTCGCGCTGGCTCAAGGAGAAGCCGAGAAGCTCGATCAGCTTCGGTCGCGGATCGAGGGCCTGCGCGCCAAGATCGCAGAGTCGGAGGAAAGCCGCACCGAGGTCCGCGACCAGTTACGGGACTCCGAGCGCGCGATCTCCGAGGCCAACCGGACGCTGCGCGTCCTCGCCTCCCGGCGCGCGGCGGCCGACGAGGAGCTCAAGTCGCTCGCCAAGCGCAGCCGGGCGCTCGAGGCCGAGATCGGCTCGCGCAGGGAAACGCTGGGAAGGCTGCTCACCCTGCGGTACGTCAACGGCGATCAAAGCGGCGTGAAGCTGCTGTTCTCCGGCGAGGAGCCCGGGCGCATCGCGCGCGAGCTCCACTACTACGGCTACGTTTCACGCGCACAGACCGAGTTCATCGCGGAGCTTCGCTTTAAGCTTGCGCGGCTGAAGGAGCTCGAGGCCGGGACGCGCGGAAGAAACGCCGAGATCGCCTCGATCGAGGCGGCCCACCGCGCCGAGCGCGCCGCGCTCATCCGGGAGCAGGCGGAGCACCGCAAGGTCCTCGGCCGGATCTCCAACCAGCTGCGCGAGCAGCGGCGTCAGGTGAAGCACCTGGAGCGCGACGAATCGCGCCTTTCCCGACTGGTCGAGGAGCTGCGCAAGCTGCTCGCCGCCGCGCCCAAGCGCCTTCGCAACGACAGGGTTCCCGAGCCCGGCGGGGCCGACAGCTCCTTCGCCGGGCTCAAGCCGGGACTGCGGCTCCCGATCAGGGGTGAACTTGCCAACCGCTTCGGTGCCCAACGCTCGGATGGTGGTCCCACGTGGAAGGGCTTGTTCATTCGTTCGCCGGCCGGACAGGAGGTGCGGGCGGTCGCGCCGGGGCGAGTGGTCTTCGCAGACTGGCTTCGCGGCTTCGGGAACCTGCTCATCATCGACCACGGGAAGAGCTATCTCACCATCTACGGGAACAACGAATCGGTTCTCAAGCAGGTGGGCGATATAGTGAGAACCGGGGATGCTGTCGCGACCGTCGGCGCAAGCGGCGGCAACATGGAATCGGGTTTATACTTCGAAATTCGGCACGAAGGAAAAGCCTTCGATCCCATGCGCTGGGTCTCCCTGAAATGACACAGGCGCCCGGCGCGTACCCGGGGCGGAAATCATGATGACCAAATTCAAGCAAGCCAGCCTGGTGCTGGTCGGTGTGCTGGCCGGGGTGCTGCTCAGCCTCAACTTCTCGGCGGTGGCTCAGCGCGAAGCCGCCCGCTTCCCGCTCCCCGTCGATGAGCTGCGCGCCTTCGCCGAAGTATTCGGCGCGATCAAGTCGAACTACGTCGAGCCGGTCGAGGACAAGAAGCTGATCACCGAGGCGATCAGCGGCATGCTGACCGGCCTGGATCCCCATTCGGCCTACCTGGATCAGGATGCGTTCAAGGAGCTGCAAGTCGGCACCCAGGGCGAGTTCGGCGGCCTGGGCATCGAGGTCGGGATGGAGGAAGGTTTCGTCAAGGTCGTTTCCCCTATCGAGGACACGCCGGCGTTCCGCGCGGGCTTGAAGCCCGGCGATTTCATCATCAAGATCGACGACGCCTCGGTCAAGGGAATGACCCTGAACGACGCGGTAAAGCGCATGCGCGGCAAGCCCAAGACCACCATCCGGCTCACCATCATGCGCAAAGGCGAGTCGAAGCCCTTCGAAGTCACGCTGACGCGGGACGTGATCCGCGTGCAGAGCGTCAAGTCCAAGCTGATCGAGCCCGGCTACGGATGGATCCGCGTGTCGCAGTTCCAGGAGCACACCGGGGAGAACCTCGTGAAGCACCTCGAGGGACTCTACAAGAACGGTCCTCTGAAGGGCCTGATCCTCGACCTGCGCAACGATCCGGGCGGATTGCTCAACGGGGCGGTCGGGATCTCTTCCGCTTTCCTCGCGCCGCGCGCGGCGATCGTCTCCACGGACGGGCGTACCGAGGACGCCAAGCGCAAGTTCATCGCCGCTCCCGAGGACTACCTGCGCGGGAACCGCGACGACTACCTGAGGAACCTGCCGCCTGCGGTCAAGACCGTGCCCATGGTGGTGCTGGTCAACGGCGGCTCGGCGTCCGCTTCGGAAATCGTCGCGGGGGCCCTGCAGGACCACAAGCGGGCGACCCTGATAGGGACGCCGACGTTCGGCAAGGGCTCGGTGCAGACCATCCTGCCGCTCGGCAACAACACCGCGATCAAGCTCACGACCGCCCGCTACTACACGCCGAGCGGCCGGTCGATTCAGGCGAAAGGGATCACGCCCGACATCGTCATCGAGGATCCCACCTCGCCGACCGTGGGACGGCTGCGCGAAGCCGACCTCGAGCGGCATCTTCTCAACGACCAGGATGCTGGGGCGCAGGCGGAGAAGGCGAAGCGGACGAGCATCAAGCCGCCCGCCGAAGCCGAGGAGAAGCCTCCGGCGCCGCTCGAATTCGCGTCCGACAAAGACTTCCAGTTCCAGCAGGCGCTCAAGTTCCTGAAGGGCCAGCCGCTCGCCACCGCGCAGAGCGCCCCGCCCGCGCCCGCGAAGAACTGAGCGGAGCGACGCCTGCGGCGCCGCCGCAGAGGCGATGACCGACGAGCAGCTGCTTCGCTATTCGCGGCACATCCTGCTTCCCGAGGTCGGGGTCGAAGGGCAGCAGAAGCTGCTGTCGGCATCCGCCCTGGTGATCGGGGCCGGGGGGCTGGGATCGCCTGCCGCGCTGTACCTGGCGGCGGCCGGCGTCGGGTCGCTGACCCTCGCCGACGGCGACGACGTGGACCTGACCAACCTGCAGCGCCAGATCCTCCACTCCGTGGACTCGGTGGGGAAGTCCAAGACCGAATCGGGGCGCGCGGCGCTGGCGAAAATCAACCCCGAGGTCAGGGTAGCTCCGGTGCAGCAGCGCCTGGGGGGCGAGGCGCTCGACCGCCTGGTGGCCTCGAGCAGCGTGGTGCTCGATTGCTCGGACAACTTCGCGACCCGCCACGCGGTGAATCGCGCGTGCGTGCGGCACCGCAGGCCTCTGGTGTCGGGCGCCGCCGTGCGCTTCGACGGCCAGGTGAGCGTCTTCGATCTGCGGGACGAGCGCAGTCCCTGCTATCACTGCCTGTTCCCGGAGGACGCCGAGCTCGAGGAGATGCGTTGCGCAGTCATGGGCGTGTTCGCCCCGCTCACCGGCATCATCGGAACCGTGCAGGCGGCGGAGGCCCTGAAGCTCCTGACCGGAGCGGGCGAGACGCTGAACGGCCGCCTGCTACTCGTGGACGCGCTCGTCATGCAGTGGCGGACGATAAAGCTCGCCAAGGACCCGTCCTGCCCGGTGTGTGCAAGGGTGACGGCCTAGCCGCGCAGCAGCGGCCACTGCTTTTCCCACAGCTCCGACGGCAGGCGCTTGAAACCGCTCTTGGCGTACTGTTGCCAGCGCCCGACCACGTAGCACAGGACCAGGTTGGCGCGGGGACTGGTATCCGCCGCCGCGTCGCCGGCCACGCCGGGCGCGCTCTGCGCTTGCGTCGCGGCCACGCGCAGACACTGCTTGAGCGTCGCCTCGAGCCGGTCGTGCAGCTGGTTGATGCGGACCTGCAGGCGCTCGTCCTCGTTCACCAGAGCGTCGCCCACCAGCACCCGTGTCATCCCGGGGTTCTTCTCCGCGAAGCCGAGCAATGACGAGACGATCGCCTGGACCTGCTTCAGACCATCGTCCTCCTCCGCCGTGATCTTGTTGACGAGGCCGAAAACCGATTGCTCGATGAATTCGATCAGCCCCTCGAACATCTGGGCCTTGCTCGCGAAATGGCGGTACAGCGCGGCCTCGGAGACGTCCAGCTCCTTGGCCAGCGCCGCCGTGGTGACTTTCTCGCCTTTGGGATTCTCCAGCATCCGCGCCAGCACCTGCAGGATCTGCAGGCGGCGGGCACCGGGCTTGGCGGCGGGCATGGGCGCTTGTCTCGACGGCGAAGCGCTATTGTATGACTCCGGGTGAGCGCTTGCTGCCGGTTACAATGCGCCCATGCAGCTGTCGCCGAATTTCTCGCTGGACCAGCTGGTCTACTCGGAGACCGCCGAGCAGAACGGGATCGACAACACGCCGCCGCCCGAGATCGTCGAGAACCTGAAGCGCCTCGCCGCGGGCCTCGAGGCCGTGCGCGCGATCCTGGGTGCGCCGCTCGAGATCTCGAGCGGGTACCGCTGCCCGGCGCTCAACCAGGCGGTGGGCGGGTCGAGCACGTCGCAGCACGTCCACGGACTCGCCGTCGATTTTGCGTGTCCCGCTTTCGGATCGCCCCTGGAGATCGCTCGCGCGATCCAGCGATCGGGGTTGGAGTTCGACCAGTGCATCCTGGAATACGGCCGCTGGGTGCACCTTTCCTTCAGCGACGCGCCGCGGCGACGCCTGCTGACCATCTACGACGAGGAGGACGGATACCTCGCAGGCCTCCGGGACGAGGACGGCAAGCTCGTCGCCTAGGCGGTCACTTCGAGCGTATCAGCGTCCCGACGCCCTCGTCGGTCAGGATTTCCAGCAGCACCGCGTGCTCGACCCGGCCGTCGATGATGTGCACGCTCTTCACGCCGGCCTTCGCGGCATCCAGCGCCGAGCTGATCTTGGGCAGCATTCCCCCCGAGAGCGTCCCGTCGGCCGCGAGCGAGTCGATCTTCTTGGGCGTCAAGCCGGTGAGGAGCTTGCCGTTCTTGTCGAGCACTCCCGGCGTGTTGGTCAGCACCACGAGCTTCTCGGCGCGCAGCACTTCGGCGAGCTTGCCCGCGACCAGGTCCGCGTTGATGTTGTAGGACTCTCCGTCGTCGCCGACGCCGATCGGCGCCACCACGGGAATGAAACCGCCTTCCTGGAGCGCCCAGATGACCTTTGGATCGATCGAGGCGATCTCGCCGACCTGGCCGATGTCGATCTTCTCGCCGCCGTTGCCCTTGTCGGAGAGCAGCATCTTCCTCGCGCGAACGAACGCGCCGTCCTGCCCGGTGAGCCCGACCGCCTTCCCCCCGGCCTGGTTGATGAGGGTGACGACCTCCTTGTTGACCTGCCCGCCCAGGACCATCTCGACCACGTCCATGGTCTCGGAGTCGGTGACGCGCATGCCCTGGACGAATTCGCCCTTCTTTCCGAGGCGCGCCAGCTGCTCGTCGATCTGGGGCCCGCCGCCGTGCACGATCACCGGATTCATGCCGACGAGCTTCAGCAACACGACGTCGTGCGCGAAGCTCCGCTTCAGCACGGTGTCGATCATGGCGTTGCCGCCGTACTTCACGACGATCGTCTTGCCGTGGAAGCGCCGGATGTACGGAAGCGCCTCGGAGAGAACCTTGGCCTTGTACGCCGGTGTCTGGGACGAGTCGCGGATCGCTGCGCGCATCATGAGCGGCGATTGTACCCGCCGCCGCAAAAAAAGGCGGCCCTGGGGCCGCCTCCTGCTCGCGCTCGGCCGCGCCGGGCCGCCGCAATGCGTATTACTGGATCGCCAGCTGCTTCGCCGCCGGCGCCGCTTTCTTCGGCAGCGTCAGCTCGAGGACGCCGTCGGCGTACTTGGCGCTCGCGCGCGACTCGTCGATTTCCTGCGCGAGCCTGAAGGCGCGCGAAACCTTGCCGACGTGGCGCTCGCTGTGCAGCACGCGCTCGCCGTCCTTCGCTTCCTTCGAGACGCGCGTCTCGGCGGTGATCGAGACCTCGTCGCCGTCGATGTTCACCTTGATGTCTTCCTTCTTCACTCCGGGGAGCTCGGCCACTACCTTGTAGTCGCCGTTTTGCTCGGCGACGTCGACCTTCATGCGCCGTACCGGTACTTCAGCCTCGAAGCCCAGCGGCCGCACGACGAAGCCGCGGAAAAAATCGTCGACCAGATCGCCGAAGGGATCGTAACGCGTGATATTTGCCATGATCTTCCTTTCCGAATGAGTTTCGGGCGTAGCGCCCGCGCCCGACAAATCTTGGGGTCGCGGCGGAATATTCAAGAGCGCTTGCGATGCCGTCCGGAAGAATATAGATTGAGGCGCCGATGTCCTCCGAGCCTTCCGCTCCGACTCCCCTTGAACTGGAGCTGCATCGCCCCTATTTGCTGCGTTTCGCGCTCCTGCAGCTGCGAGACCGCAGCGCCGCGGAAGACGCCGTCCAGGACACGCTGCTCGCCGCGATCCAGGGCGCGGCTCGATTCGCCGCGCAATCGTCGGTGCGCACCTGGCTGGTCGGAATTCTCAAGCACAAGATCATAGACGGCATCCGCAGGAGCGCGCGCGAGCGGCCGGCGGACTCCCGCCCGGACGCCGGGGGCGCGGAGGATCTGGAGGCTTTCTTCGCCGACGACGGCCATTTCGCCGAGCCGCCGGAGGAGTGGGCGAGCCCCGAGCGCTCGCTCGAGGAGCGTCGCTTTTTCGAGGCGCTGGAGCGCTGCCTGCAGGCGCTGCCCAAGAACACCGCGAGCGCATTCACGATGCGCGAGCTGATGGGCATGGAAACCGGGGAAATCTGTAAGGAACTCGGGGTTTCCCCGTCCAATTGCTGGGTGATGCTCTATCGCGCCCGGATGAGCCTGCGTGCCTGCCTGGAACGGACCTGGTTCGCTCCGGGTTCGGGCAGAGCCGAATAGGAGATGCCGGTGGCCTTCCGTCTTTCGTGCAGAGAAGCGAGCAGGCTGATCTCGGAGGGAATGGACAGGCGCCTGTCCTTCACCGAGAGGATCGGCCTGCGCCTGCACGTCCGCATCTGCGACGCCTGCACCCGTTTCACCTCCCAGGTGAATTTCCTCCGGAAAGCCCTGAAGGCCTTCCCGGGACCCGATGACCCGGAAGGACGCTGAGCGAGGCCGCTGCCCGGGCTGCGGCGCCGGGTTCGAATGCGGAATGCTGGCTGGACGCGAGCGCTGGTGGTGCGAAGGCCTTCCCTCGCTCCCGGACCCGGTCGCGGGCTCCCCCTGCTATTGTCCGCGCTGCCTCGGGCTCAAAGTACGTAGCGCGCCAGGTCCTCGCTCTGCGCCAGCTCCTTGAGCTTGGCGTCGACGAAGCCGGCGTCGATCCTGATGCTCTCCTTGCCGCGCCTGCCGGCATCGAATGAAATCTCCTCGAGCAGGCGCTCCATCACCGTGTGCAGGCGGCGTGCGCCGATGTTCTCGGTCTTTTCGTTGACCGACCAGGCGATTTCCGCGAGACGCCGGATGCCGTCCGGCAGGAAGGCGACCTCGACGTCCTCCGTCGCGAGCAGCGCCTCATACTGGCGCGTAAGGCAGGCGTCGGTCGCCGTGAGAATTCTCTCGAAGTCCTCGACCGACAGCGAGTCGAGCTCGACTCGTATCGGAAAGCGCCCCTGCAGCTCCGGGATCAGGTCGGAGGGCTTGGACAGGTGGAACGCCCCGCTCGCGATGAACAGTATGTGGTCGGTCCTCACCATGCCGTACTTGGTGGAGATCGTCGTGCCCTCGACGAGGGGCAGCAGGTCGCGCTGCACGCCCTGCCGGGAAACGTCGGCGCCGACGATCTCTCCGCGGCTCGCGATCTTGTCGATCTCGTCCAGGAAGACGATGCCGTTCTGCTCGACGTTCGCCAGCGCCCTGGCGCGGAGGTCCTCTTCGTTCACCAGGCGCGCCGCCTCCTCGTCGACAAGCATGCGCATCGCCTCGCGAATCTTCATGCGCCGGAGCTTCCTTCTTCCCCCGCCCAGATTCTGGAACATGCCCTGGATCTGCTGCGTCAGCTCCTCCATGCCGGGCGGCGCGAATATTTCCATGTGCGCCTGCTGCGCCGCCACCTCGATGTCCACGTCCTTGTCGTCGAGCTCTCCCTCGCGCAGCTTCTTGCGGAACTTCTGGCGCGTCGCCGATTCCTCGTCGCCCGCGGGTCTTCCCGCCCCCTGTGCGCCCTCGGCGCCGAGAGCAGCGACGCGCGCGGCGGGCAGCAATGCGTCGAGAACCCGCTCCTCGGCCGAATCCTCCGCGCGGCTGCGCACCTTCTTCATCGCCGCCTCCCGCGTATCCTTGATCGCGATCTCCACCAGGTCCCGGACGATGGTGTCGACGTCGCGGCCGACGTAGCCGACCTCGGTGAATTTCGTAGCCTCGACTTTTATGAAGGGCGCATCAGCCAGCCGCGCAAGGCGCCGCGCGATCTCGGTCTTTCCCACGCCGGTGGGCCCGATCATGAGGATGTTCTTGGGCGTGATCTCTTGGCGCAGCGGCTCGGCCACCTGCTGGCGGCGCCAGCGGTTCCTGAGCGCGATCGCGACCGACCGCTTCGCCCGGCCCTGGCCGACGATGTGCTTGTCCAGCTCGTGGACGATTTCCTGAGGCGTCATCGACGACATGGAGGCGCCCGCCGCGTCAATCCAGCGTCTCGACCACGACCTGGTGGTTGGTATAGATGCACAGATCCGCGGCGATCGACAGAGCCTTGCGGACGATGCTCTCGGCGTCGAGCTGGGAGTTTTCCAGCAGAGCGCGCGCCGCGGCCTGGGCGTACGGTCCACCCGAACCGATGGCGATCAGTCCCGACTCTGGCTCGATGACGTCGCCCATCCCCGTGACGATCAGGGAGGATTCGCGGTCGGCGACGGCGAGCATCGCCTCCAGCCGCCGCAGCACCCGGTCGGTGCGCCAATCCTTCGCCAGCTCGACCGCCGAGCGCAACAGGTTTCCCTGATGCTTGTCGAGCTTCGATTCGAAGCGCTCGAACAGCGTGAACGCGTCCGCGGTCCCGCCGGCGAAGCCCGCGAGAATCCGGTCATGATAGAGGCGCCGCACCTTGCGCGCGCTCGCCTTGACCACGATGTTGCCCAGGGTCACCTGGCCGTCTCCGCCGAGGGCTACCTTGCCGTCGCGGCGCGCGGAAACGATGGTCGTTCCGTGGAATTGTTCCATTCGTCGGTCAAGTTGGGGACGGGGGGCCGCCGATCAAGCCCTCCCGCGCCGATCGGACGTGCGGATAGCTTAGCACCCGTCCTAGGCCGACCGGGGCGGGCGGGCCAGAAGCGCGACCAGCATGCCCGAAGCCGCTATCGTGCACACGATCATCGACCCTGACGGCAGGTCGAGCCAGAGCGAGGCGAGCAGACCGATCGCGTAGCCCAGCACCCCCACGGCATACGCTTTCGGATATCGCCGGCCCGTGGTGTAGTAGGTCGAGAGCGCGGGTATGACCAGCGTGGCGAATACCAGGTACAGACCCACCAGCTGCACCGAGACGGTGACCGCACAGCCGAACAAGGCGTAGAAGCCGATCCGGCCCAGGCGCTCGCGCAGGCTGAACCAGAGCGCGAGCACGACCGCGTAGATGGCCGCGACGATCAGGAGCTGCCTCGGCGTCACCCAGAGGATCTGCCCGACCAGGAGCTCCTTCAGGTTCTCGCCCCCGTGGGGGTCGTGCGCGAGCAGCAGGATCGCTGCGCTCGATCCGAGCACGAATACCACGCCGATGATCGCTTCCTGGACCTCGGGCCAGCGCCGCTCCGTCCAGGTCAGGAACATGGCGCAGGCGAGCGCGGCGACGAGCGCCGCGACCTGCACGGCAGCCCCCGTCGGCTCCCACCCCAGGTAGTGAGCGAGGATCACGCCCAGTCCCGCGACCTGCGCGACGGCAAGATCGATGAACACGATGCCGCGCGCGAGGACCTGCATGCCCAGCGGAACGTGGGTCGCCGTGACCAGCATGCCGGCGATGAACGCCGGCCACAGAATGCCGAAACTGGCCGCGTCGAGAGTCATTTCACCGCCCCGCGCATGCGCTCGATCATATCGTCGAAGAATCCGAACAAATCTTTCGCCTTGTCGGTCCCGCCGACGGTAAAGGGCAGCATGACCACCGGTATCTTGGAACGTTCGGAGAGGAACTGCGCTGCCTGGGGGCTGTTGTACGACGAATACACGATCACCTTTGCGGGCTGGCGCTTCATCTGATCCACCAGCTCCGCGAGATGCGAAGGCGTCGGCGGAATTCCGGGTTTCGGCTCGAGGCTCCCGACCTCGCGCATCCCCGACCAGTTGATGAAGTAGGAGAAGGCCTTGTGATGGACGACGATCGGCACGCCCTTCAGCGGTGCGGCTTCCTCTTCCCAGCGCGCGATTGCGGCGCGCCAGCGGGCGAGAAACGATCTGGCCCGCGAATGATACGTTCCGGCGTTGCCGGGATCCAGCTGGGCCAGACGATCCTCGAGGGCCGCCGCGATCTTCGCGATGTTGCGCGGATCGGTGTGGACGTGCGGATTGCCTCCCGGGTGAATGTCGCCCATCGCCCGGTCGACGACCTTCGGAATCTCCAGCTTCGCGACGTACTGCGACGCTTCGAAATACCCCGGGGCCCCGAGCTGGATCCTGCTGTTGCCGCTCTGCGTCAACAGCAGGGGGAGCCAGCCGATTTCCAGGTCCGCGCCCGAGCAGATCAGCAGATCGGCCGAGCGGATGCGCGCGATCAGGCTGGGGCGCGCCTCGATCCGGTGCGGATCCTGCAGAGCGGTCGTCGCCGAATACGCCGATACCTTGTCTCCGCCGAGCTCCTCGGCGAGCGCGCTCCACTCGGGTTCGCACGCGAACACGTTGAGGGCCGCCGCCGCGGGCAGCGCGCAGAGTGCGAGGCCCAGCGCCGCGCCGAGCTTCAGAATCGTTCTCATGTTTTCACCCTAGAATTTGTGGGCGCCGTGCGCGCCCAGGCTGACGATGTACTGGACAAACGCCTGGTTGTCGGTCGCGTCGGACCGCGAATCGTCCCGCGCGAGTTGCAGGCGGATGCGGCTGAACTCACTCGGGCTCCAGTCGACCATGACGGTGTGCCGGGTCGGATTGTATTTGGCGAGGATGGGAAAATCCGCGGCGGACAGCGCGCCGGAATCGACCAGCCCGATGCTCGTCGTACCGGCGTTCAGGCGGTCGTAGCGGTACCCCGCCCGCCACATCGGAACGAATTGATAGACGCCCTGCAAGTACCAGCCCGATTGCGTCGACGTGTAGCCTCCGGTCCGGGTACCGCCGGCCGTGGCCGCCGCGGTGTCGAACGCGAGACTGCCGCTCTCACGGCGCTGAAAATATTCTCCTTGCAGCTTGAGGTTTCTCTCCGTCGGGTTGAAGTTCGGCGCCCATTTCAGGACACCGCCGAGCGCCCACAGCTTGCTCGTTCCCGAAAAGCCGTTCGTGACGGCCGCTCCGGCGGAGTCCACGTCGTCGTAGGTCCGGCCCTGGGGAGAAGTCGCGAGATACGACAAACCCGCCTGCCAGGCGGTGCCGGTTCCAAAGTCGCCGCCGAGGGTCGTGAAGAAGTTGCTTGCGCCGAACCCGTTCTTGTCGCGTCCTCCGGGGGGCCCGGCGGGAAAGCTGCGCCCGCGACCCACCTCTGCGCCGACGTCGAAGTAAAGCGGGGTCGGCGCCACCCATCTCAGCTGGATGCCGTCGTCGCTCAGCTGATTTCCGAGGAATGCCTTGCTGGCGAGCGGGGCGTCGGTGAAATCCCAGGCGTGCGCATGGATCTGGTTCTGGTAGCCGACGCTGGAGAAGAAGCGTCCGGCCTTTACGGTGAAGCCGTACGACAGCGCGAGCGTCTGTATGTACGCCTCCTCGACCTCGATCGAGTTGTCCGAAGACACCGAAAAGATCCCCGTGCCCCGGAAGACGTGATCGACGTTCGCGGCAAGCGACAGCTCCGATTCTCCCAGGCTCAGGCCCCGGTCGGGCGGCGCCACGTCGCCGCCGGTCGGGACGAAGCCGTTGATCCTGAAGCTCGCGGGGTCCTGCGAGAGATTGCCGTAGATTCCGTTCAGGATCAGCGAGACCGCCGGGTTGAGCGCGTTCTCCCCGGGGGGCCGGTTGGCAGCCTGGGCCGCCGCCTGCTCGGCGTCGGCGACGCGTTTGTCGAGCTGCTTCACCTCCTCCCGCAGGTCGCGCACCTCGTCCTGCGTCTGCGCCCTCGCTTCGTAGTGCAGGCCCAGCGCCGCGGTGAGCGCGAGCGCCCAAGCGTTCTTCTTCAGCATGTTCCTCTCCGGTTGATGCAAGACACATCCGCCTCGCGCTGCGAGACGGGGCCCAAGCGGTCGACTAGGAGAGGACCGGGGGTGCGCGCGAATCGAAGTCGATTCGCGGGGCGAAGGGAATCGGGAGAGTGAGGGACGCGAGCGCCGGCAGCTCGCCTCGCGGGACGCAGATCGCGGGTGCAAGGCTCGGCAGCGTGCTGTCGACCGCGTGATACGCGATGCACTTCTCGGCGGGATGGCCGACCGGGGGAACTCCCTTGCCGCCGAGCTGGGCCTTGATCAGGTCGTGCTTGAGATGCGACAGCGCGTGGAGCTGCGCCGCCTGCTGAGCGAATACCAGCGCGGCGGCGACGAATAGATGGCGCAGAGTACGGTTCATCTAGGCTCGACCGGGACGTAGTGTACTCCTCGGCACCTCGTGGGCCGGCTACTCCCCGTAGAGTCTCTGCTTCTGCTCCCGGCGCGTCTGCGCCTCGACCGACAGGGTCGCCGTCGGGCGCGCGATCAGCCTGGCGATGCCGATGGGCTCGCCGGTTTCCTCGCAATAGCCGTAGCTGCCCTCCTCGATGCGGCGCAAGGCCTCGTCAATCTTCTTGAGCAGCTTCCTTTCCCGGTCCCGGGCGCGAAGCTCGAGCGCATACTCCTCCTCGATCGTCGCCTGGTCCGTGGGATCGGCCTCCAGCTCGTGTTCGCGCAGGTGTTCGGAGGTGAGATTCGCCTTTTCCAGCAGCTCCCTCTGCGTCTGGAGCAGCTTCTCGCGGAAGAAGGCGAGCTGCTCGGCGCTCATGTACTGCGATGCGGGTGCGCGCATGAGCTCGGCTTCGGTCAGGCCGTTCTTCTTTGCCGGCTTCTCCTCGGCCGACGCCGGCTCCGTCGCCTTGACCTCCGGCGCCTTTGCCGATTTCGGCGCCGGCTTCTTTACTGCTTTTCGACCAAACATTGTTCAAGCCCCTTGATGAATAGCTCCTGCGGCAGATTCTTGCCGATGAAAACCATCGTGCTCGAGCGCTTCTCTCCCTTGCCCCAGGGGCGACCGATGTCGCCCCCCATGAGCATGTGCACGCCCTGAAACACGACGCGGTGGGTGTTGCCCTTCATGTACAGCACTCCCTTGTAGCGCAGCAGGTCCGGCCCGTAGATCTGCACCACGCCGGACAGAAATTCCTCGAGCTTCGCACTGTCGAACGGCCTGTCGGAGCGGAACACGAACGAGGCGACGTGCTCGTCGTGCTCGTGATCGGAGTCCTCCAGGAACTCCGGATCGAGCTCGAGGACCGCGTTGAGATTGAAGCCGCGGATGTCGAGGATCTCCCCGATCGGCGCGTTCCCGAAATGCACCTTCTTGATCGGCGCGCGCGGGTTCATCTTCACCAGGCGCTTCCTCAGCGCTTCCTGCTCGTCCTCCGAGACGAGGTCGGTCTTCGACATGAGGATGCGGTCCGCGAAGCCGACCTGCTCCTGGGCCTCGCGGAACTCGTCGAGCGTCTTCGTCGCGTGCTTCGCGTCCACCAGGGTGATGACGCTGTCCAGCAGATAATAGTTGCCGATCTTCTCGTCGATGAAGAAGCTCTGCGCGACCGGACCGGGATCGGCCATCCCGGTCGTCTCGATGATGACCCGCTCGAAATCGAGCTTGCCCGAGTCGCGGCGCTCCTTGAGCTCGCCGAGAATGCGGATCAGATCGCCGCGCACCGTGCAGCAGACGCAGCCGTTGTTCATCTCGACGATCTGCTCGCCGGTCTCGTTCAGCAGGATTTCATTGTCGACGCCAGCCTCGCCGAACTCGTTCTCGATCACGGCGATCCGGTGGCCGTGCTGCTCCTTGAGAATGCGGTTGACTAGCGTGGTCTTTCCGCTTCCCAGGAATCCGGTGAGTATGGTCACCGGAACCATGTTCTCCTGTACCGCCAATTCGATCTCCTGGCGCTCCGCTCGAGCAACACTATTTGAGCATGCCGTGCCGAAAAAGTTTGCGGCTGGACCGTCCCCGGCCGGGGGCCGGCCGCCCAAAAAAGGGCGCATTACAGCACGCCCCGGATGACAACGCAACCGTGCAGCCAGCGGGGACCTAAGACCTTAATTTCTCGAGCAAGAGGCCCTTCAAGTACTCGCCTTCCGGAAACTCGACCCGCACCGGATGGTCGAGGGCCGACCGGTACCGTTCGCGCAGCAGCAGGGAGGCGCCCGCGTCGGCGGCGGCGCCCGCGACGATCTTCTGGAACAGATCCGGCGAGACGCCCCCGGAGCAGGAAAAGGTGGCGAGCAGCCCCCCCGGCCGCAGGAGCTTGAGCGCGTTCAGGTTGATGTCCTTGTATCCGCGCGCCGCGCGCGCGGCGTCTTTCGACGTCGGAGCGAACTTCGGCGGATCGAGCACGACAAGATCGAACTGGCGGCCGTCACGCGCGAGCTTGCGCAGGGCCTGGAACACGTCGGCCTCGAGCCATTGCGCGCGGCCGGCGGCGATCCGGTTCAGGACGAGGTTGCGGTTCGCACGGGTGAGCGCCTGCTCGGAGGCATCGATCGCAAGGACGGAGCGCGCGCCGCCGGCGAGCGCGGACAGGGAGAAACCGCCCGTGTAGCAGAAGCAGTCGAGCACCTCGCGCCCGGCGGCGAGCTGCTTCACGCGCAGGCGGTTGTCGCGCTGATCGAGGAAGAACCCGGTCTTCTGTCCCGAGACGGGGTCGACCTCGTACTCGATGCCGTGCTCGACCATCTTGAGCGGTCCGGTGGCGGAGCCGAGAATCCACCCGGACCTCGCGGGCTGGCCTTCGAGCTCGCGCGCGTCGGTGTCGGACCGCTCATAGATGCGCTTGCAGGCGCTGCGCTCGCGCAGTATCCCGACCAGCGCGTCCCGCCATTTCTCGCACCCCGCCGACAGCAGCTGCACCACCAGGGCGTCGCCGTAGCGGTCGGCGATCAGGCCCGGGAGGCCGTCGGACTCGCCGTGGACGACGCGCATCGCGTCGGTGGTCCCGGCGGCGACTTGGGCACGCCTGAGCGCGAACGCGGTCTCGATCCGTTTCGCGAACAGCTGCGGACCGGGCACCTCGGTCTCCTCGAAGCTCCAGACGCGGGCGCGGATCTGCGAGGCGGGGCTGTACGCCGCCCAAGCGAGGAACTTCCCGTCCGCGGCGCGCACCTCGACCGAGCTTCCGCTTTGCGGCGAACCCGCGATCTCTTCGACCGCTCCCGAGAACACCCAGGGATGGCGCCGCAGGAGCGAGCGCTCGCGCCCCGATTTGAGCCTCAGCTGCGGCGCGGTCACAAACGGCCGCTCGCTTCAGACCCACCCGGCGATGCCGAGCAGGCCGCCCGCCGCAAGAAGCCACAGGGGATGGATCCTCGTCGTCAACACCGTCGCCGAAGTCGCCGCAGTGATGGCGAAGGCCAGCACCGAATGATCGGCCGCGAGGGTGATGAGATAGCCGCCGGCGAGCATCAGCCCCACGGTGACCGGGATCAGGCCGTCCTCCACTGTCCGTCGCCAATGCGCTCCCCGGAAGCGCTGCCAGATCCGCGAGACCGCGTACGTCAGGATGCTCGAGGGCGCGCACGCCGCGCCGGTCGCCACCACCGCGCCGCCCAGCCCCGCGACTTTCCAGCCGATCAGGCTCACGACGAGAATGTTCGGCCCAGGCGACGCCTGGGCGAGCGCGAACAGCTGCGCGAATTCCGCGCCGGTCATCCAGCCGTGGACCTCGACCACGTTGCGGTGCATTTCGGGAAGCACGGTGATCACGCCGCCGACCGTGATCAGCGACAGGAGCGAGAAATCGACGGCCAGCTGCGCGAGGACGCTCACCGGTCCCTCCACGCCGCCGCGGCCACGCTTGCGGGAGCCGCGAACAGCAGGAAGACGCCGAGCGGAAGGCGCAGGAGGGCGACGGCCACGAACGCCGCGAGAGCGAAGGCCGCGAGCGGCGAGCGCAGGCGCCGGCTCGCCGCCATCTTCAATCCCATGGCGACGATCAGGCCTGCGGCCGCCGCCGAGACGCCGCGAAACGCGGCCGAGATCGCCGGCAGATCTCCGTAGTTGGTGAAGAGCGCCCCCAGCACCAGAATGATCGCGAACGGCGCGGACAGCAGGCCCAGGAAGGCGGCGATCGCCCCGCGCGCCCCGCGAAAGCGGGTTCCCACGCAAACCGCCATGTTCACGATATTCGGGCCCGGCAGGACCTGGCACAGGCTGAGCGCCTCGCTGAACTCCTCGGCGCTCAGCCAACGGCGCTCCTCGACGAGCATCCTCCGCGCCCAGGGCATGACGCCGCCGAAACCCGAAGCGCCGACCTGCGTGAACCGCAGGAACAGCTCCGCGACGGTCGGGCGCACCTCGCTCAAGTCTTCTTCTCCGTCGCCAGGGGCTTTTTCTTCGCCCGCGGGTGCGCAGCGTCGTACGCCTTGGCGAGATGCTGGAAATCAAGGTGCGTGTAGACCTGGGTGGTCGAGATGCTCGAGTGCCCGAGCATCTCCTGCACCGCGCGCAGGTCTCCGGAGGATTGCAGCACGTGCGTCGCGAAAGAATGCCTCAGCATGTGCGGGTGCACGTGCTGAGGCAGCCCCAGACGCCGCGCCCACGCCCCCAGGGCATGGCGCACCGAGGTGGGGGCTATGCGCCGCCCCCGGGCGCCGACGAACAGGGCGGCTTCGCCCGGGCGGGCGAGCTCGCCGCGACGCGCGAGCCATGCCTCGGCCGCCGCGCGCGCTTTGCCCCCCACGGGGACGGTGCGCGTCTTCGCGCCCTTGCCGGTCACGGTCACCTCGGCCGCCCGCAAGACACCCGCGACTTCTGCGGCGTCGAGGCTCACCAGCTCGGCAAGCCGCAGTCCCGACGAGTAGAACAGCTCGAACATCGCCCGGTCGCGCAGCTCTGGGGGCGTATTCGCCGGAGCGTCAAGAAGGCGCGCCATGAGATCGGGGGAAAGCGCCTTGGGCAGGGGTTTCGGGCTCTTCGGAGCGCGCAGTCCGGTGCAGGGGTTGCGCGAGAACCCGCGGTGCTTCACCAGCCATCCGAAGAACCCGCGCCACCCGGAGATCATGTATGCGATGGTCCGCCCCGACATGCCGCGCGAATGCAGCTGGGAGACAGTACGGCGAAGGTGCTGCGAATCGAGCTTGTCCGGCGCCGTTCCCGGGTTCAGCGCGAAAAGCTCTTCGACGGCACGGCGGTAGTTGCGCGCGGTCCCCGGGCTGAGCCGCCGCTGGTGCGAGACCTGATCGATGAATTCGTCGAGCAGAGTCCGGCGGGAATCTTGCCTCATCCCGCCGGCTAGCGAAATCTCAGCAGCGCGGCGCTCGCGAGCTCGCCCATGCGCTTCAGATACAGCGTTCCCATCTCGGGATAGAAGCGCAGCACGTCCTCGCTTCCCAGCGCGAGCATGCCGAAGCACTCGCGGTCCCGCAGCGCCATGTGCGCTACCGAGCGGACATGCGACGCGCCCTCGCCGAACCAAGCCGCCGTCTCCGCGTCGCCGCTCGGCCCGCAGAAGGGCTGCGACAGGGACGCCGCGTAGCGCTTGAGCTGCTCGCCCACGGCGCGGAACTCCGGCGAATCTTCCGTTCCAGGAGGCGCGGCGCTCTCC
>DATEGT010000107.1:0-8202 GCA_035280025.1 Burkholderiales bacterium | reverse complement strand
CTGTTTACCAACGCGATCCTCGCCGCCTGCGACGCGCTGGACGGGCTGGTCGACGGCGTCATCGACAATCCGGCGGCGTGCCGCTTCGATCCGGAGACCTTCGTGTTTCCCTCGACGGGTCCGTACGGCTCGATCGCGCCGGGACAGCCGCTGCAATGCAACGGCTCCAAGACCGCCACCTGCCTGACTCCCGCGCAGGTCACGGCGGTGAAGAAGATCGCTCAAGGCCCCAGAACGTCGAGCGGACGCCGCATTGTCTCCCCCGACGGAACCCTCCTGTCGGGCTATCCGTTCGACGGCGGCTTCATGCAGCCTTCGGGCATCCCGACGCGCGACATCGGAACCGCCACGACGCCGCCCGGCAACATCGGCCTCGGGTCCGGCCAGCTGCCGCTGTTCTGGTTCACGGTTCCGGATCCGAACTACAACCCGCTCACCGTCGACTACGACACGGACATCGGCCTGGTGACGGCCCGTTCGCCTGCGGTGAACAACAACCCCGACATCTCGAGGTTCGTCGAACGGGGCGGCAGGCTGATCTTCTACCACGGCCTCAGCGACTCCGGCCCGCCGTGGCCGTACACGCTCGACTACTTTCACGCGGTCGAAAGGCACTTCGGCCGCGGCCGCAGGCACGACGGGCGGTACGACGGGCCCGCTACGGTCGACGACTTCATGAAGCTCTACCTCGTCCCCAACATGGGTCACTGCGGCGGGAACGCCTCCACCGACCGCTTCGACATGCTCGCGCCGATGGTCAACTGGATCGAGAACGACAACGCGCCGGACACCGTGGTCGCGACCGGCACGAACTTCAGCAGCACGCTGGGGACGCTGACGGGGCTGCCCACCACGCGCAGCCGGCCCCTGTGTCCGTATCCCCGGACGCTGCGCTATACCGGCCCCGCCGGCGGCGACATCGGCGCCGCGGGCAACTATTCCTGCGTAGAAAGCGGTTTCCGCGAATTCCACGAGTCGCACCGGTAAGAGGAGAAAAAGATATGAAGAAGACCCTGCTTTGCAGCGCCGTGCTGGCGGTCTTTGCGGCCCCGGTCGCCGAAGCGCGCATCACGCGCGTTGCGGTCGATCCGGTCCTGTCGCAGTCGCCGACGTTCGGCGGCTATTCCTGGCCCGGCGTGGGCCAGTACGAGCGCGTCATCGGCACCGCGTACGGCGAGGTCGATCCGAACGACCGCCGGAACTCGATCATCGTCGACATCGAGCTGGCGCCGCGCAACGCCCGCGGCATGATCGAGTACTCGTTCGATTTCTACATCCTGAAGCCGATCGATCTTTCCAAGGGCAACAGCAAGGTCATGTACGAGCCGCCCAACCGCGGCGGCAAGACTTGGAACACTTTCGGCCGGGTGCCCGGCGGCAACGACCCTGGCGGCACCATCACCGATCCGACGGTGCTGGCGAATTCCTTCCTGATGCCGCGCGGCTACGCCATCGTGTTCAGCGGCTGGGACTTTGCGGCGGGGGTGAACGCCACCAGGACCGCCGCCTCGCCCACGACCATCACGCTGCCGATCGCGAAGAATCGCGACGGCAGCACGATCACGGGTCCCGCCTACGAGTACATCGTCACCGGCGGCTCCTCGTTCACGCTGAGCTACCCGGCGGCGACGCTCGACAAGACCAAGGCGAAGCTCACCCACCGTGTGCACCTGGACGACATCCCGGTCGAGGTCCCGGCGACCGGCTGGAACTACAACGCCGCCGGCACGGCGATCAGCCTCGCGACCGGCAACTTCGTCGGCAACGACATCTACGAGTTTTCCTACACCGCGAAGGACCCGACGGTGAACGGCCTGGGCTTTGCCGCGGTGCGCGACTGGAACGCGTGGCTGCGCTATTCCGCCCGCGACGATTACGGCAACCCCAACCCCCTCGCCGGCCACGTCAAGCGCATCTACACCGAGGTCGTATCGCAGCCCGGGCGCCTGCTGAACGACTTCCGCCACCTCGGCTTCAACGAGGCGGAGAACGGGAGGAAGGTGTTCGACGGCCACATGCAGTGGATCGCGGCCGGCGACGGCGTCAACATGAACTACCGCTTTTCGCAGCCCGGCCGCACCGAGCGCAACCGCCAGGACCATTTGTATATAGAGGGACGTTTCCCGTTCGCCAACATCAAGACCTACGACCCGATCACGCGCCAGGTCGACAGCCGCTACGCGCGCTGCGAAAGGACGGACACCTGCTCGCTCGGGGTCGAGATCTACTCGGCGAACGAGTACTGGGTGAAGGCGGCGTCGCTGCTGCACACCGATCCGACCGGAAGCTTCGACCTGCCGGACTCGCCGTACGCGCGCGACTACTTCATCTCCAGCCACCAGCACGGGACGGGCAACGGAAACTCGCGCGGCAGCTGCCAGCAGTTCCAGAACCCGCTCAACTCGGCGCCGGTGCAGAGGGCGCTGTTCGTCGCGCTGGACGAGTGGGCGACCGAGGGCCGCCAGCCGCCGCGCAGCCGCGTGCCCACGCTGCGCGACCGCACGATGGTCCCGCCGATGCCGCAGAGCCGCGTGGGCTTTCCGCAGATCCCGGGGGTCACCTACACGGGGCTGATGACCACTCGCTACCTGCTCGACTACGGCCTGCATTTCTACCAGACAGGCATCGCGACCATCAATCCTCCGGTCATCACGCCGCCGTACCAGAACAACCCGGCGAACGGCCCGATCTACCGCGCCTATGTTCCCAGGACCGACAGCGACGGCAACGATATCGCCGGAGTCCGGCTGGTCGACGTTACCGTGCCGCTCGCGACCTACACCGGCTGGGCGCTGCGCGCCGGCCCGCAGGCGAACGACGGCTGCGAGGGCTCGGGCCAGTTCATCCCCTTCCCGCGCACCGAAGCCGACCGCTCCGCCGCGGGCGATCCGCGTCCCTCGGTCGAGAAGCGCTATCCGACCTTCGAGCTGTACCACGCGAAGATCCGCGCCGCGCTGAACGACATGGTCGAGGACCGGCTGCTGCTGTGCGAGGACACGGCGTCGGAGGAAGCGCGCCTCATGCAGGCGGGATTGGACCGCGGCGTGCCCGCGCCGCAGGGCGGCGCGCTGCCCGCGGTCGAGCAGCTGCCGGCCTGCCTGCCGCACGAGCATCATCACCACGGCCATTCTTTCGGTCGCGACGACGACGATCACGACGACTGAAACAAAGACAAAGGAGGAAACCATGAAACGCACCTTGCAACTGCTCTCGTGTACTGCAGCGGTCGCGCTCGCCTGGGCGCCGCCCGTCCACGCCCGCGTCACCCGCATCGTCATCGACACGGTCGCGCCGGTCGCCGGCCAGCCCTACGAGCTGCTCACGGGCCGCGCCTTCGGCGAGCTCAATCCCTTCCATCCCTTGAACCGCGAGATCACGGACCTGGATCGCGCGCCGCGCAATTCCCGCGGGCGGGTCGAGTACATCGCCAGCTTCCGCATCCGCAAGCCGGTCGACCTGAGCACCGCGAGCGGGTTGATGTGGCACGACGTCCCCAACCGAGGCGGCGACGTCGCCTTGCCGGCGGACTCGTTCGCCGCGGGCGACATGCAGCTGCTTTCCGGCTGGCAGGGCGACAACGCAGGCGGAACGCGCCTGCCGGCGAACGTCGATTGCCTGCCGGGCACGGGCTGCACCCCGCCGGTCTTCTCGAACCACTACGTGAAGACCCCGGTGCTCCTCGGCACGACCGGCAGGATCCTCGGACGCATCATCAACCGCAGCGGCCTGAACGCGGCCCCGCTCAACGTGATGGGCAACCCGATCCCGTACTTCCCGGTCGACCCGGCGAACAACTCGGGCGACAGGCTCACCACGCATCTCGCCGAGACGATCAACGCCAAGATCACCGACGGGCCGACGGTTGCGAACAGCGACTGGAAATACTGCGGCGGCGGCACCTTCGATGCGCCCCTGCCCGTGACCACGCTGCCCGTGCAGGTGTGCCTGAAGGGCGGCTTCGATCCGGCCACGCTCTACCAGCTCATCTACACCGTGAGGGACCCCTACGTCCTGGGCGCCGGCACCGCGGCGTTCCGCGACGTGCAGTCCTTCTTCCGCTACGAAGCCAAGGACGACTTCAACAATCCCAACCCGCTCTTCGGCCACGTGCGCAAGGCGATCATCCGCGGCGTGTCGCAATCGGGCAACTTCACGCGCCACTACCTCTTCCTCGGCATGAACCAGGACGAGTCGGGCCGCATCGTGCACGACGGCGCCTGGCCGCTCATCGCCGGGCGGCGCGTGGCGAACAACTCCCGCTGGGGCCAGCCCGACGGCGTGCTCGAGCTCTACCAGATGGGCAGCGAAGGCCCGCAATGGTGGGCGAAGTACCCGGACCCGGTGCGCCACCTGCCGGCGCGGGGCATCCTCGACCGCTGCAGGATGTCGCACACCTGCCCGAAGATCGTCGAGACTTTCGGCGGCGCGGAAGTGTTCGCGCTGAAGATGACCACCTCCTGGGTCGGCACGGACGCGAAGCATGACATCCCGCTGCCCGACAACGTGCGCCGCTACTACCTGCCGAGCTCCACGCACGGCGGCGGCAACGGCCAGACCACCGAAGCTCCCGCCGCGGCCGGATCGGTGAACTGCCCCGGCAACAACTGGGGCAGGGGCACGCTCAGGGCGAATCCGGTGCCTTCCACCGGGCTGGTCAACCGCATGCGCGCCGCGCTGCGCGACTGGGTCCTCGCCGGCACGCCGCCGCCGCCGAGCCAGTGGCCGACGCTCGCTCCGATCTCATCGCAGAAGGACTGGCACGACTGGGACGACGACGGGGACGACGACGGCCATCACGACTCGGATCACGGCGGGAAACACGACAAGCATTTCAAGCCGACCCTCGTCGAGCCGAACATGAAGGACATGGGCTTCCCCCACGGCATCCCCGGAATCCCCGACTCGATCTTTGCGCCGGAGAACTTCGTCTTCCCGGTGCTCGACTACGACTGGGGCCCGGACTACGACGAAAGCGAAGCGAACGGCGTCCCGACGAACGCCCCGCCGCCGATCAAGCACGTGATCAAGATGCTGGTCCCGCGAGTGGACGAGGACGGCAACGAGATGGGCGGCGTGCCGACGGTGCAGAACGATGCGCCGCTCGGGACCTACCTGGGCTGGAATATCACCGCGGGCGTCGGCGATGTCGGCTACGACGGCCGGCCGTTCCACGCCGGACAGGTCTGCAACTACGTCGGCGGCATGGTGCCGTTCTTCAAGACCAAGGCCCAGCGCCTCGCGGCGGGTGATCCGCGCAAGTCGCTGGAAGAGCGCTACGGCACGCACGACGGCTATGTGGCCGCAGTCACGAAGGCGGCGAACAATGCCTTCGACAAGGGCTATCTCCTCGCGGCGGATCGCGATGCCCTGATCACGCAGGCCGTCAACAGCGACGTCTGCAACCAGCCCGGGGACGGCGGCAAGTGCAATCCTAGTGGGCAATAAGACGTAGAAGCACGGCGTCGGACAGGCGGCCGGCCCCGCCTGTCCGGCGTCTTTTTCGCCGGGCCGGTTATGCCATTCGCGATGAATATCACCTCGCGCCAACTCAAGGCGTTTCTGCTCACGGCTCGCTACCAGAGCTTCTCGCGGGCGGCCGAGCGCCTTTTCATCACCCAATCCGGAATGAGCGTCCTGGTGCGCGAACTGGAGGCGCAGCTGGGCTTCCGGCTCTTCGAACGCACCACGCGCAAGGTCACGCTCACCGAGTTCGGATCCAGGCTGCTGCCGATCGCCGACCGCAGCCTGCTCGAGCTCGAGGCGGCCGCCACCAACATCGGGCGCTCCGCGTCCGCCGCGACGGGCTCGGTCGTCCTGGGGGCGGCGCCCTTCGCCGCCGCGGAGCTGCTGCCCAGGGCGATCGCGGCGTACGCGCTGCGCGAGCCCCACACGCAAGTGCGCCTCGTCGACGCCGCGGGTTCTCGCCTCGTCGACATGGTGCGCTACGGCGAGGTCGACGTCGCGGTCAGCGGCGTCCGGCACGAAGCGCCCGGCGTGGAGTGCGCGTCCCTCGCCCGTTTCAGGCTGGCGCTGCTCCGCGCCGCCGACCAACCGGCGCCTTGCGCCCGCGACGCGAGGTGGAGCGAGGTCGCGGCGCAAAAGCTGATCGGCCTTCCGCCCGACTATTCCATCCAGCAGCTCATCGACGAGCAGCTCGCGCGCGCCGGGCGCCACGCGCCGCCGGAGCTGGCGTGCAACTACCTGGAGACGCAGATCGCGATGGTGGAAGCCGGCGCGGGCATGGCGGTGATCCCCGCCTTCGCGGCGCCGGCCTGCGCGAGGCGCAGGGTCGTCCTGCAAGCGATAACGGATCCGGCGGTCACGAGCGATCTCTATTCGATCGCCAGCTTCGCGCGCAAGCCCTCCAAGGCCGCCCACGGCTTCACCGCATTCCTGAAGTCCTATTTCTCCGACCTCGCCGAGCAATGGCCGGCGCGCCGCGCCGCGCTCAAGACGGCGGAAGCGGCGTGAGGCGCGCTTCTACCGGATCCGGGCCGGGCTCGCTTCGAGAGCCTTGCGCACCGCGGCCGGCATCGCGTCGACCATCTCCCGCGGATACTCCATGCGGTGCCGGCCGACCCTCAGCGCCAGCGCCGGAGGGCGGAGCTCGAAACAGGCGTCGCAGCGCCCGATCGCGCCTGTGGGAATGAAGCGGCCGCATTCGAAGCACCGGTCGCGCTCGCGAAGAGGCAGGCGGCGGGGGTTGCGCCGGTAGACCATCAGCCGGTCCCGCAAGTCCGGCCAGTGAGGCAGGTCGACTTCCTCGATCAGCGTCCAGTTGAGGCGCAATTCGCGGTGGAAGCGCACCGAGCCGGTCGCCCCTTCGTCGCGCTCGCCGACGTGGATCGCGATTTCGCCCCGGTAGGCACGCAGCGCGGCATAGCTCGACGCGTCGTCGTCGTACGGCGGCCAGCACAGGAACAGCGCGCGCTCCCGGTGGCGGCGGGCCGCCGCGACCGACGAGCCGGGCTGCACCTCGATCCAGGGTCGGCGCCCGCTCGCGTGATACTCGTTTTGCGCCTCGCCGCCCGGCGGGGAAAGATCGTAGGCGACCGCGTCGATTCCGCGCGCCCGCAGCAGCGCCGACCAGTACCCCATGCCGGCGCCGCACTCCACGACAGGCGCGTGCTTCGCCAGCGCGTCGAGGGCCTGCTCCGTCGGGATCGCCCACGAGAACATCGAAGCGAGCTCTCGGCGCCGCTCGCCCAGGTCGAGCATCTGGGCGAGCCCCGGCGACACCCGCCACGGCTGGCCCGCCCCGAGCACGCCCACCAGATCCAGAAGAGGATTCTCTCCGGCGCGCAAGCGGCGCCCGCTCGAAGCTTCGAGCTGTGCCCGGAACCGGCCGAGGCGGCGCACGCCTTCCCGCCACTCGCCCTCCGACGCCAGCGCCCAGGGAAACCGGGCCCTGAACGCCTGGTAGGTCGGAAGGCTCCCGAGCTCGCCGGGCGCGATGCGGGGCCGCAATCTCAGCCCCGGTCCCCGCGCCAGTCGCCTCCGTACGAGCGAAGCACGCCGGCGTTGTAGACCACCTCGCCGTCGACGACGGTCAGCACCGAGCGGATCTGCTTCAGATCCTCGTCGGCAACGCTGAAATAGTCGGAGTTGAGCACGACCAGATCCGCGAGCTTGCCTTCCTCGATGCTGCCGAGCTGGTCCTCCTCGTGCAGGAACCAGCCGTTGCGGCTGGTGTACAGGCTGAGTACTTCCTGCCGGGTGATCTGCTGGCCCGGGTTGATCTGCACCTTGCGCGTGTTGAGGCCGGTGGTCGCGTAGTACATGTGGAGCCACGGGTTCATTGGCGCGATCTGCATGCCGTCGGAGCTCATCCCCGAATGAATGCCGTCGGGACGATTGCCGCTGTCGACGATCATGCGGAACGGGGGCCCGGCGTACGGCGCAACCGTGCTCGTCGGCAAGGCGCCCGCGAGGTATTGCCAGCCGGTGAGGGAGAGGTTGCCCCCGATCGCCTGCAGGCGGTCGATCCACTCCTGCGTGATGCCGGGCACGTGGGCGACCACCCAGCGAGTGTCGCGAACGACGCCCGGGAACGCCGCATCGGCGGACTCGAAGCCCATGATCTCCTGCTCGAAGTCGGCGGGGTTGCTGGCGGGCGTCTGGCGGCGCCCCAGCGAATGGACCTCGGCGCGCCATCCGGCCTGGGCCACCTTCAGCGCCGCCGCCTGGAAGGGGCTCGCGGCG
>DATEGT010000106.1:0-2562 GCA_035280025.1 Burkholderiales bacterium | reverse complement strand
GCCGCGCACCATCTACCTCAACCGCGGGCTTCAGGCCGACCCGGCGCGCCTCAAGTTCGACCTCGCCTCGCACCTCGCGCACAAGGTGCTGCACGGCGGCGACGGGCTCAAATCGGCGCACGCGACCGGCGGCGAGATGGGAGGGAGTCCGGAAGGCGCGGACTTCGCCCCCGGCATGGACGCGCGCGACGTGCTGCACGCATGGCGCGACTTCGAGTGCAGCTTCTTCGCCGGCGCGCTGCTCGCGCCCAAGATTCCGTTCCGGAGATTCCTCGCGCGCGAGTCCTATCGTGTCGAGGCCGGAGAGAAGATCCAGCTTACCCCCGCGGTCGTGATGCGCCGCATGACGAAGGTGTCCCCGTATCCGTACTGGCACTTCTTCGATGCCTATCCGCCGGGACACTTGCGCGCGGTATACCGGGGCAACGGCATTCCCCTGCCGTGGGGCAACCTGGCGCAGGTCACCGACCCCTGCCCGAACTGGGCGGTGTTCCGCATGCTCGACGACGGCCGCGGCCCGGACCGCGGCTCGCAGATCTCCGTGCTGCGCGACGGCGACCAGTCCCTGCTGTACTGCTGCCACTCCCGGCGGACCGACGACATGGCGGGCAATCCCCACGTCCTGTCGGTTGGAATCGATCTCGCTCCGGCGCTCGGTTCGCACGGCGTGAGCGCGGAGGACGTCGTCGCGGCCATCGCCGCCGAATGCCTCCACCACCACGGCGAGGCCAGAATTCCCCGCGCCGCAGGCGCCGCCATCGCGGGAGCGGCCAAGGTGCTCAACATCGCCTGGGTGGAGGATGCTCTGGGGGCTCCCGCGCGCATCATCTGCCCGCGCAGCACGCGCTGCCCGCGCTCGCCGCATTGCGACGGCGCCGCGTCGTCTCGCGCGCGCGACATCACCGATGTGCGCGAGGAAATCGTCAGCCGGGCGAGACGGGGACGCTGACCGCGCGGCTTTGCCAAGGGCGGCCCGATAGGCGAGAATGCGCTGCCGGCGCGAAAGAGACCGTGCCGGGCGTGACGTGGAGGGGATGTCCTTGAAATTTCTGCTGTCACTGTCGCGCCTGATCGACGCGATGAGCGAGCGCGTCGGCCGCGCGGTGTACTGGCTGATCCTGGTCGCAGTGCTGGTCAGCGCCGGAAACGCGGTGGTTCGCTACGCGTTCAACCGCAGCTCGAACGCCTGGCTGGAAGTCCAGTGGTATCTCTTCTCGGCGGTGTTCCTGTTCTGCGCGGGCTACACGCTGCTGCACAACCAGCATGTGCGCATCGACGTGGTCGTCGGACACCTGTCCAGGCGCACGCAAGCCTGGATCGATCTCATCGGCACGGTCCTGTTCCTGCTGCCGATGGCGATCGTGATCATGTGGCTCTCCTGGCCGGTGTTCCTCGACGCCTACCGCAGCCATGAAATTTCGACCAACGCCGGCGGGCTGATCGTCTGGCCCGCGCGCCTTATGGTGCCGATCGGTTTTTTCCTTCTGATCGCGCAGGGCTTGTCCGAGCTGATCAAGCGCGTCGCTTTCCTGCGCGGAATGCTCCCCGATCCGACCGAGAAGCACGAGGCGTCGAGCGAGGCCGAGGAGCTCGCCGAGGCGATCCGCAAGCAGCACGGCGATTCGGCATGATCGGATTCATCGCGCACAACATGGCGCCCCTGATGTTCGGGGCGCTGGTCGTTTTCCTGCTGATCGGCTATCCGGTCGCCTTCTCCCTCGCGGCCATCGGCATCTTCTTCGGCTTGCTGGGGATCGATCTGGGGCTGCTGCAGACAACACTGTTCCAGGCGCTCCCGCAGCGCATCTGGGCGATCATGTCGAATGACACGCTGCTCGCGGTGCCGTTCTTCACCTTCATGGGCCTCATCCTCGAGCGCAGCGGCATGGCCGAGGACCTGCTCGACACCGTCGGCCAGGTATTCGGGCCGCTCCGCGGCGGCCTGGCGTTCGCCGTGATCTTCGTGGGCGCCCTGCTCGCGGCGACCACGGGGGTCGTCGCGGCGTCGGTGATTTCGATGGGGCTCATCTCGCTGCCGATCATGCTGCGCTACGGCTACGACCGGCGCTTCGCCACCGGCGTGATCGCGGCCTCGGGCACGCTCGCGCAGATCATCCCGCCCTCGCTGGTGCTGATCGTCATGGCCGACCAGCTCGGAAAGTCGGTCGGCGACATGTACGCCGGCGCGTTCATCCCCGGCGTCACGCTTGCCGGCCTCTACGCTGTCTACGTGGTCGGCATCACCATCCTGCGGCCCGCCTGGGCGCCCGCGCTGCCGCTGGAGGCGCGCACCATCCGGGAGGACGACGGCGCGACCGGCAATCGTTCGCTCGCCGTGCTGTTCGTGGTCTCGGTGGTCGCAGCCGTGTCCTTCGCCTACTGGAAGTATCCGCAGGCCGAGCCGCCGGTGGACGAGATGCTCGTGCTCTCGACCGCGGTCGGTGTCGGCGTGGCGTTCAGCGCCTCGGTGATCAACCACGTGCTCAAACTCGGCCTGCTATCGCGCATGGCGGAGCGCGTGACCTTCGTGCTGATCCCGCCGCTGGCGCTGATCTTCCTCGT
>DATEGT010000105.1:0-5797 GCA_035280025.1 Burkholderiales bacterium | reverse complement strand
TCGCAGCTCCGCCGGCTGCTCGACAAATCCAGCAAGCACGTCGCCCTGCTCCTCAAGCGGGACCAGGGAACGGTTTACGTCGCGATCAATCTCGGTTGATCTGCGCGTAGAGGTGCGGCAGCCCGGACGGCCGCCGCGATTTTCCAACCATTATCCGGAGACATCAAGATGAGATCGACCAGCAAGCTGATCGCCGGCGCAGTGGCGCTCGGCCTCGCCCTGCCCGCATGGGCCGGCTCGGCGATGGATTACACCCTGCCCCAGACCAAGAGCGAGAACGGCATCATCTACATGAGCGGCGGAGTCGGCAAGCCCGAAGCCAGCGCGATGAGGGAGGAAGCGAGGCACTATCCCCTGAGCATGGTTTTCTCCGCGGCCAAGGACAACGAATTCCTCGCCGACGTGCAGGTCAAGATCAAGAACAAGGCGGGCAAGGAAGTGCTGAACGCGGTTTCCGACGGGCCGATCATGCTGGTGAAGCTCCCCGCGGGCAAGTACACCCTCGCCGCCGAAGCTCACGGCAAGACGCTGCACCGGACCGTGCAGGTGCCGGCGCGAGGCGACCGGCAAGTCTCCTTCCACTGGCCGCAGGCCTGAGGGAGGGCGGCATCGAGGCGGGTGCCCGCGGGCATCCGCCTTCCGCCTAGCCGCGACGCTCCGCTCCGGCGGCGTCGAAGGCGTGCTTCGCTCTCCGCAAGAACTCCCGCTTCGCGCATCCACTGCTCCAGCGGAACCGCTTTCAGGCGGCGCGCAGCACCGCCGCGGAGTTTTTTCCCGAGCGCCCGATCACCGCGCGGCGCGACGAGCTGTTCATCGATCGCGGCTTTCCCGCTTGGTTCCTCGCCGGGACTGCTAGAATCGGACGTTCCGGACGATGAACCCCACAGGAAGTTCCCGAACCCGCATTTCGCGCCGCGCCTTGCTCAAGCTCGCAGCCGGGCTGACGCTTGGAGGAACAATGCCAGCAGCACGAGCCGCCGGGCGGCTGCAGCGCCCCATCCCGAAGACCGGCGAAGCGATTCCGGCGGTGGGCCTGGGCACCTGGCAGGCGTTCGACGTCGCCGGCGACGCCGCCGGGACGGCTCAGGCCCGCGAAGCTCTGAAGACCCTGGTCGATCTGGGCGGACGCGTGATCGACAGCTCCCCGATGTACGGGTCGGCCGAGGCCGTCTGCGGCCGGCTCGCCGCGGACCTCGGCTTGCACTCGAAGCTTTTCGTCGCCACCAAGGTCTGGACGAGCGGCAAGCAGGCCGGCATCCGCCAGATGGAAGATTCGATGAGGAAGCTTCGCGTCGAGCGCCTCGACCTGATGCAGGTGCACAACCTGGTCGATGCGGGGACGCATCTCGCGACGCTGCGCGAATGGAAGAAGGCGGGACGCGTGCGCTACCTCGGCGTCACCCACTATCACGCCGGCGCGCACGCGGATCTGGAGCGCTACATCGAGCCGGGAGACGTCGATTTCGTCCAGCTGAACTACTCCCTGGAGGAGCCCGAGGCGGAGCGGCGCCTGCTCGGGCTCGCCGCGACGAGCCGCACCGCCGTGATCGTGAACCGGCCTTTCGCCGAGGGCGCGATGTTCGGCCGGGTCAAGGGCAAGCCGGTCCCGGAGTGGGCCAGGGAGATCGGCTGCGCGACTTGGGCGCAGTTCTTCCTCAAGTGGATCCTCGCGCATCCCGCGGTCACCTGCGTGATCCCGGGAACGCGCAACGCGAAGCACGTCGCGGACAACCTCGAAGCGGCCTCGGGTCCCCTTCCGGACGAGGCGATGCGGCGCAGAATGGCCGCCCACTTCGGCTCGCTCTAGGTGCGCACCCTCTACCTCCTCATCTTCATCACGCTGCTCAACCACTCGGTGTTCGCCGGCACGCGCGTGGCGGCGTCGCTGTACGCGATCCATCTGCACGCGACCCCCTTCACGGTCGGCTCGCTGATGGCGCTCTACGCCCTGCTGCCGATGTTCTTCGCAGTGAGCATGGGGCGCTGGACCGACCGCGCCGGTTCCCGCCGGCCGATGCTCATCGGCTCGGTCGCGATCGGTTCGGGCGCGGTCCTGCCCTTTCTCTGGCCTAGCATGGCGGCGCTGTACGCCGCGAGCGTGCTGATCGGCTCGGGGTTCATGATGTACCAGGTGGCGGCGCAGCACATCGTGGGCTACATCGGAAAACCCGAAGACCGCCCGGTGAATTTCAGCCTGAGCGCGCTGGGATTCTCGATCTCGGGGTTCGTCGGCCCGATGCTGGCCGGCTTCGGGATCGACGAGATCGGCTACACCGCGACTTTCGCGGTGCTCGCGGGATTCCCCCTGGTGCCGCTCGCCGTGCTGGGAATGGACAAGCTGCGCCTGCCGGAGCCCCACGCCCACGCCTCGCCACCCGATCCGCGCCATCGCGTGGCGGACCTGCTGCGCCATCGCGGGCTGCGGCCGGTGTTCGTCACGAGCGGCCTGCTCGCCGCCGCGTGGGACATGTTCACCTTCGCGATTCCCGTCTACGGGTCGAGCATCGACCTGTCGGCATCGAGCATCGGCCTGATACTCGGTGCGTTCTCGGTCGCCACCTTCGTCATCCGGGGCCTGCTGCCGGCGATCTCGCGTCGGCTCACGGCCTGGCCGCTGCTGGCGGCATCCCTCGCGATCGCGGCGGGTTCGTTCCTGATGTTCCCGCTGCTCGAGCGCGCGGCCCTTCTGATGGCGGTCGCCTTTTTCCTCGGGCTGGGGCTCGGGATGTCGCAGCCCATGGTCATGTCCCTGCTGCACAACACCGTGCCCTCCGGCCGCGTCGGCGAGGCGGTCGGCGTGCGCATGACGCTCGTCAACATCAGCCAGATCACGATACCGCTCGCGTTCGGCGCGCTCGGGACGGCGCTGGGGATGCTGCCTGTATTCTGGGCGACCGCCCTGTTGCTGTCCGGGGGAAGCTGGTATGCGAAGCGCCGCGGGTAGAATCCGCTGATGGATCTCGCTGCACTTCGTCAGGAGTACATGCGCGCCGGATTGCGTGAGAGGGACCTCGCTGCCGATCCGCTGGCCCAGTTCGGCGCCTGGTTCGACGAGGCGCTGCGCTCAGGTGTGGCTCTGCCCAACGCGATGGCGCTCGCCACGGCGACCCGGCAAGGTCGTCCGTCGGTGCGCACCGTCCTGCTGAAGGGTTTCGACGCGCGCGGCTTCGTCTTCTACACGCACTATCGCAGCCGCAAGGGACGCGAGCTGGAGGAAAATCCGCGCGCCATGCTGCTCTTTTGCTGGGAGGAGCTGGAGCGCCAGGTCGGCGTCGAGGGCAACGTCTCGCGCGTCTCCGCCGCGGAATCCGACGAATATTTCCGGAGCAGACCTCTCGGAAGCCGCTTGTCGGCCGCGATCTCCCCCCAAAGCGATGTCGTGGCGAGCCGGGAGGCTCTCGAGGCGAGCCTTGAGGAGGCGTCGAAGCGCTATCGCGAGTCTCCGCCGCGCCCCGAGCACTGGGGCGGCTACCGCCTGGCTCCGGAGCGATTCGAATTCTGGCAGGGCCGCAAAGACCGCCTGCACGACCGCCTCTGCTATTTCAGGGCGAGCGGCGCCTGGAAAACAGAACGGCTGGCGCCCTGAAGGCAGCCAGCCGTTCCTTGGTGGCGGAGGCTTGGAGGCGCCGCCTGACCAAACCTCGTCGAGCCGCCTTAGCGCGCGGCGACGATCTCGGTCTTCTGGAATTCCGAAGCCGTGTAGCTGGACGGGAGATCGCCCAGGCCGCTGTCCAGGGACTCGCCGGCAACGCGGTAAGTACGCTGGAATTCAGCCGCGGTGTAGCTCGGGGGCAGATCGCCCAGACCGCTGTCCAGGGACTCGCCCGCGACGCGGACGCGCTGGAATTCGCTCGCGTCGTAGCTCGAGGACAGATCGCCCAGGCCGCTGTCGAGCTTCTCGCCGGCGACGGCGGGGTGCTGGAAGCGCTCCGCGGTGTAGCTCGGGGGAAGATCGCCCAAGCCGCTGTCGAGCTTCTCGCCGAGAACGCGGATCGAACCTTCGTTCGCATCCGCCGTCGGGTCGAAGCTGAACGCAGCCGGCGAAGCCAGCAGTCCAACCACAGAAATCAGCGCCAGAACTTTGCTCTTGCTCATAGCAGTCCTCCCTTCGAATCGGTTGAGGTCCTTACACCCCTGGATGAGCAAGAGGGATGCCAGGGCGGGGAGGAGTGTGACTTTTTACCGTCTGCCGCTAGGATGCCCTCATGGTCGGCGTGCTGAGCCGCTTGGCGGGGGCAAAACCCGGGGAAACCGGGGGCTCGCTGTGGTCGTTCGCGTGTTTTTTCTGCCTGCTCTGCGGATACTACGTCCTGAGACCCCTGCGCGACGAGATGGGGGTGCAAGGCGGTGTCGAAAACCTGCCGTTGCTGTTCTCCGCGACTTTCGCCGCCATGCTCGCCGTGGTGCCGGTTTTCGGCTTTGCGGCATCGCGGCTCCCGCGGCGGCGCCTCGTCCCCTGGAGCTACGTTTTCTTCATCGTCAACGTGCTCGTCTTCTTCGCGCTGTTTTCGCGTGGCGCCGCGCCTCCCGCGGTCGCTCGCGCCTTCTTCGTCTGGGTCAGCGTGTTCAATCTGTTCGTCGTCTCGCTGTTCTGGAGCCTGATGGCGGACCTGTTCAGCCCCGGCCAGGCCGCACGCATGTTCGGGTTCATCTCGGCGGGCGGGAGTTGCGGCGCGCTCGCCGGCCCGACGCTCACGGCATCGCTCGCCGCGCCCCTTGGGACCGCCGGACTGCTCCTCGTTTCCGGTCTCTTCCTGTGTTTCGGGCTCGTGTGCGCGCTCGCCCTCGTGCGCCGCGCCGCGGGCGATCCCGCTGCGGGCCGCGGTGCGCCCGCCGATGCGATCGGCGGCACCACCTGGTCGGGTATCGCGGTGATCCTGCGCTCGCCCTATCTCCTCGGCATCGTCGCCTACGTGCTCCTCTATACCGTGCTTTTCGGCTTCGCCTATCTCGAGCTCGCGCGCCTCGTGGCCGCGGCGTATCAGGATTCAGCTCAGCGGACAGCGCTCTTCGCGCGGGTCGACCTGGCGGTCAACGTGTTTACCCTGCTGGGGCAGCTCTTTCTGGTGGGCAAGCTGGTCGGGAAACTCGGCGTCGGCGCGGCGCTGGCGCTGCTGCCGGTCCTCGGGCTGGCCGGGTTCGCCGCGATCGGTGTGGCGCCGGTGCTCGCGGTGCTGATCGTTTTCCAGGTCCTGCGGCGGGCGGCCGACTATGCGATCGCTCGGCCCGCGCGCGAGATGTTGTTTACGGTGCTCACGCGCGAGGAGAAGTACAAATCGAAGAACTTCATCGACACCGTGGTGTTCCGCGGCGGGGACGCCGCCAGCGGCGGGGTCTATGCGGCGCTGAAGGGACTGGGCTTGAGCCTCACGGGCCTCGCGGCGGTAGCCATTCCCGGGGCCCTGCTCTGGCTTGCCGTCGGCCTGTGGCTCGGCAAGCAGCACGCGCGGATGAGGACCTAGGCGCCGCGCCCGAACCGCGGCGTCCCGGCCTGCCGGAACAGCGTATCAACCGGATTCATCTGCGCGCCTCCGAGAGTGCCGGCACGCAGATGCGCGCCGTTCGGGGCGCAAGCCTAGATCCGCGCCTTTGCACCGGCGTGAATCCCGGGTTTCCGATTTGTTTCAGAGAACGGCGTCGTTCGCCGTTTGCGTCAGCGCGGGGACCACGCGGCGCGCGGGGAACCTGGCGGTGAACCGGCTGCCGGTGCCCGGCGTGCTTTCGATCTCCAGGGTCGCCTGGTGCCGCGCGAGCGCGTGCTTGACGATGGCCAGGCCCAGACCGGTTCCGCCCGTCT
>DATEGT010000104.1:0-24456 GCA_035280025.1 Burkholderiales bacterium | reverse complement strand
CCGCTCTACGTGGTCACCTACGTCGAGTCGCGGGCGAACGCGAGGGACGAGACCGCGGCGCTCCTCAAGACCTACCGCGCAGCGAGCCGCGCGGCGCCGGGCAACCTGCGCTCGATCGTGGTGCAGCGCGTGCGCCGGCCGGGCCAGTTCGTCGTGGCGGCGGCGTGGAAGGACAAGGCCGCCTGGGACGCTCACATGGCCGCTCCGGCCACCAGGGAATTCCGCGAGAAGCTCGCGAGCCTGCGCAACGCTCCTCCCGACGACCGTTTCCACAACGCGCTCTCGGTCGGCCCGATGGAGGAGGCGGGCGGCGCGGTCTACGGCGTCACCCACGTCGACGTGATCCCGCCGCAGAAGGACAACGCCATCGTCGCGCTCAAGGCGCTCGGCGAGGCGAACCGCGCGGCGAGCGGCAACGCGCGCTTCGAGATCGTGCAGCAGACCAACCGTCCCAACCACTTCACCGTGTTCGAGGTGTGGCGCTCGCGCGAATCCTTCGACGCGAACGCGGCGTCGGCGCACCAGCGCGAGTTCCGCGACAAGCTCTCCGGCATGGCCGGCGCTCTCTACGACGAGCGGCTGTACGAGATCCTGAACTAGACGAAAGTCGTAGCCGAACGGCCGATGCGGGGGCGGAGGCCGCGGCGTAAGCTCGGGTCATGAACGTCCTCCTGATCGACGATCACGCGCTCTTCAGGGAGGGCCTCAAATTCCTGTTGCGCAGCCTCGACGGCGCGCTGCAGATCGACGAGGCCGGCGACTGCGCCAGGGCGCTCGAGCACGCGGCGGGGCGCAGCTACGACCTCGTCCTGCTCGACCTCAAGATGCCCGGCGTCGCCGGGCTGGACGCTCTGGCCGCGCTCCGCGACGCGATTCCCGCGGCGCCCCTGGTGGTTCTTTCCGGCGAGGACAATCCCGGCGTGGTGCGCGCCGCCATCGAGCGCGGCGCGATGGGCTTCATCCCGAAGTCCTCGACGCCCGAGCTGCTGATCCAGGCGCTGCGGCTCGTGCTCGCGCGCGGGGTGTACCTGCCGCCCGCGGTGCTCGACGCGTCGCCGGAGCCGGCCCCGGGGCCGGGGAGCGAGACGGCGCTGAAGGGCCTCACGCCGCGGCAGGTCGACGTCCTGCGCTGCGTCATCCAGGGAAAATCGAACAAGGTCATCGCCCGCGAGCTGGACGTCTCCGAGGGCACCGTCAAGGCGCACCTGTCCTCGGTGCTGCGCGCCTTCGGCGCCCGCAGCCGCACCGAGGCCGTATACGCCGCGGCGAAGCTCGGGCTGAAGCTCGTCTGAGCCCCTAGCATCCCGGGCGATCCTCCGGGCTCAGGCGCCGCAGCGGCCAGCCGGCGGGACGCGCGGCGGGCATGCGCCACGCCAGCCGCTTCCTCGCCGCGATCAGCGTCACGGCGGCGGTGCACGCGAGGTTGCCCGAGAAGATGGCGCAGAACGCGCCGTCGTGGATCACGAACCAGCCGTACAGCGCCGCGGTCAGGTTCGCGAAGGTCCAGAAGCCCCAGGTCGAGATCGACAGCGCCTGCGCGCCGTCGGCGGCCTTGAGGACCGCGCGTATCTGCGGCGCATAGAAGAGCACCCGCAGCGAGTTCGTGATCACGTAGAGCCAGGCCACGGAGTCCGCGAGAGTGGCGATCACGTCTTCCTCCAGGCCGAGTAGGTGCACTTGCCCGGGAACAGGATGTCGCCGGCCGCGCCGACCAGGCATCTCCACACGCCCGCGAACTTCTTGTCGGGGCTGACGAACGCCCGGCTGATCTTGTCGACGTCGGGCCCGGTCGGCAGCTTGATCACCGACGTTCCCAGCCAGCGGCCGAACACGCTGTCGAAGCCCTGCGTGAAGGCTTCCGTCATGCGGTCGCCGACCTCGGTGACGCTGCAGGTCCCGACGATGCAGATCGCGGAGGAGGGATCGACCTGGAACCCGGCGAAATCGGTAAACGCGCTGATGCCGCTCCAGATCCCGTTGATGTCGATGCTCGCGTACGCCGGAAGGGTCGTGGCGTCCTTCTGCAGCACGCCGAACCTGAAGAAGTTGTCCAGATAGACGAAGTGCGTCGCTCCCGGATCGGAGAAGAAGACCACCTGCAGCTGCCCCGCCGGGAAGGTCAGCACCGAGCTGTAGACCTGCGCGTCGTCTTGCGACAGCGGCCCGGATCCGCCGAGGTCGGCGCCGTCGACCGAGAACGAGGTGACGCGCGAGCCCGCCACGGTCAGCCGGACCGAATGCAGCTGTCCGGTCTCGTCCTCCGCGGCTCCGAACCACGCGCCGGACAGGGGCGCGGCCGGCGCCGGATCTCCTCCTCCGCCGCCTCCGCCGCAGCCGGCGAGAACGATCAACAGAACCCCGATGCAGCACAACAGCATGATTTCGAGAATCCGGTACACGAGTCACCTCCGCTTGTGAAAAAACGCGGGGGCATTCTCGGCGCGGGACGCGCCGCGCGGAATCCGCCTGAAGGCGAATCCGGGCCTGGACGGAAGTCGTAGCCGGCCGGCCAGGCGGGGCGGGCCTCAGCGGCCCAGGGCGGCGAGCATCGCCTCCATCAGCTTCTCGGCGGCCACGGGCTTGTGCAGGAGCGGCAGGCCGCTCGACTGCGCCTCGCGCAGGCGCTCCGGGGCGGTGTCGCCGCTCACCAGCAGCGCCGGCACGTTGCCCAGGCGCTCGCGCAGGCGGCGCACCGTGTCGATGCCGCTCTCGTGCCGGCGCAGGCGGAAATCGCTGACGATCAGGTGCACGTCCTCCAGCCCTTCGTGGTCGAGCATGCGCTCGGCGTCGGCGTACCCGCTGCAGACCGAGACGCGGCATCCGAGCTGCTCGAGCAGCGCGCGCATGCCGGCGCGCACGTCGGACTCGTCGTCGATCACCAGCACCCTCGCCCCGTCGAGCACGCGCGGGACGGCTTCGCCGCCCGAGGAGGGCAGGCGCGGCGAAGCGCGCCGCTCCACCGCCGGAGGCACCGTCACCGCGAAGGTCGAGCCGCGCCCGGGCTCGGACGCAAGCGTGAGATCGACGCCCAGCAGCTGCGCGAGGCGCTGGACGATCGCGAGGCCCAGTCCCAGGCCCTGCACGCGGTCGCGCTCCGGGTTGCCGATCTGATAGAACTCCTCGAAGATGCGCTCGCGCTCGGCCTCGGGGATCCCGGGACCGGTGTCGCGGACGCTGAGCTGCGCCTTGCCCTCGGCGAGCGCCGCCGCGAGCGTGACGCTGCCCGCCGCGGTGTACTTGAAGGCGTTGTCTACCAGGTTCCGCACCAGGCGCTCGAGCAGGACCGGGTCGGTCTCGACGAGCAGCTCGGGCGCGACGACGTGGAACTCCAGCCCCTTGCCGTTCGCGAGCGGGCGGTAGTCGGCCTCGATGCGCTCGATCAGGGTCTTGAGGCTCACGCTCTGCGGCTCGGGCTGCACGGCGCCCGCGTCCAGCTTGGAGATGTCGAGCAGCGAGTCGACCAGCGCCGACAGCGACGCCAGCGCCTTGTTGATGTGGAGCGCGATCTCTCCGGTCGCGCCGTCGGCGGCGTGCAGCTTGAGCGCGGCGCTGTACAGGGACAGCGTGTGCAGCGGTTGGCGCAGGTCGTGGCTGGCCGCCGCGAGGAAGCGGGACCGGGCCAGATTGGCGAGCTCGAGCTGCCGGCTTTTCTCCTCCGTTTCGCGGAACAGCCGCGCGTTGTGGATCGCCAGTCCCGACTGGACCGCGAAGGTCTGGAGCAGATTCACGATCTCCGCCGGGAAGCTGCCCGCCGCGCTCCGCGCGACCACCAGCCCGCCGAAGATCCGGTGCTCGCGCCGGAGCGGAACCGCGAGGACGGATCGATAGCCGAGGCGCGCGAGGACCGGACGCGCCCGCTCGATCATGAGCTCGGGCTGCTCCCGGATGTCGGCGATCTGTATCGGGGCGAGCGCGGCCACCGCGCGGCCGACTGCGCCCTGGTTGCGCGGGATCGGCGCCGAGCGGAGGACTCCGACCAGCTCCGCTTCGAGGCCGTGGCTGGTCCGCAGGTGCAGCGCCTGCGTCGCCTCGTCGTACTCGTAGATGGCCCCCCCGTTCGCGCCCGAGAGCTCGACCGCCCTTGTGACGACGGTCGCCAGGACCGCCTCGAGATCGAGAGTGGAGCCCAGGGACTGGCCGATCTCCCGCAGCGCGCTCAGCTGCTCGATCGACTTCTCCGCGGCCCTCCTCTGGAGAAAGTCGCGCCGGATGTACACCTCCATGTTGTACCCGGCGAGCAGCCCGAGAATGCCCGAGGAGACGAGGAAGAAGTTGTTGTTGAGGATCACCGCGACGGGAATCGCGGTGAACGCCACCGCAGTGAGGTTGTCGGCGAGCAGGGTGGCGAGCGTCGCCCACACGCCGTTGGCGAAGCGCAGCCGCCAGACCACGCAGATGCACGGGACCGACAGCAGCAGGCCCGCGGTGTAGGGATGCGCGCCGGCCGGCCGGATCACCACGTTGACCATCGCGATGAGGCCGATCGCGGAGATCATGGCGGCCGTCGCCGCGGCCGGCTGCGCGAGGCGGTAGTAGTGCCTCGAGAAGGTGAACAGGAAGATCGCGAGCAGCGTAGGGACGACGAAGCCGAAGCGGATCAGCCAGGCGGCCGACTCCACCTCGGGGACGATCCAGGGGTCGAGCAGCCCGAACAGGGACCACAGGGCGACGGCGAAGCCGATCCCGACGCGGACGTGCACGACGGACTTCCGGGCGTAGTCGGCCCGGAACTCTTCCTCCAGTTCCCTCGGGAAGCTGAGCGTCAGCCGGTCGAAGTCGGCGTCGCGGAGCATGCGTGCTCCGGTGGCGCTACCCCGCGGGGCGAGGCGCCGGAGCGCGCGCGATCGGGCGCTCCTGGATCGGCAGGTTGACGAGCGCGGCGAAAAGCCCGAGCGCGATCGAGATCAGCCACACGACGCGGTACGAGCCGGTGTGGTCGAACAGGTAGCCGCCCAACCACACGCCCGCGAAGCTGCCGAGCTGGTGGCTCATGAAAACGAACCCCGACAGCGTCGACATGTAGGCGACGCCGAAGATGCCGCCGATCACCCCGTTGGTGAGCGGGACGGTCGAGAGCCACAGCAGGCCGATCGCGGCCGAGAACAGGTACACCGAGCCCTCGCTCACCGGCGAGAAGACGAACAGCGCGATCACGATCGAGCGCGTGAAGTAGATCGAGGACAGGAGATACTTCTTGGTGTACTTCGCTCCCAGCGCTCCCGAGGCGAACGAGCCGAAGATGTTGAACAGGCCCACCAGGGCGAGCGCCATCATGCCGATGTTCGCCGACAGGCCCCGGTCCACCAGGTAGGCCGGAAAGTGCACGGTGATGAAGGCGAGCTGGAAGCCGCACACGAAATAGCCCGCGGTGAGGAGCAGGAAGCTCTTGTGCCCGAAGGCCTCGCGCACCGCCTCGCCTAAGCTCTGCGAGGGCGCGCCGGCCGGGCCGGAGCCGCGCTTCTCCACGAGCGCCGAGGCGAGCGGCGCGATCAGCGCCGCGCTCACCGAGAGCATCAGCAGCGCGTTGAACCAGCCGAAATGCGAGATCAGCGACCCGGTGTAGGGCAGCATCGCGAACTGGCCGAACGAGCCCGCCGCGCTGCACAGTCCCAGAGCGATCGAGCGGCGCTCCGGCGGGAAGATCCGGCTCACCACGCCGAAGACGATGCTGAAGGTGGTGCAACCCTGGGCGAGGCCGATGAACAGGCCGGTCGCCAGCGCGAACTGCAGGCCGGTGCCCGCGTGCGCCATGAGGACGAGCCCGGCGGCGTAGAGCGCGGCTCCGGTCACGAGCACGCGCCCGGCGCCCTTGCGGTCCGCGATCATGCCGAAGAAAGGCTGCGCGGCGCCCCAGATCAGGTTCTGCAGCGCCATCGCGAAGGCGAAGGTCTCGCGGGTCCAGCCGTGGTCCTGCGTCATGGGCTGCAGGAACAGCCCGAAACCCTGCCGCGTGCCCATCGCCAGGGTGAGAATCATGCCGCCGCAGAGCAGCACCATGCCGGGAGTGCGCCAGTTCTTCATTTTCGGTTCCGCCAAGTGAAGCGGCATGATAGCGCATGCCGCGCTGGCGGCAGCGTCACGCCAGCTTTTGCGGTCCGCCGATCACGAGACCCTGCGCGAAATCCACTTCGACGAGCTTGAGATGATCGAGCACCTCGGCGCTCTCTACGAACTCCGCGATGGTCTTGATGCCCATGGCGTGGCAGCGCAGGCAGATCGACTCGGCGCGCTCCGAGGCCGCGAGGGCCCGGCCGATGTCCTTCACGATGCCGTAGGTGAGCTTCACGAAGTCCGGCTTCAGGCCCTTCAGGAAGCCGAACGCGGCCTCGCTGCCGTCGAAGCCGGCGAAGGTGAAGCGGCAGCCGATCGGCCGCAGCTGGCTCACGATGAGCTTGATGTCTTCGCCGTGCACCAGCGCCGTGTCCCAGCCGACCTCGAACGTGAAAGTGCCCTCGGGGATCTTGGAGCTCTGGATGTGCTTCGCCACGAACTCGGTGAATTTCGCCTCGCGCAGCGTGTCCTCGGCGAGGTTGATGCCGAACGCGGGCGGGGGCAGCCCGGGGCGCTGGGCCTTGAAATCCTGCACCCAGGCCGCGAGCCGGCTCACCACCCAGCGGTCCACGTAAGGCAGCAGGCGGTACTCCTGGAGCATCGGAAAGAACGTCCCGGGCGGCAGCAGCTTCTCCTCCTCCTCCTTGAAGCGGACGAGGACCTCCTGGAACGGCCGCTGCTCGGCGGCGGCGCCCAGGGGGAGGATCTTCTGCGCGTAGAGCACGAAGCCGCCCGTCTTCAGCGCCGCAATCAGCTTGTCGGCGATGTTCTTCTGTATGGTGCTTTCGTCTTCCATTGCCACGGGCATTGCGTGTTCGGGCCTTCCGGGCGCAGTGGACCCCGGACAGACGCAAGAAACGTTCCTGCCGGCCCCTAGACCCGGGCCGTCTCCCGCGGGCGGGGGGCCTGCCCTCCGAGGGCCTTCTCGAGGCGGGGCATCACCTCGGTCGCCATCAGCTCCATCGAGCGGCGGGCGAGCCCGGGGTCGACCCAGTCCATGCCGGCGTAGACGATCTCGCCGAAAGCCCCGGCCTGCTCCCGCAACGCGAGCAGCTGGTCGACGACCCGGTTCACCGTGCCGCAGATGACCAGCCCCGCGAGCAGCCGCTCCAGGGTCACCGCGGCGTCGTCCTCCTGCTCGTGCTTCTTGAAGACGACGTGGCGCTTCGCGCGCATCATCTTCTCGCGCAGCTGTCTCCAGTAGAAGCGGTAGGGGCTCGCCGCGTCTTCCCGCCCGTAGCGCTCGGCGACCGCGTCGTCGTCGGCGACGAATATGGTGCGCGCGACGCGCCAGTCGGCCGGATCGGGCGTCTTCCCGGCGCGGCGCTTGCCCTCGCTGTAGTTCGCCCAGTGGGTCGGCAGCCAGTGCGGCAGCAGGAAGTTCGCCGACAGGGGATGGAAGTCGCGCTCGCCCATGGCGACGACGCCCCGGGAATGCGGCGCCACGACCGTGCCGACGATCTCCGGCCGCGGCTTCTGGTAGGGCTTGTACATGACGCCCCGTCCGATCTCGGGCGCATATGTCGTCTCCGTCGTCACCTTGTAGCGATTTCCCGACAGGTCGATCCCGTACGGAGGGTCGCGTTCCCAGATCGCCAGGATCACGTCGATCGCCTCGGCGAACATCCGGTTGCGGTCCTCGGCGAGGATCCCCAGCGCCTCGGCGTCCGACGAGAGGGCCCCCGGGCTGATCCCGAAGATGAAGCGCCCCTTCGCGAGATGGTCGAACATCGCCGCCTGGGCGGCGATCACCACAGGATGCGACTGCGAGAGATTCGAGGTGCCGGTCGCGAGCCGGATCGAGCGGGTCTCGCCGATGAGGGTGGCGAGGAAGATCATGCTGCCGGTCACGTTCTCGCAGCGGTCGGTGAGATGCTCCCCGACGAAGGCGTCGTGGAAGCCCAGCCGGTCGGCGAGGATGACGGCTTCGCGGTCTTCCTGCAGGGTCTGCGCCGGGTCGCGCTGCGGGGGATGCAGCGGCATCGTGAAGTATCCCAGTCGCATGGGCGGAATGTGCCGCATCGAGGAGCGCCCGTCAAACCGATCGTTTCTTCGGCGCGGCGGTGCGCTAGAATCGCCCGCGCTCGACAAAGAGGGAAAAAAAAGTCAAAGTCGGGCGTTGTCCACCGGATTGGAACAAGCCTTGCTTCGAACAGAGACCCGAATGCAGGAAGCGACCCCGCAAAATCGACCGTGATCAAGTTCCTCCTGACCTCGAGAGGCGATTCCAGGCAATCGGTGCGGCTGCGCCGCTTTCTGCTCGCCTCCGCCACGTACGCCGTCTGCCTGCCGCTGCTCGCGCTCGCCTACTCGTTCGGCATGATCGCGCGCCAGCCGGCGCTGCTCGTGGGCGCGCTCATGGTCTTCGTCAACCTCGGGTTCTATCTCACGATCCGCACCGGCCTGAACCTCAGGTTCGAGGACCCGAGCCTCACCCGGCCGCAGGTGTTCGCCGCGATCTCGGTCCTCATGTTCGCCGTCTACAGCTTCGACCAGGGACGCGCCATGGTGCTGAACCTCGCCCTGGTGGTGCTGACCTTCGGGGTGTTCCGCTTCACCACGCGCGAGTTCGTCCGCACGGCGCTGTGGATCCTGGTGGGCTACGCGATGGTGATCAACCTGCTCATGTACCTCAAGCCGGACACCGTCAGCGTCTACCACGAATGGTTCCAGTGGGCCGGGCTCGCGGGCCTGCTGCCGCTGTTCGCGATGATCGGCGGCAGGATCAGCCGTCTGCGCGAGCGGCTGCGCAGGAGCAACGAGGAGCTGCGCTCGGCGCTGGGCGCCGTGCGCCAGATGGCGACCCACGACCACCTCACCGGCCTTCCCAACCGCGTGCTGTTCAACGAGGAGCTGCAGCGCGCGCTCGCCCGGGCCGAGCGTCACGGCCGGCCGGTGGCGCTGTTCTTCATGGACCTCGACCGCTTCAAGAACATCAACGACACGCTCGGGCACCAGTTCGGCGACCGCGTGCTGCAGGAAGCGGCCAAGAGGCTCTCGAGCTGCGTGCGCGAGGGCGACATCATCGCGCGCCTCGGCGGCGACGAGTTCGTGCTGCTGGTGGAGGAGCTGGGCGAGCCGGCGGCGCTCACCGAGGTCGCGCGCAAGCTGCTCGGGGCGGTCTCCGATCTGGGCACGATCGACGGGCAGGAGCTCAACATCTCCCTCTCCATCGGGATCTGCTCCTATCCCTCCGACGGCCGCGACGCGAAGACCCTGCTCGCGGGGGCGGACATCGCGATGTATCGCGCCAAGGACGAGGGCCGCAACCGCTTCTGCTTCTACTCGGCCGACCTGCAGTCGCACACGCCGGAAAAGCTCGCGCTCGAAGCCGGGCTGCGCCACGGGCTGGAGCGCCGGGAATTCCGCGTGCACTACCAGCCCAAGCTCGACATGGCGACCGGCGAGATCACCGGGGTGGAGGCGCTGCTGCGCTGGCAGCATCCCGAGCTGGGCCTGCTGCTGCCGGAGAAATTCATCCAGCTCGCGGAGCAGACCGGGCTGATCATCCCGATCGGCCTGTGGACGCTGCGCGAGGTGTGCACGCGCGCCAAGGCCTGGCAGGACTCCGGCTTGCCGCGCATGCCGGTGGCGGTGAACCTCTCGGCGTGCCAGTTCGAGCAGGATCAGCTCGTTCCCCAGCTCGCCGAGATCCTGCGCTCGACCGGCGCCGAGCCGGGCATCCTCGAGCTCGAGATCACCGAGAGCATGGTGATGCAGGACCCCGACCAGGCGGTGAAGCTGATGCAGAACCTGCGCGCCATGGGCGTGCGCCTCACCATCGACGACTTCGGCACCGGCTACTCGTCGCTCGGCTACCTGAAGCGCTTTCCCATCAACAGCCTCAAGGTCGACCGCAGCTTCGTGCGCGACCTGCCGCACTCCGCCGACGACATCGCCATCACGCGGGCGGTCATCGCCATGGCGCACAGCCTGCAGATGAACGTGATCGCCGAGGGCGTGGAGCTGAAGGAGCAGTTCGACGTGCTGCGGGACGAGGGCTGCGACGAGTTCCAGGGCTATCTGTGCCGGCCGCCCCTGGTGGAGGAGGAGCTCATCCGCTTCATCCGCGAGACCGCGACGGACGCCGCGCACCACTAGGAAAAAAAACGCCGCGCGGAGCGCGGCGTTTCGCATTGTCGGGCCGGGTTTTCAGGCCGGGACCGGCTCCCGGGGCTTCACCTCCGGAGCGGGTCTCGCGGGCGCGGGAGACTTGTCCTTGCCGTCCTGCGCTTTCTTCCTCTGCGCTTCCTCTTCGCGCGCTTTCCTGTACAGCTCGTCGAACTCGTAGCACATGGAGAACTCCTTTCGCATCAAGTGATGGACAGCCTCCCTTGTCACGCCTGGAGCTTGTGCGGACCATGCTACTCCCGCGCGTCGCCGAGTTCAACGCCGCGAAATCGTGAAACAATAGCCCGATGATGCGCCCGGCGGTGCTGATCGCGATCATGGTCCTGGAGGGGGCGGCTGCGGCCCAGGCCCCGGCGTATCCCTCGAGGACGATCCACCTGGTGGCGGGCACGGCACCCGGCGGCATCACCGACACGCTCGCGCGCACCTCCGCCGAAGGCCTGTCCGCGAGGCTCGGCCGGCCGGTCGTGGTGGAGAACAAGGCGGGAGCCACCGGCAACCTCGCGATCGAGCACGTCGCGAAATCGCCGCCGGACGGATACACGCTGCTCCTCGTCGCCGGCGGAAACGTGGTGATCACGCCGTTCCTGTACGCGTCGCCGCCTTTCGATCCCCTGAACGACATCGTGCCGGTGTTCAACATCGCGGGGGCGCCCCAGCTGCTGATCGTGCCGGGGACCCTTCCGGCCAAGACTCTGGCGGAATTCATCGCGCTCGCGCGGGCGAATCCCGGAAAGCTGAACTACGCGTCGGCGGGCCCGGGCAGCACCACGCATCTCGCCGCCGATCACTTCGCGCGGCTCGCCGGCGTGCAGCTGGTGCACGTGCCCTACCGCGGCGCCGGACCCGCGCTCGCGGACCTGCTCGCGGGACGCGTGCAGATGCTCTCGGTCGGGCTCTCGCCGGTGCAGGCCTACCTGAAGAGCGGGGCGCTGCGCGCGCTCGCGGCGGCGTCGAAGACGCGCCTCGCCGCGGCGCCCGATGTGCCCACCTCGGCCGAAGCGGGCCTGCCGGGATGGGAGATGACGACGTGGTTCGGGATTTTCGCGCCGAAGGGCACGGACGCCGAGATCGTGCAGGCGGTCAACGCCGGCATGCAGTCCGTGATCGACGATCCGAAGACGAGAAAGCGCTTGCTTGAGTCCGGCATCGAGCCGATCGGCGGCCCGGCCGCGGTGTTCGCCGAGCGCGTGCGCTCCGACTACCGGGCCTGGGGGGCGGTGGTGAAGGCCTCCGGCGTCAAGCTCGACTGAAGCGGGAACGCAGGGAGCCATGAGGATCTGCCACTACAACGACCATCGGGCGGGCGCGGTCGTCGGAGACCGGGTCCACCCGCTCGGCGAAACGCTCGTCAGGGCCGGCCATCTGCGGCCGGGGTACACGATGCTCGACGTCGTCGAGCGGCTCGCGAACGAGCCCGCCGCGATGAAGTGCGCGCGCTTCACGCTGCAGGCGGGATCGTCGCTGCCGCTCGCCTCGGTGAAGCTGCTCGCGCCGCTGCCCAACCCGCCCGCGATCTGGGCGGCGGCGTCCAACTACAGGGCGCACGAGGCCGAGATGCGCGAGAAGATGGGCTCGTACGACCGCACCGCCTTCTCCAAGGACGATCTGATGGCGGAGTTCTTCCTCAAGCCGGTCTCCTCGATCGTGGGGCCGGGCGGCCCGGTGGTGCTGCCGAAGGCCTCGAAGGACGTGGATTTCGAGTGCGAGCTGTGCGCCGTGATCGGCAGCGCGGCGAGGCGGGTCACGGAGGACCGGGCCCTCGACCACGTCTTCGGCTACACGATGCTGTGGGATTTCAGCCAGCGCGATCCCTGGGGGCGCGGCCGGCAGAACACGCGGAATATCCGCAAGGGCTTCGACACCTTCACCGGCCTCGGCCCCTGGATCGTGACGCGCGACGAGATCGACGATCCGCAGAACCTCGCGATCCGCGTCGAGCAGAACGGCGCGCCCGTGATGAGCGCCCATACGAGCGACATGATCTGCAGCCTGCGGGAGCACATCCGCTTCCTCTCGGGCGTGACCACGCTCGCGCCCGGGGTGCTGATCTCGACCGGAACGCCCGCCGGCGTCGCGAAGCTCGCGGCCGGGGACCGGCTGAAGGGCAGCATCGAGCGGATCGGCGAGATGGAAGTGGCGGTCCAGGCCGAACGTCAATAACGCACAGACTGGGTGTGAATATGGCACAAACCGCGGCGATAGCGATCGCTTATATTCGGAGCCGGAAACCCGATGCTCATGAAATCCCTCGCCCCGCTCGCTGCCGCCGCCTTTCTCGCGTCGGCGGACGCGCTCGCCGGCACCGGCGAGGAGGTCTACCGGAACCGGTGCAGCCTGTGCCACGCGGGCGGCGCGGGCGGCGCCCCGAAATTCGGGAACCGCAAGGAATGGGCTCCGCGCGCGGCGCGCGGAAAGCTCGCGCTGTACGACACCGCGCTGCGCGGCAAGCCCGGCACCGCGATGATGGCGCGCGGCGGCTTCCGCGACCTCTCCGACCACGAGGTGCTGGCGGCCGTGGACTACATGGTCGCGCAGGCGGGGCTGAATCCCTCCATGCGTCCCGATCCTGCGGCGCCGGCGGCGGGACTCGACGACCGGACCGCCACCGCGCACGTCGCGGAGGCGCTGCGTGCGCAGCTGGCGGCGCCCGGATCGGGAATCGAGATGCAGGACGACGCGGCCCTGGTCGGGGGACTGGGAATACGCGTCGCGACCCGCGAGGGGATCGTGTGGCTGCGCGGGGTGGTGAGTTCCGCGGAGATCATCGGGCGCGCCGAGGAGATCGCCCGTTCCCTGAGCGGCGGCAGGAAGATCGAGAACCGACTCGTCCCGGCCGCGCCGCCCGAGCCGGACTGAGCGAAGCGCGCGTGCGGGGGCTCTCGCTCGCTCTCGCCGCCTCGCTCTTCGCGCTCGCCGCCGCGCCCGCGCCGGCGCAGAGCGACTACCCCGCGCGCCCGATCCGTCTCGTCGTCGACACTTCGCCCGGCGGGCTCACCGACATCCTCGCGCGCATGGCCGCCGAGGGTCTCGCGCGCGAGGCCGGGCGCCAGGTGGTCGTCGAGAACCGGGCCGGCGCCGCGGGGAACGTGGCGATCGAGTACGTGACGAAGTCGCCCGCCGACGGCTATACGCTGATGATCTGCGCGGGCGGCAACGTCGTGATCAAGCCGTTTCTCGATCATACGATCGCGTTCGATCCGCTCACCGATCTCGTCCCGGTGTTCAACGTCGCCGAGGCGCCCCACATCCTGGTGGTTCCGGCCGCATTTCCCGCGGCGACGCTCGCCGAGTTCATCGCGTACGCGAAAGCGAAGCCGGGGAAGCTCTACTACGGCTCGGCGGGAAACGGCAGCCCGCCGCACCTCGCGATGGACCGCTTCGCGCGCCTCGCCGGCGTGCAGATGGTGCACGTGCCCTACAAGGGAGTGGGTCAGGCCCTTCCGGATCTGGTCGCCGGGCGGGTGCAGATGATGTCGATGAGCTACGGCTCGGCGCGCCCCTATCTGAAGAGCGGAGCGCTGCGGGCGCTCGCGGCGGGATCGAAGCAGCGCCTCGCAGGCCTGCCCGACGTCCCGAACTCGGCCGAGGCCGGCCTGCCGGCCTGGGAGATGAGCGCGTGGTTCGGAATCTTCGCGCCCCGGGACACGAGCCCGGAAATCGTGCGCTTCCTGAACGCAAGGCTGCAGCGGGTGATCGACGAGCCCGCGTCGAGGAAGCGCCTGCTCGAGCTCGGCGCCGAGCCGGTCGGCGGAACGGCTCCGGCGTTCAGCGAGCGGGTGCGCGCGGACTACCGTCTCTGGGGGCAGGTGGTGCGCGATTCGGGAATCAAGCTAGAGTAGCGGTGTGACCGCCGCGATCAAGTCCCGCTTCATCTCCCACGGCACGCTCGGCTCGAAGGATCTCGAGGCCTCGCGGCGCTTCTACGAGGAATTCCTCGGGCTGGAAGTGGTGCGCACCAGCCCGGTCTCGCTGATGGTGCGGCTCGGCGGGAATCACGTGTACGCGGTCGTCTTCAGCAAGAAGAAGGCGAAGATGGACCGCCTCTACCACAACGGCCTGGACGTCGAGACCGACGCCGAGGTCGACTCGGCCTGGCGCTCGTGCACCGAGCATGCCGGGAAATGGGGCCTGCACGACATCGGCAAGCCCTCGGCCCGCCACGGCACCTACAGCTTCCTCTTCTGGGACGGCGACGACAACGCCTGGGAGATCCTCTCGAATCCGAAAGGCGGCTACACCTGGATCTTCGAGCAGGGCGACCTCGAAGGGCGCGGCCACTTCGAGCGCGGCTTCCGGCACAAGCGCCCCGACGCGAAGAAACCGGCAGGATGAGGGCCACGTTCTACGAGAAGAAGGGCCCCGCCGCGAAAGTGCTGGTCGTGGGCGAGCTCCCCGACCCGCAGCCCGGACCGGGAGAGGTGCGCGTGAAGGTCCGGGTCTCGGGGATCAATCCCACCGACACGAAGCTGCGCGGCGCCTGGGACGGAACGCAGGAGATGCCTTTCCCGCGGATCGTCCCGCACCAGGACGGCGCGGGCGTGATCGACCGCGCGGGCGCCGGCGTGCCGCCGTCGCGCGTCGGCGAGCGCGTCTGGATCTACGAGGCGCAGCGCGGGCGCGCCTTCGGCACCTGCGCCGAATACGTCGCGCTGCCTTCGGAGAACGCGGTCAGGCTCCCCGAGAGCGCGAGCTTCGAGACCGGCGCCTGCCTGGGGATCGCCGGAATGACCGCGCACCGCTGCCTGTTCCGGGACGGAGGCATCCAGGGACAGACCGTGCTGGTCGCGGGCGGCGCCGGCGCGGTCGGGCAGGCGGCGATCCAGCTCGCGAAATGGGCCGGCGCGCGCGTCGTCGCCACCGTGAGCCGCGCCGAGCAGGAGGCGGTCGCGCGCGACGCGGGCGCCGATCTCATCGTCAACCGCAAGGGCCCGGACCCGGCGGGACAGATCCGGGCGTTCGCGCGCGGGGCGGGGATCGACCGCGTCATCGAGGTCGCGTTCGAGGCGAATCTCGAGCTCGACCGCGCGGTGCTGGGCGCCAATGGCGTGATCGCGACCTACTCCTCGGGGCCTCCCGACAGCGCGCCGCGCATTCCGTTTGCGCCGGTGATGCGCCAGGGCATCACCGTGCAGTTCGTCCTCGTCTACGTCATGCCGCGCGAGGCCCACCAGGCGGCGGCGCGCGACCTGAACGCCGCGCTCGACGCCGGGCGCTACAGGCCGCACGTCGCGCGCGTGTACCGCCTCGAGGAGACGGCCGCGGCGCACGAAGCACAGGAAAGCGGCGCCACGGTCGGCAAGCTCCTGGTGAGCCTGTGAGCGCCGCGCGCAAGCGCGCCGCGGCGGCGCTCGCCGCGGTTCTCGTTCTCGTCCTGGCGGCCGCGTCGCTGCACGAATACCTGCGCGCGGCGTTCTCCTCGCAGCCGCCGCTCGCGGGCGACACCCGCCGCTCGGTCCGCGAGAAGGCGGACCGGCTCGCATCCGCGATGGAATCGCGCCTGATCGCGAACGGCGACCTCGAGGGCGACGCCTGGACTTCTGCCCGCATCCTGGTCGCGCTCAGCGAGGGCGACCCCGGCCACCGGGTCTCCGCGAGCCGCAAGGCAATCGAGCGGCATTTCCGCTCGGCGGCGGGACCCGAGTGCGCCTGCTGGCGCAGGACGCCCGCGGGCAACTTCCCGAGCCATCTCGGCGTGACCTCGTGGGCGCTGTGGGCGCTCGCGTGCTACGAGGTTCCGGCGCAGCGCGCCGAGCTGGAGTTCCTGCTCTCGGCGCAGGGTCCGGAGGGCGGCTGGCCGCTGTTCGCGGGCGCCGAGGCGAAGCGCTTCGCCTCGAGCTACGCGACCGCCGCGGCGATGATCGCGCTGCACGAGCAGTCGGCGCGCGAGAAGGACTCGGAGCGCCTCGAGCGCATCCGCGCCGCGGTGCGCCGCGGCGCCGACTGGTTGAAGAGCCGCGCCGCTGCCGGGAAGGCGCGCTGGGCCGACTATCCCGACTGGCCCGAGGAAAGAAGGGACTATCTGGGGCTCTCGGGCTTCGTGCTGTTCGCGCTGCACCGCACCGGGGCCTCCGGCCTGGCCGAGCTCGACCGCGCGTGGGTGAGCGAGCTTCCCGACGATCCTCCCTCGCTGCTCGCCGACGAGGCTTCCGGCCGGAGAGTGCAGGTCGGCAGGCGCTCGTTCACGGACGACACGCTCTACCGCGCGTTGCCGTGGACGATCGTCGCCACCGTGCACGCCTACCCGAACGCCTCGATCGCCGGAAAGGTCCGCGCCGCGAGATGGCTGGAGCGCGCGCTCGCGCCCGGGGCGCCGGTGTACGCGCTCGCGGGGAACGAGCCGGACGCGGGCCTGCTCGCCGAGACCCTGTTCGCGCTCCGGAGCGAGACGTGAGCAAGAAGGGCCGCAGCGGGGCGCCGCCGGCGCTGAAGGCCGACGTCGCCCTCGCCAACGTGATCCTCGAGCGCTTCGGCCTGTCGAACGCCTTCGGGCATGCGAGCGCGCGCATCCCGGGGACCGGCACCTTCCTCATGCCGACGCGCCGCAGCCCCGGCCTGGCGAGCGCCGGCGGCCTGCTCGTCGTAGACACCGAGGGCGCGATCCTGTCCGGCAAGGGAGTCCCGAACAGCGAGCTGTGGATCCACGCGCGCATCTACGCCGCGCGGCCCGACGTCGGCGGGGTGGTGCACGCGCACCCGCCGGCCTGCGTCTGCCTCACGCAGATCGGCCAGCCGCACCGCGTCGTCCACAACCAGGGCGGGGCGTTCCGCGCCGGCGTTCCCGAGTACGAGCGCATCGGCCTGATCCGCACGCGCGAGCTCGGCGACCTGCTCGCGCGCAGGCTCGGCGCCGGCATCGCCGTCATGATGCGCGGCCACGGCATCACCACCGCGCTGCCCGACGTGCGCACCGCCACGGTGGCGGCGTGCCTGCTCGAGGAGAGCGCGCGGCTGCAGCTCGACATGCTCGCAAGCGCCGGCGGCGACGCCTCGCGCCTCCGCGCCTACACGCGCGAGGAGGCCGAGAGCGTCGGGGACCAGGTCAGCCCGCGCGTGGTCGCGCGCGCATGGGAGTACTACGCGGCGGTCGCGAGGAAGAGGCCGCTCGGCGGCTAGCCGCGCGCCGGGCTCACTTCTTCGCCGGCCCGGCTTCCTGCACCAGGTTCCTGTCGATCAGCGTGATCTCGATGCGCCGGTTCTTCTTCCGGCCCTCCGGGGTGTCGTTCTCGGCGACGGGCTGGTACTCGGCGCGGCCCGAGGCGACCATGCGCTCGGGCGGGATGCCGTTTTCCTGGAGGAAGCGCACCACGGTGGTCGCGCGCGCGACCGACAGCTCCCAGTTGGAGGGGAAGGTCCTGGTCTTGATCGGCACGTTGTCGGTGTGGCCGACGACGCGGATCACCTTGTCGTTATAACCCTTCACCGCCTCGCCGACCTTCTTCAGCACGGCCTTGCCCGTGTCCTTGAGGTCCGCGCGGCCCGAGTCGAAGAACAGCTGCTCGGCGACGTCGACCGTCAGCATGTCCTTGTACTGCCGCACCTGCAGCTCGCCCTTCTTGACCTCCTCGGTGAGGCCGGCCACGAGGGCGTCGTACTGGGACTTGTCCTGCTGGCTGGCGGCGGCGAGCTGGGCCTTCTGCTGCTCGAGCGCGTCGATCTGCTTCTTCGATTCCGCCTCCTGCTGCTCGAGCGACGCCTTCTGCTGCTCCAGCGCCGTCTTGTCCTTCTTCAGCGCAGCGATCTCGCCGTTCTTGTCCGTCTCGAGCTTCTGGTAGTCGCCCTTGCTGACGCAGCCGGCCAGCGCGACGGCCGCGGCAAAAGCGACGCCTGCGACGTGCAATCTCCTTCGGGTCATTGCCTTCTCCTTGGACAGCGTGACTCCCCTGGAACGGTACGAATATAGCACCGCGTTGCGCGGCGGCGACTGTCGCCGCCAGGCGACGCGGCGTCGGCGGGCCGATGCCGGAGAATGCGTACAATCCGACAGTCACGGCACCGCCCGCGCACTAGCGTTCGACAGACAAGATCGAGGAGGTTCAGATGAAGGGGATCGAATGGCTGCATACCCTGCCGCTCGCGGCGGCGGCGCTGTTCCTCGCGGCCTGCGCGAGCGCGCCGCCCGCGCCGACGCCCGCGCAGAAATCCGAGCTCGCGCCCACCGGCACCCTGCGCGTCGCCGCGTTCACCGGCAACCCGGTGCTCGGCTCGCGCGACAAGGAGAGCGGCGAGGTGAGCGGGACGACGGCGACCCTGGGCCGCGAGCTGGCGAAGGCCGCGGGCGTGCCGGTGAAGATCATCGCCTACGGCGCGATCGCGAAGCTGGTCGGGGACGCGAAGACCGGCGAATGGGACGTCGCGGTGGTCGCTTTCGATCCGGCGCGGCGCAACGTGATCGACTTCGCGCCGCCGCACATCGTCGTCGATCTCACCTACCTGGTCGCGCCGGGCTCGGCGATCCGCAGCGTTCCCGAGGCGGACAGGCCCGGCGTCAGCATCGCCGCGGCGCGCGGCGCGGCGACGACGCTGTTCCTCGAGCGCACCCTGAAGTCGGCCAAGGTCGTCCAGGCCGACAACGAGCCCGCGGCGTTCGCCCTGATCAGGGACGGGAAGGTGCAGGCGTATGCCCAGAACCGCTACCTGCTGCTCGGGCTCGCCGGAGGCCTGCCGGGATCGCGGGTGCTCGAAGACCGCTTTTCCGCCGCCGAGATGTGCCTGGTCCTGCCGAAGGGCAGGAGCGCGGCGCTCGCCTACGTGAGCGCGTTCGTCGAGGACGCGAAGAGGTCCGGCACGGTGCAGCGCGCGCTCGACGAGGCGAAGCTGCGCGGCGTCTCGGTCGCGCCCGCCTTGAGGGAGAATCTCACCCCGGGCGGGGGCTACTAGGCCGGGCCTAGAAGGACGCTGCGCCGCGTCCGCGCGGAGCGGCGAGGCTGGTGCGCAGGGTGACGTTTCCGGCGGTCACGGCGTTCGGACCGTTGAACGTGCCCGGCATGATTCCCGGCCCGACGACGGTCCTGGGCGCCGGACGGGGCCGGAATCCGGGATGCCGGTGACGGAGCTGAACGGGGACCGGCACCGCGTACGGATAGTAGCCGTAGCCGGCTTCGGCTTCCTGGGTGTACGCGGCGAGCTCGGTCTGCTGGCGCGAGAAGCGCTCGTACTGCAGCGCCCGCTCCAGGCTGTCCACCCGCTCGGCGAGCGCGGTGTTCGCGGCCGGGGCCGCCGATGCCCGCGCGAGCAGCGCCGGGTCCGGCGTGTAGGTCGAGACGCGGTCCGCCACGGTAGCGGTCTTCCTCGCGCCCGCGGGCGCCTTGTCCGAGTAGTGCGTCTGCCCGGACTCGTCCACCCACTTGTAGATCTGCGCCTGCGCCGGCGCGGCCGCCAGCAGGATCAGGATCGGAACCAGGGATGAGGTCTTCATGAGCGCGCGCTCCGGGACGATGAGCCCCATGCTAGCAAGTCCGGGCGCGGCCGGAGGAAATAAAGTGTTTCGATTTGTGTCGGCTAGGCTTCGAGCCTGATTGGCAGCGCGCGGATGCGCTTTCCCGTCGCCGCCGCGAGCGCGTTGGCGACGGCCGGCGCGATGACCGGCGTCGCCGGCTCGCCCACGCCCGTGGGCTTTTCCCCGGAGCGCGCGATGTACACGCCGATGCGCGGCATCTCGGTGAGCCGCAGCGGCATGTAGTCGTGGAAGTTGGACTGCTCGACCACGCCGTCCTTCAGCGTGATCGCGCCGTGCATCGCCGCGGTGAGCCCGTAGGCGATGCCGCTCTCCATCTGCGCGCGGATCACGTCCGGGTTGACCGCGACGCCGCAGTCGACCGCGCACATGACGCGGTCGACGCGCCAGGAGCCGTCGCGCCTGACCGTGACCTCCGCGACCTGGGCGACCGCGGTGTTGAACGACTCGTGCACCGCGATTCCGCGGCCGCGCCGGTCGCCGACCCGCGCGGCCACGAGCGGCGTCGTCCAGTCGGCCTCGGTCGCGGCCATCTCGAGCACCGCCCTGTGGCGCGGCGATCTCGCGAGCAGCGCGCGGCGCAGCTGAAGCGGATCCTTCCCCGCCGCGGCCGCGAGCTCGTCGATGAAGGTCTCGGTCGAGAACGCGGTGTGGGTCGAGCCGACCGAGCGCCACCATTGCACCGGCACGCCCGTCTTCGGCGAGTGCAGCTCGACGCCGAGGTTCGGGATGACGTAGGGCAGGTTGGCCGCGCCCTCGACCGAGGTCGCGTCGATGCCGTCCTTCACCATCATCGCCTCGAACGCGGTGCCGGCGAGGATCGACTGCCCGACGATGCGGTGCCGCCACGCGACGATGCCGCCCTGCGCGTCGAGGCCGGCCTTGAGCGCGTGGCAGTACATCGGCCGGTAGTAGCCGGCGCGCATGTCGTCCTCGCGCGTCCACACCAGCTTCACCGGGACGCGTCCGCCGATCGCTTTCGCGACCTGGACGGCCTCGAGCACGTAGTCCGAATGCGGATTGGCGCGGCGGCCGAAGCTCCCGCCCGCGTAGAGCATGTTGAGCTTCACCTGTTCGGGTTTCATGCCGAGCGCCGCGGCGACCGCAGGCTGGTCGATCGACTGGAACTGCTCGCCGTTCCAGATCTCGCAGGCGTCGGCGGAGAGCCGCACCACGCAGTTCATCGGCTCCATCGTGGCGTGCGCGAGGTAGGGGAATTCGTAGACCGCCTCGAGGGTCTTCGCCGCGGAGGCGAGCGCCGCGGCGACGTCGCCGTCCTTCCTCGCGGGCAGCCCCGGGGTCGAGGCGAGCCTGCGGTACTCGGCCATGATCTCGCCCGAGCCGAGCTTGAAGGCCCCGCTCTCGTCCCAGTCGACCGAGAGCGCGTCGCGTCCCTTCTTCGCCGACCAGAAATCGCCCGCGAGCACCGCGACGCCGCCCGGTATCGCGACGACGTCGACCACGCCTTTCACTGCCTTCGCCTTGGCCGCGTCGAAGGACTTCGGCTTGCCGCCGAAGCGCGGCGGATGCGCGACCAGCGCGGTCAGCATTCCCGGGAGCTTCACGTCCTGCGTGTAGATCGCGCTGCCGTTCGACTTGGCATGCGCGTCGGTGCGCGGTACGCGCTTGCCGATGAAGGCGAAATCGGCGGCGGCCTTGAGCTTCACCTCCTGCGGCACCGGCTGGTTCGCGGCGGCCGCGGCGAGCGAGCCGAAGCTCGCCTTGCGCGCCGAGGGCTCGTGCATCACCGAGCCCCTGGAGACCGTGATCGTGTCGGCGCCCACCTTCCAGCGCTCGGCCGCCGCGGCGACGAGCATGGCGCGCGCCGCGGCCCCGGCCTTGCGCATCTGCTCGTAGGAATTCGCCAGCGCGGTGCTGCCGCCGGTTCCCTGCATCGCTCCCATGAAGAGGTTGTTGTAGCGGCTCGCGTCCGCGGGCGCGCCCTCGACGCGGATCTGCCTCCAGTCCGCGTCGAGCTCCTCGGCGACGAGCGTCGGCAGGCCGGTGTAGGTGCCCTGGCCCATCTCGAGGTGCTTCACGGTCACGGTGACGGTGCTGTCGGTGCCGATGCGCACGAAGGCGTTGGGCGCGAAAACCGCCGCCGGGGCCGCCTGCGCGAACGCCTCCGGGAGCGCGACGCCCAGCGTGAGCCCGGCGCCGGCCTTCAGGAAGCCGCGCCGGCTGAGGTTGACGATCGCGCCGCCCGATTCGCTCATTTCACTCATTCCACTCATTTCAGATTCCGCGAGGCCTGCTTCACGGCGAGGCGGATGCGGTTGTAGGTGCCGCAGCGGCACACGTTGCCGGCGAGCGCCTCGTCGATCTCCGCGTCGGTCGGGCGCTTCACCTTGGCGAGCAGCGCCGCGGCGCTCATGATCTGGCCCGACTGGCAGTAGCCGCATTGCGGCACGTCGTTGGCGACCCAGGCCTCCTGCACCGCTCTTCCTTCCTTGGTCTGCCCGACCGCCTCGATGGTCGTGACGCGCCGGCCCTCGGCCGCGCTCAGGGGAGTGCTGCACGAGCGCACGGCCTGGCCGTTCAGGTGCACGGTGCACGCGCCGCACAGCGCCATGCCGCAGCCGTACTTGGTTCCGGTCAGCTCGAGGTGATCGCGCAGGACCCACAGCAGCGGCGTGTCGGGGTCGGCGTCGACCGGCATCTTCCTGCCGTTGACGATCAGGGTTGCCATGAAGGATTCCGGGAGAGGTCCGCCCCTTATTCTGTGCCGAAGGGCGGGTCTTGGGTAGGGGTGAGGCTTACGCGCCGGCGAGCGCGGGGTACAGCGACAGCGCGGTGCGGCGGAAGATCCAGTCGCGCTCGGCCTCCGCGAGCGGGGCGAGCGCGGCGCGCGCCTCGGCGAGCAGTCCCGCGAGCGAGCCCTCGGAGGCGGGGTAGTTCGAGCCCCAGGCGATTCGCGACGCGCCGAACTCGGCCGTCACCCGCGCGAAGAAGCTCTCCGGCCGCGCCTTGCCCTTGCCCGCCTCGCGCACGTTGTGCGTGGTCAGCTTGAGGAACAGGTTGGGATGGCGCGAGAGGGCGAACAGGCTCCGCGCCCCGGCGTACGGCGGCCCGTCCTCGGTCTGCGGCCGCGCCATGTGATCGAGGAGCACGCGCACGCGCGGGTGGCGCGCGAGCATCGCCTCGAGCTGCGGGATTCCCGCGGCGCGCAGCTGCACCGACACCGCGATGCCGAGCTCGCCCGCGATCTCCCAGGCCGGATCGGACCGCGGGTCGTCGAGGCGGGAGTCCTTGGACGCCATGGTGTGGCCGGCGATGAAGATGCGCAGCCCGTGGAGCCCCCTGCCGATCCAGTGGGCGATGCGCTCGCGCGCGTCGGGACGGAAAACGTCCACCGAGAACACTCCGGCGAAGCGCGCGGGGAAGCGGGCCACGGCGTCGGCGACGTAGCGGTTGTCGTAGCCGTAGCAGGTCGCGGCCTGCACCAGCGCCGATCGCGACACGCCGGCCTCGTCCATCGCCGCGATCATCGCCTCGGCGCTCACCGGACGCTCGCGCGACCAGTCCGACTGGCTGCCGCCGAGCGGATCGCGCGGATAGCGCTCGAGGTCTCCCGAGATGACGTGCGGGTGGACGTCGACGACCGCGCTCACTCCACGCTCCCCATCGCCTTCACCATCTTCGCGGTTTCCGCGTAGTCCTCGCGGATCAGCCGCCCGAAGGCCTCGGGCGGGAGCGGCCGCGGCACGACCCCCTGGGCGGCGAGCCGCTTCAGGATCGCGGCATCGCGCAGGAGCTTTCCCACCTCGGCGTTGATGCGCCCGACCGTCGCGGCGGGGGTGCGCGCGGGAGCGAGCAGCCCGAACCAGGAATTGAACTCGTAGCCGGGAACGCTTTCCGCGACCGGCGGCACGCCGGGAAGAAACGGCGAGCGCTCGAGCGAGGTCACTCCGAGGATGCGCAGGCGCGCGTCCTTCGCGAAGGGGATCGCGCCCACGTTCGGCACGATCACCGCGTGCGAGCGCGCCGCGAGCACGTCGTTGACCGCGTCCTGCGAGGACTTGAACGGGATGTGCACCATGGACAGGCCCGCGAGGCTCGCGAGGTAGGCCATCGCCACGTGCGTGGAGCTCCCGTGCCCCGCGGAGCTGTAGTTGAGCTTGCCGGGATTCGCCCGGGCGTAGGCGAGGAATTCCGCGGTCGTCCTCGCCGGGATCGAGGCGCTCGCCATCAGGACGTAGCTCTGCATTCCGACGTTGGCCACGGGCGAGAAATCCCCGATCGGGTCGTACGCCGGGGTCGCGCCGAGGAGCGCCGTGAGGTTGTGGCTCGACGCGGCGAAGATGAGCGTGCGCCCGTCGGGCGCGGCCTTCGCGACGAAGGCGGTGCCGATCGCGCCGCCCGCGCCCGGGCGGTTGTCGATGATCGCCGTCGTCCCCAGCGCAGCGCCGAGCTCCGAGCTGAAGGTGCGCGCGAGCACCTCGCGGGCTCCGCCCGCGGCGAAGGGCACGACGATGCGCAGGATCTGCGCCGTCGCGAGCGAGGGCAGCAGGGCGAGAACGCAAAGGAGCGCGCGCGGCATGGCCGGACTGTAGCAGGACTGCGCGCGCCGGCGCGAAGGCCGGCCGCCGGCGGCTACTTCTTCGGCAGCAGCGAGGGCAGTCCGCCGATGACCGGCAGGGTCGGCAGGCTCGGCAGCGTGACCGCCGGAGGCGGCGGCGTCACCGAGACGATGGGCGCGACCACCGGTGCGATCGGAGCGATCACGGGGGCGACCACCGGAGCGACCGGCGCGACCATGGGGCCTGCCACGGCGCCGACCGTTGCGCCGACCGGGGCGAGCGGCGCGACGGGACTCA
>DATEGT010000103.1:0-10936 GCA_035280025.1 Burkholderiales bacterium | reverse complement strand
CCGCCGACGCTGATGCGCTTGACGCCCGCCTCGGCGAGCTGCTGGGTGGTGAGGTCCGGGTCGGCTGCGCTCATGACGACGTTGAGGGGCTTCGATACCGCCGCGGCGACCTGCTTGATGGTCGCCACGTCGCGCAGGCCCGGCGCGTAGAGCACGTCGGCGCCCGCCTTGGCGAACGCCTGCAGGCGCTTCACCGTGTCGTCGATGTCGCGCCTCCCGTGCAGGAAATTCTCCGCCCGTGCAGTGAAGGTGAAGGGAAAGGGCAGCGAGTGCGCAACCTCGGCCGCCGCGGCGACGCGCTCGACTGCGAGACCGAAGTCGTAGATCGGCTGGTCGTCCCGGCCCGTGGCGTCCTCGATCGATCCGCCCACGACGCCGGCTTCCGCCGCCATGCGGATGATCTCCGCGGCCTCTTTTGGATCGTCGGCGTAGCCGTTCTCCAGGTCCGCGTTCACCGGGAGGCTGGTCGCTTGCGCGATCTCGCGGCAATTGGCGATCAGCTCCTCGCGACTCACCGCGAGCGTGCCGTCGACGCGCCCGAGCGCGTTCGCGAAGCCGAAGCTCGTCGTCGCCAGGGCTTCGAAGCCGAGCGACGCGAAAAGCTTCGCGGTGCCCGCGTCCCAGGGGTTGGGCATCACGAAGATGCCCGGACGCTCGTGCAGCGCGCGAAACGCGCGGGCGCGCTCGAGTTGGGTGCGCATGGAATGCCTCCTGATTGCAAGTATCATAGCGCGATGATCCGCGCGCCGAACGAGCTTGCGCGGCCGCCTGCCGGGCCGCGAAGGGCGGCGTCGCGCCGCGCCTGGATCTGGGGGTGCGTGTTGCTCGTGCTCCTGACCTGGACACCCGTTCTCACGCTGCACGTTCGCAACATGTCGGTCGCCGATCCCGGCACGGGAATGCTGATCGCGGTGTTTCCGCCGACCGCGAGCGCGCGCGATGTTTTCCGGAGCATCGGCGAGGCGAGAGGGGCGCCGGTGAGCGCCGTGAGCTGGGTGCCGCGCGCCTGGGTCGTTCAGTCCGCCGAGGCCGGCTTCGCCGGGCGCCTGCGGGAGCGCGGGGCCTGGGGGGTCTACTCTCCGAACCTGCTGAGCGTGCGCCAGGTCCTGAGCTGCTCGGGCATGGTGACCGCGCGGCCTTCAGCGGCCCCGGGATCCGCTTCGTAGGACCTTGCGGAAGCCCGCTGCGATGTCTTCGCCCTTCTGCGGCGGGGTGAACACCGCGTGCAGGCGCGCGTCGGGGTCGAACAGCGCTACGATCGAGGAGTGGTCCACCGCGTAGGTCTTCGCGCTCCTTCCCTCGGGAAACGAGTAGGCGACGCCCACCTGGCGCGCGAGCCCGGTCAGGGCCTCGTCGCTTCCCGTCGCGCCGAGGAATTTCCTGTCGAAGAAGCCGACGTACTGCGCGAGCCGCGGCGGCGTGTCGCGGTGCGAGTCGACCGACACGAAGACGTACTGGTTGAGCGCGTCCTCTCCTGCATCCTCGAGCAGTTTCTGCGCGCGGGCGAGCTCGGCGAGCGTGGTCGGGCAGACGTCGGGGCAGTAGGTATAGCCGAAGTACACGAATGACCACTTGCCTTTCAGCGCGTCCAGATCGAAGGGCCTGCCGTCCTGGGCGGTGAGAGCGAAGGGCGAGATCGCCTTCGGCTCCGGGTAGACGAATCCGGCGATCGCGGGGGGCTCGTCGCGCCGCGACAGAATCCCGAAGATCAGCCCGCCCGCCGTTGCCAGCACCGCGGCGAGCAGCGCCGCCTTTTTCCGGCCGCTCATGACGAAGGCGCCGAGGCGTCCGCCCTAGTGCATCATTCCCGGGGAGGCCCCGGAGTGGCCTTTGTCTTCGCCCTCGGCGCCGCGGACGCGCACGCTCGCGCGCACCCGTCCGGCGTTCGCGAAGGTCAGCGTCAGCGGAAACACGTCGCCTGCCTTGAGGGGATGCTTGAGTCCCACCAGCATCACGTGCCTGCCGCTCGGCTCGAAGGCCACCGGCGCTCCGCCGGCGACGTCGACGGAGGCGAGCCCCTCCATCTTCGCGACTCCGTCCTTCATCGCGCTCACGTGCAGCTCGGCGCTCCTCGCGACGGGCGAGGATACCCGGAGCAGGCGGTCGCTCTTGCCCGCGTTGCGGATCACGAAATAGGCGACGCCGACGTCCATCCCCGGCGGCGTCGGCCGCGACCAAGCGTCGACGACCTGTATGCCCTGCGCCGCGGCGCCCGCCGGAACCGCGGCGCCGAGAGCGAGGATCAGGGAGATCATGCGATTTGTCGCGGTCATTGCAGTCCATCCGTGCCGTTCGATGCCTGCATGCTAAGACCCCTCCGACCCGTATGCAACGGCGATCGCCGGAATGGTCGTACGTCACACCCGGGGTGTGACGTCCCGAACAGAGAGGGGGCCGGGCATGAGCTACACTAGGCCGCATCGGAAGTCATCGAAGCCGGGAGGGCCAGTGAACATCAGCAGGGCGGAGCAAGCCGCGGGCGAGGGCGCCGGTGCAGCCGCTGCAATCTCGGCGCTGGAACGGCTGCCGCACATCAGCAAGCGCGTCTGCCTGCTGTGGGGGCACCCGGAGTTCGACGCCTTCACCTCGCATCTGCTCATGGACTCGCGCGACGGCAAGCGGCAGGGCCTGCCCTGGGACGTGGCCGAGGAGATCCTGTTTCTCGCCGAGCTGCGCGTGGTGAAGCGCGCGATCGTCGCCTCGGGTGTGACCGGCCAGCCCTTCTGGGAGGTGTTCAACCAGATGATGGCGAACGCCGAAGCCGCGGCGGCGCGGCTGCAGCACGAAGCCTGGGACGACCCGCTGATGAACAAGGACGTCAGCCGCACGCTGCGCCCGGAAGGCGAATTCTCGCGTCCGCCCGCGGACCTGACGCGAACGAACAACAAGCTGACGCGAACGAACACCAAGAGGCTGCCCCCCGCGAAGAAGGGCTGGCTCACCCGCCTGTTCGGATAGCCTGCAGTTCGCAGCCCGGGCGGCGCCGCCCGCGGGAAAGTGCTCCGCGTCTGAGCTCGCGCATCGTCGCGTAAGATACGTCGATGCCCAAGATCGCCATCCCCGGCATCGACCGGCTCAAGGACTGGGTCGGCAAGGAGGTCGCCGTCACCGACTGGGTCGAGGTGGCCCAGGAGCGGATCGACGAGTTCGCGCGAGCAACCGGCGACGATCAGTGGATCCACGTCGACCCCCGGCGCTCCGCCAGGGAGTCGCCCTACGGCACGACCGTCGCGCACGGCTTCCTCACGCTGTCGCTTCTGCCGTATCTGATGCGCGAGATCGAGATCGAGGGCGCCCGCATGGGGATCAACTACGGGCTGAACCGGGTGCGCTTCACCGGCCCGGTGCCCGCGGGCGCGCGCGTGCGCGCGCGCTTTCACCTCGCCGCCGCGGAAGCGATCGAGGGCGGCGTTCACGCGGTGTGGAACGTGACGATGGAGTCCGAGAGCGGCCCCGGGCCCGTGCTCGTCGCCGAGTGGATCACGCGCCGCTACGCGTGAGGGTCCATGAAGGGACGAACCTAGGGCCGTGGAATGGGACATCGTCGCGCTGCTTGCGATCGCCGCTCTCGGGTGGCTCTGGTACGACAGCATGCGCGCGCGAGAGCGCGCGGTCGCCGTGGGGCAGGCGGCGTGCGCGCGCGACCGCCTGCAGTTCCTCGACGAGACGGTCGAGTGCACCTCGGTGAGGCCGGCGCGCGACGCGGCCGGGCGTCTGGTGCTGCGCCGCGTCTACCGCTTCGAGTTCTCCGACGACGGCAGTTCCCGCCGCGCGGGCAGCATCGTCATGCTGTCCGCCGAGGTAGAATCGCTGACGATGGAGCCTTTCCTGTTGCAGTGAACTCCCCGGCGGTCATGCAGAAGTGGCTCGCGGGCACGGTGGCTGCGCAGCACCGCTGGACCGAGCGCCTCTACTCCCTCAAAGTCGAGGCCGACATCGCCTTCGAGGCGGGGCAGTTCGCCAAGCTCGCGCTCGACGTCGGCGGCGAGAGGATCGCGCGCCCGTACTCGTTCGTGAACCCGCCGGGCGAGCGCCCGCACGAGTTCTACTACGTGACGCTGCCCGAGGGCCCGCTCACGCAGAGGCTCTGCAGGCTGCAGGCCGGCGACGCGATCTACCTCGCCCCCAGGCCGGCGGGTTTTCTCGCACTCTCCGAGGTCCCGGACGGCGAAAATCTCTGGCTGATCTCCACGGGAACCGGAATCGGGCCGTTCCTGTCCATTCTCAGGACCGAGGCGCCGTGGAAGCGCTTCAAGCGGGTGGCGCTGGTGCATGCGGTGCGCAGGGCCGAGGAGCTGACCCACCGCGAGATCATAGACCGGCTGCTGCGCGGGCATGCCGGGCAGATGAGCGCGGTGTCCTTCGTCAGCCGGGAGGCGGCGCCGGGGGCCCTGCCGGGGCGCATCCCGGCCGCCATGGAGGACGGGCGGCTGGAGGCCGCCGCGGGCGTGGAGCTTTCGGCGAGGACTTCGCAGGTTATGATCTGCGGCAACCCGGACATGGTGAGGGACGCGGGCGCGACCCTCGCCAGGCGCGGCATGAAGAAGCACCGGCGGCGCGATCCAGGCCAGATCACGGTGGAGAACTACTGGTGAATCGATGGACCATTCCCGCGCTCGCGGCGTGCGCGCTGCTGGGCGCGTGCAGCGCGGCACGATTCGCGTACGACAACGCGGACACGGCGCTGCGCTTCATGGCCTCGAGCTATTTCGAGCTCGACCCCGAGCAGGCGGAGGACATGAGCCTGCGCATCGCCCGGTTCCACCGGTGGCATCGCAAGAACGAGCTTCCGGCCTACGCCGCGCTGATGCGCAGCGCGAGTGAGCGCGCTGCGCGCGGCATCACGCTGGAGGACGTCTCATGGGCGCTGGCGAACGTGCGCTCGCGGTATCGCAGGTTCGCCGCCAAGGCGGCCGAGGACGCGGCGCCGGTGATCGCGACGCTCGCGCCCGGGCAGATCGCGGCGCTCGAGCGCAAGTTCGCCGACAACAACGAGAAATTCGAGAGCAAGCTTCTTTCGCCCGACGAAGGGGAGCGGCAGCGCGCGCAGACCGAGCGCATGCTCAAGCGCTTCCGCGACTTCGCCGGCGACCTGACCGCGGACCAGGAGGCCCGAATCGGGCGCTTCGCGCTCGCCAGCGAGAAGCGCGTCGCGGCCCGGTACGAGGACCGGCGACGATGGCAGCGCGACTTCGTCGCCGCGATCAGGGCGCACCGGGACCCGCAGGAGCTGGGCAGGAGCCTCGCGCAGACGTTCACCAACCCCGAGCGACGGCGCACCGAGGAATTCATCCGGGAAGACAAAGCCTGGGAAGAGGCGTTCGCGCAGCTGATCGTCGAGCTCGATCGCTCGCTGTCGCCCGAGCAGCGCGCCCACGTGGTCCGGCGCCTTTCGGAGTACGCGAGCGACTTCGCGTCGCTCGCGGGGGAAGAAAAGGAGCCCGCGTGAGCGTGCCGCGAGTCCTTCTCGCCGCGGTGCTCGCGACGGGCTGCGCCGCGGCCTGGGCGGCCGGGGGAACACTGAAGCCCTGGAGCGGCGGCGCCACGCCGCCGCTCGCGTTGCGCGACCTCGCCGGCAAGGAGCACAGGCTCGAGGACTACCGGGGCAAGGTCGTGGTGCTCAATTTCTGGGCCACCTGGTGCGATCCCTGCCGCGAGGAAATGCCCGCGATGCAGAGGCTGCAGGCCAAGCTCGCCGGCAAGCCCTTCGCGATCCTCGCCGTCGACTACGGCGAGGGGGCGCCGCGGATCGGCGAGTTCCTGAAGAAGGTCCCGGTGCGATTCACCGTGCTCCTCGATCGCGACACTTCAGCCGCCACCGCGTGGAAGGTTAAGGTGCTTCCGACCACGCTGGTGATCGATGCGGAGCAGAAGATCCGCTTCGTCGCCGTCGGCGACATCGGCTGGGACACCCCGCCCGTCGAAGGCGAAATCGTTAAACTGCTACCCAAACACTGAGGAGATCCCGATGGACAGACGATCGTTTCTCAAGGCCGGCGTCGCCGCCCCGGCCGCGGCCGCGCTCCCGAGGCTCGCGCGCGCGCAGGAACTCCCCTTCGATCCGCGCCAGGCCGAAACCTGGCGCACGTTCGAGGTGACCACCCGGGTCGAGGTCCTGTTTCCCGAGGGCTCGACGCGGGTCTGGCTGCCCGTGCCCTCGGTCGATTCCGTCTACCAGAGGATCATCGACAACGCCTGGTCGGGCAACGCCGTCTCGATGAAGGTCCTGCACGACGGCAAGTACGGCGCGGGGCTGTTCTACGCCGAGTGGCCCTCGACCGAGACGAGCCCGGTGGTCGAGCTCTACAGCCGCTTCGCCACGCGCGATCACGCGGTGGATCTCTCCGGCCCCGCCCCCGGGCGCACCATGAGCGCCGCGGAGCGCCAGTTCTACACCGAGCCCACCGAGCACATGCCGACCGACGGCATCGTGATGCAGACCGCGCAGAAGATCACCCGGGGGGCGACGACCGACTACCAGAAGGCCAAGGCGATCTACGAATGGATCGTCGACAACACCTTCCGCGATCCCAAGACGCGCGGCTGCGGCGTCGGCGACATCAAGACCATGCTCGAGACGGGCAACCTCGGCGGCAAGTGCGCCGACATCAACGCGCTCTACGTGGGGCTCGCGCGCGCCGCGGGGCTGCCGGCGCGCGACGTCTACGGCGTGCGCGTGGCGAAGTCGCAGTTCGGCTACCGCAGCCTCGGCGCCGGAACGGCCAACATCACGCGCGCGCAGCACTGCCGCGCGGAGGTCTACCTCACCGGCTTCGGCTGGGTGCCGGTGGACCCGGCCGACGTGAGGAAGGTCGTGCTCGAGGAAAAGGCGCAGCCCACGACGCTCTCCGATCCGCTGGTCGAGGCGGTGAGGCCGAAGCTCTTCGGCGCCTGGGAGATGAACTGGCTCGCGTTCAACACGGCGAACGACATCGTCCTGCCGAACGCGAAGAGCGGCAAGGTCACCTTCTTCATGTATCCCCAGGGCGAGACGGCGCAGGGCCGCATGGACAGCCTCGATCCGGACAACTTCAGGTACACGATGACGGCGAAGGAAATCGCCGCCTGACGATCCTGCATTTCTCGCACGCCAACGGCTTTCCCGCGGCGTGCTACAGGAAGATGTTCTCCCGCCTGGGGGACGGCTTCGACGTCCGGTACGTCAACACCATCGGGCACGATCCCCGCTACCCGGTCACCGACAGCTGGCCGCACCTGGTGACCGAGCTGATCGAGCATGTCGAGCGCCACGGCGAGCCGGTGATCGGCGTCGGGCACTCGCTCGGCGGCTATCTGACGGTGCGCGCCGCGGTGAAGCGCCCCGAGCTCTTCCGGGCGCTCGTGCTGCTCGACTCGCCCATCCTCGTGCCGTGGAAGGCCGCGGTGCTCTGGCTCGTGAAGCGCGCCGGGCTCGCCGACTACGTCACCCCGGCAGGCGTCACTCGCGGGCGCCGCGCCGCGTGGCCTTCGTCCGACGAGGCCTATGCCCATTTTCGTGACAGGAAGCCGTTTCGCGATTTCGATCCGGACTGCCTGCGCGACTACGTGACGCTGGGCATGCGGCCGTGCTCGGAGGGCGTGTGCCTCGCGTTCGATCCGTCGATCGAGTACGGCATATACCGCACTTTCCCGCACGTCCTCGCGAAGGAGGTGCCGGCGCTCGCGGTGCCGGCGGGTCTCGTCTACGGAAGCGAGTCCGCCGACGCGCGGCTGTTGGGCCTGTCGACGTCGCTCGCCTACCTGCGCGTGGCGCGCATCGAAGGGGGCCACCTGTTTCCCTTCGAGCGCCCCGAGGCGGCAGCGCGGGCGATCCGGGAGATGGTGCAGGCGCTGGCCGCGCGCTAGATCGTGTTCTGGCGCCGGCGGGCCTCGAGCTCCTCCAGCCTTTCCACCATGTCCTGCACCCCGTCGAGGTTCGGGTTCACCGCGAGCGCGCGCCGGAAGTATTCGAGCGCCTTTCCGGGCTGCTCGAGGCGCAGGTAGATCTGCCCGTAGCCCGAGAGCGCGCCGAAATGCAGCGGATTGCGCTTGATAACCTCGTCGCAGTCGGCGAGCGAGCGCCGGTAATCGCCGGCGAGGTAGTACACCGTAGCGCGCTTGTTCCAGCCTTCCGCGAACTCGGGCTTGAGCTCGATCACGCGCGTGAACGTCGCGATCGCCTCGCCGAGGCGCTCGGCGCTCATTTCCTCGATCCCGCGCTTGAGGAGAGCGTCGACGCGCGCGTCCCCGGAGCGGCCCCATACCGCCCACAGCGCTTCCTCCGCGACGGCGCGCACCGATCCGTCCGGGTCGCGCAGCGCCGCGATCAGCGCCGGCGCATCGTCCATGAGGCCCGCGGTTTCCAGGCCGAGCGCGCCGCGCCGGCGCTCCCGCGGGTCGGCTTTTTTCAGCGCCGCGAGCGCCTGCGCCCGGGTCGGCGCGGGAGCACCCGCGGCCGCCGGCGCCGCCGGGAGGAGGCAGGCGAGGACGACCGCCAGGAGAATCAGTTTCTTGGCCGAGGCCCTGGAGAGCTTCATCCGGAATAAACTCCCCGCCTGGTGGTATACGTGATGCGAATGCGGCAAACTTCCGGAGACTATAATCCTCAAAGGCGATTTATGAAAGGAAAGACCATGCGCAAACTGCTCATCCCGGCGCTCGCTCTCGCGGCGGGGCTGGCCCTCGCTCCGATCGCTCATGCCGCCGACACGCCTTCTCCTCCGCCGTCGCCCAAGCCGAAGGACCCCGATCTCGAGGCCGGAAGGCAGGCGATCGAGGCGCAGAACTGGAAAGTGGCCATCGAAGACTTCAACCGCGCCGCGATGCACGACCCGGGTAACGCCGACGCGCAGAACCTGCTCGGCTACTCGTGGCGCAAGTCCGGGAATCTCGACATGGCGTTCAAGTACTACAACGAGGCGCTGCGCCTCGATCCGGACCACAGGGGCGCGCACGAGTACATCGGCGAGGCGTACTTGATGGTGAACAACCTGCCGAAGGCCGAGGAGCATCTGGCCCGGCTGAACAAGCTGTGCTTTCTGCCTTGCTCCGAGTACAGCGAGCTGAAGAAGGCCGTGGAGAAATACAAGACCGCGGCGAAGTGAGCGTCGCCGAAAAACAAAACGCCCGGCTGACCGGGCGTTTTCATTTTGCGGCTGGGCGTCCGGAATTCCCCGGGCGCCGCGGTTATTTGAGGTGCTTGTTGACCAGCTTGGTCATCTCGAACATGTTGACCTTGCCCCGGCCCCCGAAGACGGCCTTGAGGGCGTCGTCGGCGTTGATCATTCTGCGGTTCTTGGTGTCTTGAAGCTTGTTTTTCTTGATGTAAGCCCAGAGTTTCTTGGTCACTTCGGTGCGCGGCATGGCCTTCGATCCCACCACTTCCGCCAGCGTAGAGGACGGGGTCATGGGTTTCATGAATGCCGCATTGGGTTTTCTCTTCTTGGCCATCGTAGATTTCTCCTCTAATTACGAGCTGGGTTGGTGACGCCGCACTCACGGTACGGGCAACGCGAGAGTGCGTCAATCAGAGGGAAATGTCAACCACCCGAATGCGCTTTTTCCCGCGGGACAGGCGCGCGACACGCGCTGGCGCGGCCGCGCTTCGCTATAATCGGCGGGCTGTGTTTACCCGAGCAACCGACGTTCCCTCCTGACAAACGCCTGTCTCCGCGAGCCGCCTTGGATCCAGCCAGGAAGAACGTCGCAGTCCTCGCCGCGTGCCAGGCGCTGCTGTTCACGAACAACTCGACGGCGATAGCGCTGAACGGCCTGGTGGGCTACGCGCTCGCCTCGAACAAGGCGTTGGCGACGCTTCCCGTGACGGGATGGGTGGTCGGCGGCGCGCTCTCCACCCTTCCGATGTCGCTCCTCATGAAGCGAATCGGCCGGCGCGCCGGCTTCACCCTGGGCGCGCTGACCGGGATCGCCGGCGCCGCGGTCTGCGCGCTCGCCCTCGCCGGCGCGAATTTCTGGCTGTTCTGCCTCGGTACGACGCTGTTCGGCGTCTACAACGCCGCCGCGCAGTACTACCGTTTCGCCGCCGCGGACTCGGTGAGCCCGGAGTTCACGCCCAAGGCCATCTCGCTGGTGCTCGCCGGCGGGCTGGTCGGCGGTATCGTCGGCCCCGAGGTCAGCAAGCACACCGTCGATCTCCTCGACACGCGCTATCTCGGCGCGTACCTCTCGCTGATCGGCTTCCTGGTGGTCGCGATCGGCGTCCTGCAGCTGCTCTCGATCCCGTCGCCTACAGGCGACGATCGCAAGGCTCCCACTCGCCCGCTCGCCGAGATCATGGCCCAGCCCGTGTTCATCGTCGCCGTGACGGGCTCGGCCATCGGCTACGGCGTGATGAACCTGCTGATGACCGCGACGCCGCTCGCGATGCGGCTGTGCGGCCACCCGTACTCCGCCGCGGCGACGGTGATCGGATCTCACGTGGTCGGCATGTTCGGCCCGTCGCTCTTCACCGGGTCGCTCATCCGCCGCTTCGGCGTGCTGCAGGTGATGGCGGCGGGCGCGCTGCTGCTCTACGGGGTCGTGGCGATCGCGCTCGCCGGAATCAGCGTGCCGCACTTCTGGCTCGCGCTGGTGCTCCTGGGCGTCGGGTGGAATTTCCTCTACATCGGCGGCACCACGCTCCTCACGGACGCCTGCGCTCCCGCCGAGCGCGCCAAGACCCAGGGCGCGAACGACTCGATCATCTTCCTCACGATGATGCTCACCTCCTTCGGCTCGGGCGTCCTGATCGACGCGAAGGGCTGGGAAGTGCTCAATTGGCTCGCGCTGCCCTTCATCACCGTCGCGGCCGCCGCGGTGCTGTGGCTGCTCGCACGGCGCCGGGCTGTGCCCGCCTGAAGGCGTGGCCGGCGAATCCGGTCTGGATCCGCAGGCGCGCGAGCTGCTCGAGCGCCTCGCGCGCGCGCCTGCGCCGGCTTCGCTGAGCGCGGCCGAGGCG
>DATEGT010000102.1:0-7406 GCA_035280025.1 Burkholderiales bacterium | reverse complement strand
CGCTCATGCAGGTGGTCTTGCCCGCGCCGTTCCGCCCGAGGAGCGCCAGCACCTTCCCGGCGTTCAGCGTGAACGACACCTCGTGCAGCACGTGGCTCTCGCCGTAGAGCGCGTCCACTCCCGACAGTGCAAGGGCCTCGTCCACCTAGTCTCCGAGATAGACCTCGCGAGTCTTCGGGTCGGCGATGATCTCCGCGCGCGTGCCCTCGACGATGACGCTGCCGTAGTGGAGCACGGTGATGCGCTCGGCCAGGTCGAGCGCCGTGTCCATGTCGTGCTCGATCATCACCACCGTTACCTCCCGGGGGATGGCCGAAATCAGATCCTTCATCGCCGCGCGCTCTTCGCGCGACAGGCCCGCGAGCGGCTCGTCGAGCAGCAGCAGTCGCGGCTTCTGCGCGAGCGCCATCGCGATCTCCAGGCGTCTCTTCTCGCCGTAGGCGACTTCGCCGATCGGACGCCGCGCGAGATGATCCAGTCCCACGAGCTTGAGGACTCCGCGCGCTTCCTCCTCCAGCCCGGGATAGCGGGCCAGGGCGCGGAACGTTCCCCAGCGGACGCGGCGCAGCCCCAGCAGCGAGAGCACGATGTTGTGCTGCAGGGAATCCCTGGGGAAGAGCGTGATGATCTGATAGGTGCGCGCCAGGCCCCGGTGGGCGCGCCGGTGCGGCTTGAGCCGCGAGACCTCCTCGCCGAAAAGGCGGATCGAGCCGCTGTCGCGCGGCAGATCCCCCGTGATGAGGTTGAACAGAGTCGTCTTTCCGGCGCCGTTCGGGCCGATGATCAGGCGCCGCTCGCCCGGCGCCACCTCGAGGGAAACGTCGTTCATGGCGGGCAGGCCGCCGAAGGATTTCTTGAGATGTCCGAGTTGCAGCGCGGGCGTCATCCGGTCTTCCGTTTCCCGAACCGCAGGAAAAGGCGGCGCACGCCCGGGACCACGCCCTCGGGCATGAAGACGACGATGAGCACGAACACGAAGCCCATCAGCATGTTCCAGCGCTCGATGTAGGCGGACACGTAATTCTTGAGCAGCATCACGATCGCTGCGCCGACGATGGGCCCGGCGAGCGTTCCCGAACCGCCCGCGATCACTCCGAGCAGCGCCTCGGCGGAGTTGGCGATCGACAGCGATGCCGGATGGATGTACTTGTTGTAATAGACGAACAGGAGCCCGGAGACCGCGCCCCAGAACCCCGAATAGACGAAGGTGATCCAGCGCACCATCCAGACGTCGTGCCCGAGCGCGCTCATGCGCCGCGGCTGGTCGCGCGTGCCCCGCAGCGCCGCGCCGAAGGGCGATGCGACGAACATCGCCATGAGGACGATCGCCACGACGGCGACCGCCAGGGTGAAGTAGTAGAAGGACGTCGTCCCGTCGAGGCTGATGCCGAAGGGTGCGGGGCGTGTCAGGCCGCGCAGCCCGTTGTCGCCGTCGGTCACCGCGACCCAGCGGTACGCCGTTCCCCAGAGCACCTGCGAGAGCGCGAGCGTGATCATGAGAAAACCCAATCCTGTCGCGCGCAGCGAGATCCAGCCGAAGGCGCAAGCGATCAGGGTGGTCCCCAGCAGCGCCGCCGGCGCGGTCAGCGCGTGTCCCAGGCCGAGCTTGAGCGACATCCAAGCAGACAGGTAGGCGGCCAGCCCGAGCCAGGAAGCGTGGCCGAGCGAGGGCAATCCGCCGTAGCCGACCAGAAGGTTCAGGCTGGCGGCGAAAATCGCCGCGATGAAGATCTGGCTGGTGAGATTGACGAAGAATTCGCCGGCGATCCAGGGAAACGCGGCCAGCGCGGTCGCGAGGAGCGCCCAGCCCAGTCGCGCCGTGCGGCTCATACCGTCTTGCGCCCGAACAGTCCGCGCGGCCGGAACGCGATCACCAGGATCATCGGCAGGAAAAGAATCACGTAGGCGAGATCGGGAAGGAGCGCGGTGCCGAAGGTGTAGATCGCACCGATGAGGAAGCTCCCGACGAAGGCTCCGAGCAGGCTGCCCACGCCTCCGAGCATGACCACGATGAGCGCGAGCGGCAGCATGTCCGCGTCCAGCCCGGGGTACGCCGACATGATCGGGCCGCCGATGATGCCGCCGGCGCCCGCGAGCCCCGCTCCCAGGCAGAAGACGGCGGTAAAGAGCTTGGACACGGGAATGCCGACCGCGCGCGCCATCTGCATGTCGTCGACTCCCGCGCGGATCATCGCTCCGATCCGCGTGCGCTCCATGAGGAGATAGAGAACGACGGCCGTCACTACGGCGACGACCAGCACCACCAGCCGGTAGGTCGGAAAGGCCACTCCGCCCACGAGGATGGGCCGCTGCAAGGCCGGCGGCGTCTGCACCGGAATCGGGTCCCCTCCCCACACGATCAGGCAGAAGTCCGCGACGATGAAGGAGATCCCCAGCGTCACCAGCACCTGCCCCAGCGAGTTCCCGGCGAGGGCGCGCAGGATGAAGCGCTCGACCAGCCCGCCGAAGATCGCGATCACCAGCCCGCCGATCAGGGCCGCGAGCCAGAGATTGGGGACGACCTTGAGGACGCTCACGCCGACGTAGGCGCCGAGCATGTAGAGCGACCCGTGCGTCAGATTGGCGATCCGCATCAGGCCGAAGATCAGCGAGAAGCCCGCGGCGAGCAGGAACAGCAGCCCGCCCAGGGCGAGGCTGTTCAGCGTTTGGATGATCCAGTACTGCACAAAAAAAGGGGCCGGATGCCCGGCCCCGTGTTCCTTTCCTGCTACGACTCGAGATTCTTCGCGGGCGGCCAGTCGCGCGAATACACCGGGTTCTTGAGGAACGCCTCCGGCTTGTAGGTCCAGAACTGGCTCACGTTGGGATAGGTATGGACGACGCTGTTCACCAGCCGCCCGTCCTTGCGCGACACCTTGCGGATGTAGATGTTGCCGACCACGTTGCCGTACTGGTCGAACGAGACCGGGCCGCGGCAGGTATCCACCTTGATATGGCGCACGGTCTTCATGAACGCCTCCTTGTCCTCGATGCGTCCCTTGATCGCGTTCAGGGTCGCCTCGAGCACCGCCGCCTCGGTGTAGGTGGCTGCCGCGTAGAATCCGGGATCGTAGCCCCAGTCGACGCGGAAATTCGCGGCGAAGCGCTTGTTGATCGCGTTCTCGATCTCCGCCGAGTACCAGCACGCGGTGAGGATCCCCAGGGCCTCGTCGCCCATGTTGCGCAGCACCGCCTCGTCGAGCGCGGTCATGCCGCCGACAACGTGCAGCTTGCCGTGCAGTCCGTATTCGTTGAACTGGCGCAGGTAGCGGAAACCGTTGGAGCCGGCGAAGCCGAGATAGATGCCGTCGACTTTCCGGTTGAGCTGGGCGAGATAGGTGCCGTAGTCGGGCACGGTCAGCGGCGGAAAGGTCTTCTGCACGATCTTGCCGCCGAGTTCCTCGAACACGCGCTGGAATCCGGCGACCATCTCGTGCCCGTAGGCGATGTCGTCCGCGATCACCACCATGCGCCGGTATCCCAGCGTCTTGTAGCAATAGTCGGCCATCGGGTGCGCGCACTGCGACGCGGTCGAGGTGCCGCGGGTGAACCAGGGATTGGGCTTGCGCTGGGTCATATCGTCGGCGGCGGCGACCGACAGGGTCAGCAGGTGTTGCTGGCGGATGTAGTCGTCCGCCGCGAGCGCTTCGGCGGTGGCGAGCGGGCCGATCATCATCTGGATCTTGTCGCGCTCGACCAGCTCCTGGATCTTGGTGCGCGCCTGGGCCGGAACGCCGCCGCTGTCGCCGACGAACAGCTCCACCTTGCGGCCGGCGAGCGTGTAGTTGCGCTCCTTGAGGTATTGCACCAGCGCGCGCTCCATGTCGATCCCGCCCGAGGCGAGCGGCCCCGTCTTCACCGTCATGAGGCCCAGGCGGATCGGGCCGCTTTGCGAGCGGACGACCGCGGGGAAGCCGAGCGCGGACGCGCCGAGTCCCGCGCCAGCGGCCTGGATGAATCGCCTGCGATTGAATTTCATGGTCCTCCTCCTTTGGGTAATCGGCACTTCAGTGAACGGGATTCTTCGGAGCGTCCGGCTGCTTCAGGGGCTGCGAGCGGTCGAAAGCGCCGATTTTCATGCATTCCCCGAAAACGCGCATCACCGTGGGCGCGGCAGCGGTGTCGACGTTGAAGAACTTCGCGCCGAAGACCTGCGAGGCGAGGCAGATGTCGGCGATCGTGACCGAGTCGCCGTGGCTGAAGCGGCCCGTCTCCTTCTCCTTCGCCAGGTGTGCTTCGAGCGCATCGAGCGCCGCTTTCGTCCAGTGCGCCAGCCACCGGTTGCGTGCCGGCTCGTCCTGGTGCATCTCCTTCTCCAGATATCCCCGGATCCGGGGCACCACCAGCGGGTGCCCGTCGGCGACGACGATCTGCGCGAGGCCCCTCACGCGTGCGCGGCCCAGCGGGTCCTTCGGCAGCAGCGGCGGGTTCGGGTGGGCCTCCTCGATGTACTCGAGGATCGCCATCGACTGGAACAGCGGCGCGTGGCCGTCGACCACCAGCGCCGGCACCACGCTCTGGGGATTGAGCGCCTTGTAGTCGGCCGAATGCTGCTTGCCCTCGAGCAGGTTGACCGAGACCTGCTCGACCGGAACGCCCTTCAACGCGAGCGCCGTGCGCACGCGGTAGGTCGCGAGCGAGCGCCAGAATCCATAGAGCTTCACTTCGCCTCCTCAGCCTTTCGGCGGGATCACGGGAAGGAGCACGTAGGACTCCCTTCCCTGGCCCGCGTGGAGCGTGTTGCGCCCGCCGAACAACTCGGGCGGGCGGTCGCGCGGATCATCATGCAGGAAGGGCCCGCACCCGCGCAACTCGTTCTTGAAGTTCGAGAGGCGCGCCCCGGTCGAGCGCTGCCATTCGTAGTCCCTTCCGCGCACCGAGAGCGCGACCCGGTGCCCGGCGGGAACGACGATCGAGGTCGGCCAGATCTCCACGTCGAGCTGGACCACCTCCCCCGGCTCGAGCGGCTGGGGCCGGTCGTGGCTGTGGTAGGGCCGGAATTCCGTGGAGAGCCGGGGATCGAGCTTGCGGTGCGAGGCGCGCAGCCAGCCCTGGGCGACCGGGGTGTGCGGGTCGATCGCGCCCATGAACACGACCTCGCGCAGGTCGGGCGTGAACACGCGGAAGACGAGGAACACGTCGGCGTCGGCGGTCGACGAGGAGAGGAAGAGCCGCGCGGCGAGCGGCCCGGTGATCTCGGTCTCCTCCTCGAAAGGCGCGGACATGAACGTGAGGCCGTCGCCGAGCGCCGCGTAGCTCGCGCTGCCCGCCTGCTTCGGGGGCTCCGGCCGCAGGGCGTGTCCGCCCGGATCGAGGTAGAGCCGGGTCCAGCGGGTGCGCGCGATCGGCCATTCGCCTTCGTGGCGCTCCACGAAGCCGTCGGTGCGGCGCACCTGCAGCTGCACCCGGGGCTGCCGGTCCCAGCCGTTCCTCTCGCCCTTCAGGTAGTAGGCGAAGAAGCGCTTCTGGAGCCCGACGCCGTAGTCCGTGTAGAAATGCGTCCAGTGCTCGATGCCGTGCGCTTCCAGCCATTTGTCTTTCGACGCGGCGCGCACGAAGCCCTCGAAGTTGCCGCGCGGATGCAGCCCCTGCCCTCCCCAGTTGGCCGTCGACAGGAGCGGCACGGTGACCTTCTCCCAGACCGGAGAGCGCGCCTTGTGGTACTCGTCGTCGAGCGGATGGGCGAGGATCTCGTCGCCGAAGTCGCAGCGGTTCTTCTGCAGCTCGCGATCGGAGAGCGTCTCGTCCCCGCAGACGAGCTCGCCGGTGACGGGGCTCCTCGGCCCGCGCCGCCCCAGGCCGTACTGGACCGTCTTCACCTGCATGTCGTACCAGTTCGCCCAGAAAGTGGAGAGGATGCCCCCGTGATGCGTCATGTCGCGGTACCAGTCTGCCGCGCCCTCCCAGATGCACATCGCCGCGAGATGCGGCGGCTGCAGGGACGCCACGTGCCACTGGTTGATGCCGTAGTAGGAGATTCCGTTCAGGCCGACCTTGCCGTTCGACCAGGGCTGGACGCCCGCCCACTCGATGCAGTCGTGGAAATCCCGGGTCTCGCGCGGGGAAAAGTGGTCGACGTAGCCGGGGGAGCGCCCGCAGCCGCGCGAGTCGACGCGCACGCAGGCGTAGCCCTCGGGAACCCACTTCTCGGGGTCGACCACCTCCCAGTTCTGGTACTGGTTGCTCGAGCCGTAGGCGACGTCGGGATGCTCGGCGACCATGCGCTCCCAGGCGCTCGGGTAGCCCTGCTGGAACGCGAGCCCCTTCGCGTAGGGACCGTAGCTGAGGATCACCGGATGGCGCCCCTCCTTTTCAGGACGGAACACGTCGCACCTGAGAACGAGGCCGTCGTCCATGCGGATCGGAACGTCCCAATCGATGCGCATTCCGTCGCGGATCTCGCTCTGGGGCGACGCCATGTGTCGGTGTTGTGCTGAGGCTAGTGTTGTTATAGTTGTTGCGCCTAATTTGACCCCACGCGCGAGCGCGGTGTCAACACAACGGATCAAGAGGAGGCCAATTGAAGATCGGCATAGCGGGCACCGGCAGAATGGGCGCGGCGATCGCGCAGCGCCTGCTTTCCCTCGGCCACGAGGTCACGGTCTGGAACCGCACCGCGGAGAAGACCCGGCCGCTCGCGGCCGCTGGCGCGCGGGTCGCCGCGACGCCCGCGCAGCTAGCGGCGGCCACCGAAACCGTGGTCACCATCCTCACCGACGCCCAAGCGATCGACGCCGCCTACCACGGCAAGGAAGGCCTGCTGTCGGGAAGCGCGGGCGGCAAGCTGTTCATCGAGATGAGCACCGTCAGGCCGCAGACCGAACGCGCGCTCGCCGGGAAAATCCGCGCGAAGGGCGCGGCGATGATCGAATGCCCGGTCGGCGGCACCATCGGCCCGGCGAAGGACGGCAAGCTCTTCGGCTTCGTCGGCGGCGAACCCGAGGACGTGAAGCGCGCAAGACCGCTGCTCGAGCAGATGTGCCGGAGGATCGAGCACGTCGGCTCGGTCGGCGCCGGCGCGAGCATGAAGCTCGCGATCAACCTGCCTCTGCTGGTGTTCTGGCAGGCGTTCGGCGAGGCGCTCGCGCTGGTGAAGCCGCTCGGGCTCGATCCCGCGCGCCTCGTCGACATCTTCGCCGACACCTCGGGCGCGCCGACCGCGCTCAAGAACCGCGCTTCGGCGCTCGTCACGGCGATCCAGGGAAAGGAAATCAGCCCGATCACCGTGGACATCGACGCGATGCGCAAGGACCTGCGAACGATGGTCGAGGAAGCGAAGGGCCTCGGGACCGAGCTGCCGGTCACCGCGCGCGCGCTGGAGTGCTACGCCCAGGCTTCGGAGGCCGGCCTCGGGAAGGGAGACATCACCGGGATCCCGGTGCGCTGGATGAAGCGCGGCTGAGGAA
>DATEGT010000101.1:0-12068 GCA_035280025.1 Burkholderiales bacterium | reverse complement strand
AGAGCGCCAGGACCTCGGCCTTGAGCCGGCGCGCCCGCTCCTTGAGCTCGGCGATCACCGCTGCTCGATCTTCGGCGCGAGCATCATCTCGCCGCCGCCGAGGATCAGGCGGTTCCACGTCGGCGTCACCACGATCTCGTTCACGCAGACGTGCGCCGGCGACTCGGCGACGAAGCGCACGACGCGCCCCAGGTCTTCCATCCTGAGCATCCTCGCCTGGTCCTCGGGCGAAGGCGGCCTGGGCCGCGCACGCTGCATCGGCGTCACGGTCTCGCCGGGATGGACGACGCAGGCGCGGATGCCGTGCATGCCTTCCTCGAGGTTGAGCTGGTGCGTGAGCCCCGCGAGCGCCTGCTTGCTCGCGTTGTACGCTGCGCCGCCGACGTAGCCCTGGTAGCGCGCGAACCACGAGCCGATGTTGATCACCAGCCCGTCGCGCCGCTCGCGCATCGACGGCAGCACCGCGAGCGTGCAGTAGAGCGCACCGTTCAGGTTGGCCTCGACGACGCGGTCCCACTCCGGGGCCGCGAGGTCCTTGAAGAAGCGCCTGGGAATGTTGACGCCGGCGCAGTTGACGAGGATGTCGATGCGGCCGTGACGCGCCAGGATCGCCTTCGCCGCGCGCTCCACGGCCTCGCGGTCGGTCACGTCGGCGGCTTCCGCTTCGGCATGAGCTCCGGCGCGAGCGACGAGGTCCTTCGTCTCCGCGAGCGAGTCCGCGCGGCGACCGGTGACGATCACCTTCGCGCCCGACTTCGCGATCTCCAGCGCCGACGCCTGTCCTATGCCGCTTCCGCCGCCTGTGACCCAGGCGACCTTTCCTTTCAGCACGCTCACGCGAGAGTCTCCGTGGTTTCCAGCTCAGTTTCGACTATGGGCGGCAGGGGAGCGTCGAGCGCCGCGCAGATCGCGCGCAGCAGCTCCCCTTCGGCGAGCTTGAGTTTATCATCGGCCATCGCCACCGCAACGCAGGCCTTGATGAAGCCCGGCTTCTTCAGCGGAGCGAGCAGCTTCAGCCCGTTCAGCGCGGCGTCGACGAGATCGAAGCGGAGCTCGGCAGGCGTCCGGAAGACGCCTCCCTTGATCCCGAGCGCTTCCATCCCCTTGTTGAACGAGAACATGCTTCCGCCGCCCGCGTGCGCGAGCAGCGACAGGATCACCGCCGATTCCGAGGCGAGCGCCGATACGTCCCGGTACTTCGCGGCCGGGGCGGGCTGCGCCGCGCCCAGCGCGCGGCGCAGGATCGTCTGCAGGACGAACTCGCCGAGGCTCACCCTGCCGTCGGCCGCGATCATCGCGCCCGCGAGGCGCAGCAGCCGGTCGCGCGCGTCCTGCGGAAGGACTTTCAGCGTCGGCAGGGCGAGCGCGAGGACGGGGATGCGCAGCCTCGGGCCGAGGGGCGCGAGGGCGTCCGCGAATCGCGCACATCGCCCGGCGACCTCGGGCCCCGAATCCTGGCGGATCAGCGCGAGCTGGCGCTGCCGCGCCTCCCCGGTTCCCAGGAGCGGCGCCAGAACGGCCGCCTTCGCGCCGGCTTCTTCGCCGGTCGCGGCGCGGAGGTCGGCGGGGATGTCGTCGAGGACGCGGCGCGCGTGGTCGACGTGCGCGGAAGTCGGATTGCCGATGGTGCCGACGAGCGCGGCCGCGACGGGCAAGGCCCCGCTCCCGGCGGCCGTCGGCGGCTGCGCGGCGGCCGGAGTGGCGAACGCCTCCGGAACGGGACTGCCCCGCGCGGCGGCCTCGGCGCGCTCGAGCCGCTCTTTCAGCAGGCGCTTCGCCGCGGGCCCGAGCAGCCGCTCCATGCGCTCCTCGAGCGGCGGGTGGGTTTTCAGCAGGGAGAACTCCATCAGCTCGCCGACCGGAGCGCTGATGCACATGTGAGAAAGCTCTTCGGCGTGGCGCTGCACGATCACGCTGCCGCGCTCCGCGATCTTGTAGAGCGCCCCGCCGATCCCGTCGGGATTGCGCGTGAACTGCACCGCGGAGGCGTCGGCCAGGAATTCGCGCTCGCGCGACACCGCCGCCTTGATCAGGCGCCCGGCGAGCACGCCGACCGAGCCGATCAGCCACAGCAGCGCTCCGACGAGGACCACGCGGACGTCGCCGCGCCTGCCGTAGCCTCCGCCTCCCAGGCGCATGAGGAATCCTCCCGCGGAGCCGATGAGCACGATGCCGGCGATGACCCCGAGGAGCTGGATGTTCAGGCGCATGTCGCCGTTGAGGATGTGGCTGAACTCGTGGGCGATCACGCCCTGGATCTGGTCCCGGCCCAGGCGCTTGATCGCGCCCTGGGTGACGACGATCGCCGCCTCGTGGGGCGAATAGCCGGCGGCGAACGCGTTGATCGCGTCCTCCCGGTCCATCACGAACACCTGGGGGACCGCGACGCCGGAAGCGAGCGCCATCTCCTCGACGACGTTGAGAAGACGCCTCTCCTCGGGGTCGCCGGTGCCGCGCGATATCCAGCGCGCATCGACCATCCCGGCGACGGCGACGCCGCCTCCGGAGAGCTGGTTCAGGCGCACCAGCGTTCCTCCGAGGATCACCCCGAGCACGACGATCGTGGTGATCACGTACGCGGAGTGCGGAACCGCGGCGAGCGCACGCCCGGCAGGGAGCAGCGGCCGCCCGGCGGCGACGAGGTAGATGTAGCCCCCGACCACGTTGATCGAGAGCACGATCGCGGCGACCGCGAGCAGGAACGCGAGGAGGATCCAGCCGGCCTTGCGCCGGGCGCGGTGCTCCTGCTCGAAGAAATCCATCGCGCCCCGCCCGGGCGGACGCCGGACTAGCCGAAGGAGACCTTGACCGCCTTGCGCTCCTCGGGAGACTCCGTCGCTTCCAGCAGCGTCGCCTCCCTGAAGCCGCCGAAGCCGGCGACGAAGTTGTCCGGGAAGCTCTCGATCGCGGTGTTGTAGCTCATCACCGCGTCGTTGTAGGCCTGGCGCGCGAACGAGATCTTGTTCTCCGTGCTGGTGAGCTCCTCGGAGAGCTGCATCATCGTCTGGTTCGCCTTGAGGTCGGGATAGGACTCCGAAACCGCGAACAGCCTGCCGAGCGCCCCGGTGAGGCCCGCCTCGGCCGCGACCATCTGCTTCATCGCCTGGGCGTCCGCGGGATTGGCGGCGGCGCGCTGGTTGGCGCTCTGCGCACCCGCGCGCGCGGCGATCACGGCTTCCAGGGTCTCGCGCTCGTGCTTGATATAGCCCTTCGCCGTCTCCACCAGATTCGGAATGAGGTCGTAGCGGCGCTTCAGCTGCACGTCGATCTGGGCGAAGGCGTTCTTGAAGCGGTTGCGCGCGGCGACGAGGCCGTTGTAGATCGAGATCAGCCAGACGAACGCCGCGACGACGATTCCGACCACGGTCCAGAAACCCCAGCTCATGTGCCCTCCCTTGTCAGAGGTCCGACTCGCGATTCCTCAGTCCGCCGCGCGGATCACGAGCGTCCCCGCGGCCTTGTCGTGCCAGCCCTGCTTGCGCCGGTCGAAGGCGATCCAGAGAACGCCGATCAGCGGAAGGAACAGCAGCCACATCACCAGCAGCACTACCGCGCGCAGCGTCAGTTTGCCGACCGTGGCCGGCGCGAGCGTCTTGGCGTCGACGATCTTCGCCGACAGCACCATCAGGCCCGGGGTGGCGCTGCGGTAGCGCCACAGCAGGATCATCGCGAGCAGCGGCAGGACGATCTGGGTCCACAGGTCGACCGACAGCGTCTTGCCCGCGGCGGCGAGCGCGATGTAGTCGCGCCCGAAGAACGCGAGCTCGATCGGCGCGATGATCGCGAGCAGGACGACGATGTCGATGAGGGAAGCACCCAGCCTCAGCCAGAATCCGGCGTACTTGGGCTCGCTCGTGTCGGCCATGGGCATGCTCTGCGCCGCATGGTAGCCCGAGCGCCGCGGGCGAGGCAACCGCCCGCCGGAGCGGCGGTCCGTCCGCTAGTCGGGCGTGGCCGGGGCCGCGCCGGGAACGACCTGCATCCACGGCGACGGACAGCTTGTCACGTTCGGGTAGTAGTCCTGGTAGTCGGGACAGTAGTAGCGGATGTCGCTCTGCTCGATGTACTGCGGCGCTTCCGTGTACGCCGGCCCGCCGTAGGCGGGAGCCGCGTACGGGTAGTAGGCATAGGGATACGGGTACGGCGGATACCAGAAGAACGGCGCGCCCACCACGACGGTGCCGACGAACGCGGGACCGTGGATCGGATGGACCGGGCGGAAGCCCGGCGGCACCGGACGGACCGCGATCGGCGGCCTCGGATGCGGCCCGGTGGTGAAATGCATGGACCCGGTGGTGAAGTGCATCGGTCCCGTGGTGAAGCGCGTGAACCCGCCGCTCGGCGCCGGCCGCGCGCCCGTCGCCGCGTGGCCTCCGCCGGCGTGTCCCCCGCCTCTGCCCGCCTGCGCGAGCCCCGCGCCGGCAGCGAGCGTCAATCCCAGCAATAGTCCGATCGATCTTTTCATGTGAGCCTCCTTGCGGAGAACCCCGATGAGGCAGTGTAACGCCGCGCCGCCCCGCCTGTTGACCTTTTACACCCGGTTACACGGGCGCTTTTTTCACGCGCAATCGGGCTCGCCGGCGGGCGGTGCCGGGCGCTGCACGAATCCGAAGCGCCCGGGAACCTCGGCGCCGCGGATCGGCGCGACGCGCACGCTCTTGCCCCGGAGCGTCGCGCGCGCCTCCTCGCCGGCGATCACGTCCTCGAGCAGGCGCTCGGGCGTGCGTCCGCGCGCGTCGGCGAGCCGCTCGACGAACGCGGGCAGGTCGCGGTCGAGGAGCACGCCGATCCCGGGCTCCGCCTCGAGCAGCAGCGCGCCCGCGTCGTCGACGAACACGGCTCGGGGCCCGCGCGCGGCGGCCCCGGTGTGCGCGAGCAGTCCTTCGCCCGCGTCGTCGAGCCGGTAGACCCAGGGCGTGTAGTCGAGCCTGACGAACACCCTCTGCGGACCGTTCTGGAAATACCAGCGGCCCGCGGCGTCGGCCGCGTAGTTCCTGCCGATGAACTCGTTCACCGCGCGGTTGGCGATGCGCTCGAAACGCCCCGAGACGTTCCTGATCATCCAGCTGCCGCGGCGGTCGAGCGAGAGCCAGCCGTAGACCGCCGGCACGTCCGGCCACTTCAGCATGCCGCGGATGACGATCTCGTCCATCGCGGATCCAGTATAGTGCCGCGGTATCGGGACGGGCGATGCAGCGCGGCGAATTCACTTTCTTCCACTCCCTGCGGGTCCGCTGGGCGGAAGTCGACCGTCAGGACGTCGTCTTCAACGGCCACTATTTTCTCTACTTCGACGTGGCCGTCGCCGAGTACTGGCGCGCGACCGGCTTCCGCTATCCCCAGGACCTCGTCGAGAAGTTCGGCACCGACATCTACGCGGTGAAGGCGGCCGCGGAATACCACGGGCCGGCGACCTACGACGAGCTGCTCGATATCGGCTGCCGCGCCGGCCGCATCGGCCGCTCCTCGCTGCAGCTCCTGCTCGGCGTCTGGCGCGGCGCCGATCACCTCACCAGCGGCGAGCTGGTGTACGTCAACGCGGACGTGAAGACGCGGAAATCGGCCCCCTGGCCGGAGGCGCTGAGGCAGGCGATCCTGCGCTTCGAGCGGACGCCGCCCGAGCTCGCCTAGTCCAGAGCGGCTAGCGCCGCTTTCACACGGGATCGGAAGTCGCGCTCCGCGGCGTCGTCGGTATACGGCGCCGACGCGACGAAGCGTTCGATCGATTCGCGCGTCGCCTCGATGCGGTCGAGATCGCGCAACAGCCTGCCCTGCTGCTCGTACAGGTGGTTGAACTGCGCGTCGCAGCGGGGTATCGGCGTGGGATAAGTCCGGATCTCCCCGGCGAGGCGCTCGCGCACGCCGTGCAGGTGCTCGACGATCCCGCCGGCGAGCGCCGTGATGCTGCTTCGTTCGGCGACTGCGGACATGGGGGAATTTTACCCGGGTCTTGACAACGCTCAATAGTTCTATATTATTCGAACTATGGAATCTTCATCCGCCGTCTCCGCCCTGGGCGCCTTGGCGCAGGAAACCCGGCTGGCGATCTTCCGCCTGCTCGTCGAGAAGGGGCCCGAGGGCCTGTGCGTCGGAGACATCGGGTCGAAGCTTCGCCTGGCCCCGGCGACGCTCTCGTTCCACCTCAAGGAGCTGACCCACGCGGGTCTGCTCGAGGCGCGACAGGAAGGTCGCTTCATCTACTACGTCCCGGATTTCGACCACATGAACGAGTTGGTTTCGTATCTCACCGAGAACTGCTGCGGCGGGGAGGGGTGCGCCCCTGCCTGCGCTCCCGCCCGGCGCAAACGAAAGGAGACCGTCGCATGAAACGCTTTCACGTGCACGTCGGCGTGCATGACCTGAACAAGAGCATCCGGTTCTATTCGGCCCTGTTCGCGACCGAGCCCACGGTCCGCAAGGACGACTACGCGAAGTGGCAGATCGACGATCCGCGGATCAATTTCGCGATCTCCACGCGCCCCGGGAAAGGCGTCGACCATCTCGGCTTCCAGGCCGAGAACGCGGCGGAGCTCGAGGAGATCGCCTCCCGCCTCGCGCAGGCCGACGTCGCGATGGCGCCGCAGAAGGGCGTGAGCTGCTGCTACGCCAAGAGCGACAAGTACTGGACCATCGATCCGCAGGGCGTGGCGTGGGAGTCGTTCCACACGCTCGACTCGGCGCCGGTGTTCGGCAACCAGCCCGGCAGGGGCCGCGAGAAAACCGAGACGGCGTGCTGCTCGCCGTCGCAAGGGTGAATCCTCGGCCTTCGATCGGCGGGGCCGATAGCTACTCCGCCTTGATGCCGGCCCTGCGCGCGATCTCGGAGAAGACGCCGACGTCGTGGCGGATGGCCGCGTCGAAGTCCTCCGGGCTCATGGGCCGCGGTGTCATGCCGATCGGGGCGAAGCGCTCGTAGGTCTCGGCGCTCCGCAGGATGCGCGTGATCTCGGCGTTGAGCTTGTTGACGACGGGGCGCGGCACGCCCGAGGAAGTGAGCAGGCCGAACCACAGGATCGACTCGTAGCCGGGCACGCCGGCCTCGGCGACGGTCGGGACGTCGGGGAGCAGCAGGTCGCGCTTCGACGAGGACACCGCGAGGCCCGCGAGCTTGCCCTCGCGCACCAGGCTCAGGCTGTTCGCGATCGGCGCCATGAAGAACTGCACGCGCCCGGTCACGGTCTCGGTGAGCGACTCGGGAATCCCCTTGAAGGGCACGTGCACCGCGTCGATCCCCGCCATCGCCTTGAACATCTCGCCGGCGAAGTGGGTGCCGCTGCCCACGCCCGCCGAGGCAAAATTGAGCTGCCCGGGCTTCGCCTTCGCCGCCGCGATCAGATCGCGGACCGAGCGTATCCCCAGCCCCGGCGCGGCCACGAGCACGTAGCTCGAGCTCGCCGTCTCCGTGATCCCGGCGAGATCCCCGAAGGTGTCGTAGGGCAGCTTCGGGTAGATCGCCGCCGCGACCGCGTGCGCCGAGGATACCGAGAGCAGCGTGTACCCGTCGGGCGCGGCGCGCGCAACCGTTCCCGCCGCGACCGTGCCGCCGGCACCCGGGCGGTTCTCGACGATCGCCTGCTGCTTCCACGCCTCGCCGAGCCGCTGCGCGATCCAGCGCGCGGTGATGTCCGGCCCGCCCCCGGGCGAGAACCCGACCAGGATGTGGATCGGGCGCGAAGGATAGTCCGCGGGCTGGGCGAATGCCGGGACGCTCGCGGAGAGCGCGAGCGCAAGGACGGTTTTCATGTGCGCCTCCTCAACACCTCGCGCCCGAGCATCGCCGCGCCTAGCGCGAGCCCCGCGATGTCGGCGAAGCCCGCGCCGGGGAAGGCGTCCGAGGGGACCAGGAGCAGCACGCCGGACGCGACGAACAGGACGCGCGCGGGGATCGCGATCGGACCCGAGTAATGGCCGACGACGCCTATCGTGCCCATCCAGATGCCGAGCGCCGCCGTGACCACCGACCAGACGATGGTCAGCGGATCTCCGTGCATGAGGAGGCTGGGCGACACGGCGAACAGGAACGGCACGATGTACGCCGCCCAGCCGATGCGGGTGGCGGTCCAGCCCGTCTTGTCGACGTCGGCGCCGGCGATGTTCGCCGCGGCGAAGGCCGAGAGCGCCACCGGCGGCGTCACCATCGACATGACGCCGAAATACAGCAGGAACATGTGCGCGGCCATCGGCTCGATGCCCACCTTGACGAGCGCGGGCGCGATCAACGTCGCCATGATGATGTAGACGCCCACGGTCGGCAGCCCCAGGCCGAGCACGATCGCCATGATCGCGGTGAGGGCGAGCATGACCGGCACGCTCTGGCCGGTGATCGCGAGCAGCTGCAGCGTCATGCCGAAAGCGAGGCCCGTGATGTTGAGGATGCCGATGAACATGCCCGAGACCGCGCAGATCAGGATGAGGTCGACGACCGTGCCGCCGGTCGAGACGACCGCGGCGACGATGTCCTTGAGGGGCACGCGCTCGCCCTTGTAGCCGAACGCGAGCGACAGCGCGATCAGCACCGCGGTGGCGAGCAGCGCCGCGTGCTCGGCCTGCCAGCTCCACTGCACCAGCGCGTACACCAGCACCACGAAGGGCAGCGGGAAATACCAGCCCGACTTGAGCACCGCGAGCGTGCGCGGCAGCTTCTCCGGGTCTTCGCCCGAGATCCCGCGCTTGGCCGCCTCGACGTCGACCGCGAAGAAGAGCGCGAGGTAGTAGAGGAACGCGGGGATGATCGCGGCGATCATGACCTTGGCGTAGGGCACCTGCAGCACCTCGGCCATGAGGAACGCGGCGGCGCCCATCACCGGCGGCATCAGCTGCCCGCCGGTCGAGCCCACCGCCTCGATCGCCGCGGCGATCTGCGCCGGGAAGCCGGAGCGCTTCATCAGCGGGATCGTCACCACGCCCACCGCCGAGACGTTCGCGACCGCGCTCCCGGAGATCATGCCGAAGAACGCGGAGCCGACGACCGCCACCTTGGCCGAGCCGCCGCGGTAGCGGCCCATCCAGGCGCGCGCGAGATCGGTGAAGAACTCCGAGCCGCCGCAGCGCCCCAGCACCTGCCCGAGCAGGATGAAAGGAACGATGACGATGATGCCGATCTGCAGCGAGGTGCCGAGGAGCGCGTTGGTGTCGAGGTTGAGGTAGACGAGCAGCCGCGTGAAATCCACCGGGCGCGCCTGGAACACGCCGGGCAGATAGTGCCCGAGCATCGCGTAGACGACGCCCGCGAGCGTGAATCCGACGAGCGAGAACCCCGCCATGCGCCGCGTGCCCTCGAGCACGAGCAGCGCGAGCGCGGCCGACATGAGGATGCCGTCGAGCGGCCGCATCGTGAGCCGGTCGGAGAGCTCCGGGTAGGCCCAGGCGAGGTACAGGCACAGCGCGAGCCCGCCGGACGCGGCGAGGAGATCCCACCACCGCGGCGGCTTGCGCGTGACGAGGAAGCAGATCGCGAGCGCCAGCCCGAGCACCGCGAGCAGCAGCTGCTCGGTGTAGAGGTTGAGGTGCAGGACCGAGCGCTGCAGGTCGAGCACCCAGCCCGTCACGAAGACGACGAGCAGGGCTTGGAGCGCGAACAGCGTGCGGGGGTAGGGACGCTTCCCCGGCGAAGCGTCCTCGATGAATTCCTCGGACATCGGGAGGCGTCAGTTCCCGCCGATGCCCTTGTCCTTGAAGAACTTCTCCGAGCCGGCGTGGTAGGGCGCGGGCATGCGCTTGTGCATGGTCGCGGGATCCCAGATATTGAACGCCTTCAGGCTCTCAGCGAGCTTGGGCTTGTTTTCGTACATCGCCTTGGCGATCTTGTAGACCGTGTCGTCCTTCACGTGCGCGCCGACCGCGACCAGGTAGTCGTACGCCATGAGCTTGGTCGGGCCGTCGAGGCCGACGAAGGCCGGCGAGGGATTCACCAGCTTCACGTAGGCGTAGGGCATGATCTTTCGCATCGCGGCGAGCGCCTTGGGATCGTCGGACACGGGCAGATAGCGGATGCCGCCGACGGTCTTGTCCACTTCCGAGACCTTGGCGGCGCCCAGCGCGAAGAAGCCGCCGTCCGTCTTGCCCTCCATGAAGTCGTCGGCGCCGCGCACCACGTTGGGAACGAGCACCTGCACGATGTCCTTCCGCTGCAGGCCGCCGGTGGCGATGATCGCGTCGACGATGCGCTCCAGAGTCACCTGGGCCGAGTAGCCGTAAGGCAGGCGCTTGCCCTTCAGGTCGGCGAGCGTCCTGATCGGCGAGTCCTTCTTCACGAACACGCTGGAGTAGAGCGGGAAGATGACGCCGAGCACGCGCAGGTTTCCCTGCTTGCGCCCGTTGTAGGGGCCCTCGCCCTTGGTCGCCTCCTCGATCTCGAGCACGTTGCACACGGCGAGGTCGAGCTCGCCCGTGTTCACGAGCGGCAGAACCGCGCTCGAGCCCGAGTAGGGCTGGACACGGCTCTGGACGCCGCCCTCCTCCGACATCACGCGGGCGATCGCCGCGCTCATGTTGTAGCCGATCGACCCCTGCGGCGCGCTGCCGAAGCCGAGGACCTGGGCGCGGGCGCCGCAGGCGATGAGAACCGCCGCCAGGGCGGCCAGGATGCGTAGCATGTGTAGTCTCCGGGTTTGTCGTTGCGGTTTTCGAGGCAATGTAGCAAACGCTCCCGCGCTAGGCAAACCGGGAACGCGCGGGGCCCGCGCCGAGTCTATGATGGCTGACCCGCCCCAAGGAGACCTCAATGGCCCGAATCGTGAAACGCCACCGCGACCATCCCTACGAAGTGAAAGTCGGCGCCGAATCGCAGTGGATCTGCGCCTGCGGCCTCTCGGGCAACCTGCCTTTCTGCGACGGCTCGCACAAGCTCACCAAGGGCGAGACCGCCGGCAAGCTCTACTGGTACGACGAGGACGGCAAGCGCAACGAGGCGAAGGACGGCTACCCCGCCATCCGCAGCGACGAATAGGGCGCCGGAGCGGGCCCGGCCCGCCGGGGCTATTTCTTGCCTTTGCGGTTGAACTCCGCGGCGCAGGCCGGCGCGAGCTCCGACTGGTGGCTCTTCAGGCAGGCGAGGATCCGCCCTTGCCCGGGGCGGATGCCCTTGCAGAATTTCTGCGCGTCGGCCTTGCACTCCTGCTTCACCTGCTCGACCCGCTCCTCGGCCTTCTTCATCGCGCTCTGGCACGCGGGCGAGACCTCCCCTTCGTGGGCCTTCATGCATCTCGCCATGCGCCCTCCGCCCGGCTTCTGGTCTCCGCAGAATTTCTTCGCGTCCTCGGCGCAGGGCCCGTCGCCCTTCCTCGCCTGGGCGTGGGCGCCCGAGGCGAGGCCGGCGGCGAGAACAGCGAAGACGGTCGTGACAAGCGCATTCCTGATCGACATGGTGCCTCCTGGGTAAGGTGCGGCTCGACGGGCTTTCCCCGCTCTCCGTCCGGGCTGCTTATTGGGTCACGGCCGAGTCGCTGCCGACGCGCTTGAACGCCTTGGCGCACGCGGGGCCGAGATTCGACTGCCGGGTCTTGAGGCAGCTCAGGACACGCCCTTCCCGGTAGGGAACGCCCTGGCAGAGCTTCTCCGCGTCCCCCTTGCACGCCTCCGCCAGCGCGTCGAACTTGTTGCGGGCGGCCGTGATCGCGCCGCGGCACGCGGGCTTGATCTCGCGGAAATGGGCCGCCATGCAGTCGGCGACCCGGGCTTCTCCCGGCTCGACGCGGGCGCAGAAAGTTCTCAGGTCGTCGGAACACGGACCCTGGCGGTAGGCCTTGTCCAGCTTCTCCAGGTTTCCCTGCCCGAAGGCCTGGATCGCGATGCCCGCGGCCATGAGGGCGAACGCCGTCGAAAGCAATCGTTTTCTGTTCGACATGACTTCCTCCTTTGCGGTGGTTTCCTTACTCGCTCGCAGCGCGGCCGCTTTTCCGGGCCCGCCCTCCCTTCGGGCGGCGCCCGGGGCGGCACGGTTGCGCGGACATCATAACCCTCCGGCGCGATGCGCGCGTCTAGCCGGCGGCGGGGTCGGCGAGGGTCGCCAGGTCCTTGCGGTCGACGAAGACCAGGGATTCGGAATTGACGCAGAAGCGCAGGCCCGT
>DATEGT010000100.1:0-3569 GCA_035280025.1 Burkholderiales bacterium | reverse complement strand
CGTCGTCTTGCCCAGGCCCGGCGGCCCGAACAGGAGCACGTGGTCGAGGGCTTCCTTGCGCTTCCTCGCGGCCTCGACGAAGATCGAGAGCTGTCCGCGGATCTTTTCCTGGCCGATGTATTCGGAAAGGGATTTCGGGCGGAGCGAGCGCTCGAAGGCCTGCTCCTGCGGCGAGACCGGGGCCCCGGAGATGAGGCGGTCGGTTTCGATGGCCATGCGCTATCTTACCTTCTGGCCGTCCACCCCGACGCGCAAGATCGGGGTGGATTTTCCGCGACGGGTCAGTGAAAAGCGCCCGCCATGATGGGCGCCAGCGCCTCGGTGATACGCCGTCCCTGGGCCTTGCTGATCAGGCTGCCGAGGATCCCCTGGAACCGCGGCTCCTCCACGCCGGAGACGATGTACTGCCAGCGGTAGGCGTGGAGCAGTCCTTCGCGCACCCGCTGCGACTGCTCCTCCGAGTAGGGTCCGCGGCACGCGCCGAGAAAGTACTCCGCGTCGGCGGCGGCCTGCGCTTGCAGCATCCCGTCGACCGCCGCGACCAGCGCGATCAGATCGGTCACCGCGTGCTCGCGCTGCTCGGGCGACAGCTTCGCGTCCTCGCGCCGCCACTCGAGCTCGTCGAGGATCGCGTGCTGCGACTCCTCCTTCCAGTGGTACAGGAAGACGTCCTTGAAGAGCTCGGAGAGCTCCCCGTCCGGGTCGATGCTCTGCCGGTAGTGCGCGAGCACGAACAGCTCGATGTGGCAGGTCAGTGCGAGCACGGCCCAGGTGGACTTGCCCAGCACGAAGCCGGCGACATCGTTCGGCTGCGGCAGGAAGCGGTAGCCGGCAGGCATGCCCTCGGCGACCATGCCTTCGATGCGGCGGAACAGCTCCTGATGCTTGAGCTCCTCGTCGGTGAAGCGCACCAGCGCCTCCATGGCCTTCTGATCGCCGAGCCAGTGATCCCGGCTGATGTCGAGCATCTTCGCGCCGATGAAGCGTTCGACGAGGCCGAACATGCTGGCGTAGGTGCGGCCCTGGATCTGCCCGAGCAGGCGCCGGTCGTCGGCGCCTAGGAAGCCCAGGCGGTCGAGCTTGGAGATGCCGTCGGGCAGGAACTTGCGGGTGAAGTCGAAATTGCGGCCGCGGATCACGTCGCGGTCGATGTCCCAGCGGATCCGCTTGGACGCTTCGATGACGCGCGCGTAGCGGTCGCTTGCAGCTGTGGTCGGATTCATGCGTACTCTCCTGTTCGTATGAAGCGCGCAAGGAGTCCGGACAACACGCCGGGCGCGCGGACCGGCGTGTCGACCTGAAAAACGGCTTCGCTGAGACCGAAGACGACGACGAGCCCGCCCGCGGCGAGCTCGAGCGAGTCACCGGCGCTCAGGATGTAGTCCTTGATGTCCCCGTCACGGGTGAGCCAGACGCGCCCTCGCGAGACGCGGACCGTCGCGCCGCGCCGGGCCGCGACGCTCCGGGACTCGTTGCGGGATATTCGCTGGACCATGCTCATGGGTCGGCATGGTGCCGGCGGCGGGGCCGGCGCGCCTGAGGCCGCGGTCCCGGGACAGCCGCGGAAAACGGCCGGGATTCCGGGACCGGCGTCCCGGACCTACTTCGGTGGCCTTGCGCCCAGGCCTGCGTCGCGCGCGCGAACGATCGCCTGCGAGCGGCTCTCGACCTGGATCTTGTCGAAGATGTGGGTGATGTTGTTGCGGACGGTCTTCTCGGAAAGATCGAGCCGCGCGGCGATCTGGGCGTTGTCCAGCCCCTGGGCGATGAGCTCGAGGACCTCGTTCTCCCGCGGCGTGAGCCCCTGGAGTCCGCCCGTGCGCGCCCCCGCGGAAGGATAGAAGTCCTGCAGCGCCGCGACGAAATCGCGCCACGCGGGCTCGGTTTCCAGCATCAAGTGGTTGCGGCTCTCCAGCGAGACGAAGCGGGCGCCGGGGATCAGGCTCGCGGTAAGCCTGCCTTCCTCGAACGGTGTGCTCCGATCCCCCTTCGCATGCAGCACCAGCGTCGGGCATCTCACGCGCGCCGCTTCCTCGCGCACGTCGATCAATCCGTTGGCCCGGTGGATCCGCGCCGCCGTCTCGGCCGAAGCCGTCAGGGGCATCATGTCGTTGAACGCGTGAATGGCTTCCAGGCCCGCATCGGGCATCAAACGCGTCGCAAAGACGACGCGAAACGAGGGATCGTCGCGGCCCCAGCCGAGCTCGATCAGTTGCTGAAGGGTTTCGGTCTCGGCGGAAGGCGTTCCGCGCACCACCCTGCCGCGGGCGTAGCCGCCGCAGAGGATCAGATGGCTCACCCGCTCGGGGTGCCGGGCCGCGTAGGCGATGGCGAAGGCCGCGCCCTGCGAAAGACCGATCAGCGCAAAACGCTCGAACTGCGCGGCATCGACGACGCACTCGAGATCGTTCACGTGGCTTTCCCACGACGGGATGGACACGTCCCGATCCGACAGCCCGGTGCCCCTCTGGTCGAAGCGCAGCAGCGAATACCCGCGCGACAGCCCCGCGGACCAGGGCATCATCGCCGGATTGTTCCAGTCGTGTTCCAAATGGGTGAACCAGTGGGGCGCCCGCACGAGCCGCGGGCCGCTCCCGGACAGGGCATACGCCAGCCGGACACCGTCGCTGGAGGTGCAAAAGCGGACTTGCTGGTTCATCGGATTTCCTCCCTGCTTTCTTGTTGTTGTTGTTCCGGCCGACGTTCAGTTCATCAACCCCTCGCCAAGGACTTCAGTGCCTGACGTATCCCGTCGGAGAGCGACAAGCCCTCGGGCAGCTGCTTGACCGCGAGCTGGGCTTCCTTGTCGCTGTACCCCAGGCCGAGAAGCGCGTTCAGGACGTCGCTCGCGGCCGGCCTTTCCCGATTTACCGCGACACCGCTCAGCGCCTCGGCACCGAGCTTGCCCTTCAACTCGAGCAGCAGCCGCTCAGCGGTCTTCTTGCCGATCCCCGGGACCCTGACCAGGCGACCGGATTCCTGGGCCGCGACCGCCTCGACCAGCTCGCCCACGCTCATTCCCGAGAGCACGGCGAGCGCGATGCGAGGTCCGACGCCGCTGATTTTCAGCAACTGCCGGAACGCGCGGCGCTCCGAATCGGTCGCGAAACCGTACAGCAGATGCGCATCCTCGCGCACCACGAGGTGGGTGAGCAGCGCCACGCGCTCGCCCGACGCCGGCAGGTTGTAGAAGGTGCTCATCGGCACCTCGATCTCGTAGCCCACCCCCGCCGCCTCGATCACGATCTGCGGAGGATTCTTCTCCAGGAGCACGCCCGTGACCTTGCCGATCATACGAGCCGGCCCCGCCTGACGCGGAAGCCGCGCGTGGAGATCGCGCCCAGGCGCCCGCCGTGAGCGTGGCAGATCGCGCAGGCGAGCGCGTCGGCCGCGTCCGCCGAGGGCGAGCCCGAGATCTTCAGCAGCCGCTTCACCATGTGCTGCACCTGCTCCTTGCTGGCGTGGCCGTTGCCGACCACGGCCTGCTTCACCTGGAGCGCGGTGTATTCGGCGACCGGCAGGCCGGCGTCGACCGCGGCGCAGATCGCCGTGCCGCGCGCCTGTCCGAG
>DATEGT010000099.1:0-10697 GCA_035280025.1 Burkholderiales bacterium | reverse complement strand
CCTTGATGGCGTCGACGAATTCGTTGCCTTTGCCCGGCTGCGGCTCGAGCTTGAACCAGACGTGGCCGTACTGGCCGCGTCCGCCGGACTGCTTGACGAACTTGCCCTCGGACTCGAGCGACTTCTTGAAGGTCTCGCGGTAGGCCACCTGCGGCTTGCCCACCGAAGCCTCGACGCCGAACTCGCGTTTCATGCGATCGACGATGATCTCGAGATGCAGCTCACCCATTCCGGAAATGATGGTCTGGCCCGATTCCTCGTCGGTGCGCACGCGGAACGACGGGTCTTCCTGCGCCAGGCGCCCGAGCGCCACGCCCATCTTCTCCTGGTCGGCCTTGGTCTTGGGCTCGACCGCGACGTGGATCACCGGATCCGGGAATTCCATCTTCTCCAGCACGATGACCTTGTTCGGGTCGCACAGCGTCTCGCCCGTGGTCACGTCCTTCAGGCCCACGGCCGCGGCGATGTCGCCGGCGCGCACTTCCTTGATCTCGTCGCGCTGGTTGGCGTGCATCTGCAGGATCCGCCCGATGCGCTCCTTGCGGCCGCGAACCGAGGTGTAGACCGTGTCGCCGGAGTTCAGCACGCCCGAATACACGCGAAAGAACGTGAGCTGGCCGACGTAGGGGTCGGTCATGATCTTGAACGCGAGCGCCGAGAACGGTTCCTCGTCGCCGGCCTTGCGGTTGGCGGGCTTGCCGTCGTCGTCCTGCCCCTTCACCGGCGGTATGTCCACCGGCGAGGGCAGATAGTCGATCACCGCGTCGAGCATCGCCTGCACGCCCTTGTTCTTGAACGCCGTGCCGCAGAGCATGGGGACGATCTGGTTCTTGATGGTGCGGATGCGAAGGCCCTTCTTGATGTCTTCGTTCGAGAGCGTGTGGCCCTCGAGGTACTTGTGGGTCAGGTCGTCGTCGGCCTCGGCGGCGGCTTCGACCATCTTCTCGCGCCATTCCTTAGCCTGCTCGAGCAGGTTTGCGGGGATGTCGCGCATTTCGAACTTCATGCCCTGGGTCGAGTCGTCCCAGTAGATCGCCTTCATGCGCACCAGGTCGATCACGCCCTCGAACTGCTCCTCGGCGCCGATCGGAATCTGGATCGGCACGGGGTTGCCCTTCAGGCGCGTCCTGATGTGCCCGTACGACTTGAAGAAGTCCGCGCCCTGGCGGTCCATCTTGTTGATGAACGCGAGCCGCGGCACGCCGTACTTGTTCGCCTGGCGCCACACCGTCTCCGACTGCGGCTGCACGCCGGCGACCGCGTCGTACACCATGCAGGCGCCGTCGAGGACGCGCATCGAGCGCTCGACCTCAATCGTGAAATCCACGTGTCCGGGCGTGTCGATGATGTTGATGCGGTGCTCGGGATAGTTCTGGTCCATTCCCTTCCAGAAGCAGGTCGTCGCCGCGGAGGTGATGGTGATGCCGCGCTCGCGCTCCTGCTCCATCCAGTCCATGACCGTCGCGCCGTCGTGCACCTCGCCCATCTTGTGCGACACGCCCGTGTAGAACAGGATGCGCTCGGTGGTCGTGGTCTTGCCCGCATCGATGTGCGCGCTGATGCCGATGTTGCGGTAACGGTCGATGGGAGTCTTGCGGGCCACTTGCAGCACCTGGAGTTCCTAGAAGCGGTAGTGCGCGAAGGCCTTGTTGGCCTCGGCCATACGGTGCACTTCTTCGCGCTTCTTCATCGCACCGCCGCGGCCCTCGGCCGCTTCCATCAGCTCGCCCGCCAGGCGCGCGTCCATGGATTTCTCGCCGCGCTTCTGCGCGGCCTCGCGAATCCAGCGCATCGACAGCGCCGCGCGCCGCACCGGACGCACTTCGACCGGCACCTGGTAGTTGGCGCCACCCACCCGGCGGCTCTTGACTTCGACCATCGGCTTTACGTTCTGAACCGCCTGGCTGAAGACTTCGAGCGGATCCTTGCCGGTCTTCGACTTGATCGTGTCGAACGCGTCGTAGACGATGTGCTCGGCGACCGATTTCTTGCCTCGCGTCATCAGCACGTTGACGAACTTCGCCACGTCGGCGTTGCCGTACTTCGGATCCGGAAGGATCTCGCGCTTGGGGACTTCTCTGCGTCGGGGCATGGCGGATCTCTTCGCGGTTCTAGGCGGCCTTGGGCTTCTTCGCCCCGTACTTCGAGCGGCCCTGCTTGCGGTCCTTGACCCCTTGCGTGTCCAGGCTGCCGCGTACGATGTGATATCGCACGCCCGGCAGGTCCTTCACGCGGCCCCCGCGGATCAGGACTACCGAGTGCTCCTGCAGGTTGTGACCTTCTCCGCCGATGTAGCTGATCACCTCGAACCCGTTGGTGAGCCGGACCTTGGCGACCTTGCGCAGCGCCGAGTTCGGCTTCTTCGGCGTGGTGGTGTACACCCGCGTGCACACGCCGCGCTTCTGCGGCGAGCCGGCGAGCGCGGGCACCTTGCTCTTGGCGGGCAGGCGAGTCCGTGCGTTACGCACCAACTGGTTGATTGTCGGCATTATTTCGAATCCAGAAAAAACCGGGACGGCCCGTCTGCGAGAAACGGCCGTCCCGCGGAATACAAAGACCGCGGATTCTAGCCGGGAAATCGACCCTAGGTCAACAAGTTATCGCCCTTTTTTGGCTTTGCCTCAGGCCCGGCGCCGAGCCCCGGCGCGCGACGCGGTCAGCTCGACCGATTCCGGGTAGCATTGGGCCGTTTCCGACCGCCCAAACCCCTATCTGCATGACAAGCGCATTGTTTCAGCCGGTCCGGTTTCGCGGGCTCAGCCTCGAGAACCGGATCATGGTGTCCCCCATGTGCCAGTACTCGGCGGTCGAGGGCTCCATGACCGGCTGGCACTTGGCGCACCTCGGCATGCTCGCGAACTCCGGGGCGGGGCTTCTGTGCTTCGAGATGACCGATGTCGAGGCGATCGGCAGGATAACGCCGGCCTGCTCGGGTCTGTACTCGGATCCGAACGAGGCGGCGCTCGCCCGCGTCGTTGCGCACTGCCGCGAGCACGGCCGCGCGAAGCTCGCGATTCAGCTCGGGCACGCCGGCCGAAAAGCCTCGACCGCCCCTCCCTGGGAGGGTGGAAGGCCGCTCGCTCCGGATGAAGGAGGCTGGGAGCCCGTGGCGCCCTCGGCCGTTTCCGTGGGTGAGGGCGAACTCGTTCCTCGAGCGCTCACTCTTGCCGAAATCCGCGCACTGGTCGCAAAGTTTGCGGACGCGACGCGGCGCGCAAGGCGCCTCGGGCTCGACGCAATCGAGCTCCACGGAGCGCACGGCTACCTATTGCATCAGTTCCTCTCGCCGCTTTCGAACCGCCGCGACGACGAATACGGGGGATCGCTCGCGAACCGCATGCGCTTTCCGCTCGAGGTGTTCGCCGCAGTGCGCGCGGAATGGCCGGAGGAAAAGCCCCTGGGCATGCGCGTCTCCTGCACCGACTGGGCCGAGGGGGGGTGGGACATCGGTCAGAGCGTGGCCTTCGCCCGCGAGCTGAAGAAGGCGGGGTGCGACTGGATCGACGCTTCGAGCGGCGGCCTGGTGAAGCACCAGGCGGTCCCCGCCGCGCCGGGATACCAGGTGCCCTTTGCCGAGCGCGTCAAGAAGGAGGCCGGCATCGCCACCATCGCGATCGGCCTGATCACCGAAGCGAAGCACGCCGAGAGAATCCTCGCCGAGGGCAAGGCGGACATGGTGGCGCTCGCCCGCGGCTTCCTCTGGGAGCCCCGCTGGGGCTGGCACGCGGCGCTCGAGCTCGGGGCCGCTCCGCAGATTCCCCGGCAATACCTGCGCGGCCGGCCCGCGGTCCCTCCCGCGGCCGTCGGCGAGCGCAAGCGCGCCTGAGGCCCGGCGCGTGAAGGGAGGAAAGAAGAAGCCGCGGGACCTCGAGGAAGAGCTTCGGCAGCTGGAAGACCGGTTCCAGGGACTCATCGAGCTCTCCTCGGAGTGGTACTGGGAGCAGGACGAGGACTTTCGCTACACGCTGCTCACGGGAAGCTCAGTCGAGCACGGCGGACTCGATCCCAGGAAATTCGTCGGGACGTACCGCTGGGACCGCGGGGCGGTTCCGCTCGGAGACGGCGGCTGCTGGGACAAGCACAAGGCCCTCGTGAAGGCTCGCGAGCCCTTCACCGATTTCGTCTTCAAGCGCCCCGATCCGAAGCTCGGCTGGCGCTTCGTCAGCACCAGCGGTCAGCCCGTGTTCGACGAAAAAGGCGGGTTCCGGGGTTACCGCGGCGTCGCCCGGGACGTCACGAGGAGCCGCCGCGACGAGCAGCTGCTCGCCCTCGAGCACGCGATCACCCGCTGCCTCGCGCAGGCGGCCAGCCCCTCGGAAGCGCTGCAGGCGGTGCTCAGGGCGATCTGCGAGTCGGAAAGCTGGGAGTGCGGCCGGTATTTCGCGCCCGACGAAAAAGCGGGCGTGCTGCGCCTCGCCGAAACCTGGGGCGTTCCGGGTGAAGCCGTGGCGCGGTTCATAGCCGGGTCGCGCGATGTCGGCTACGCCCCCGGCGTCGGCCTCGCCGGCCAGGTCTGGCAGTCGGGCAAGCCCCTGTGGGCATCCGACATCTTCAAGGACCCGCGCGTCGCGCAGTCGAAGCTCGCGCGCGATACCGGCATGCACGGCGCGTTCGTGTTCCCCGCGACTTCCGAAGGCAAGGTGTCGGGCGTGCTCACCTTTACCAGCCGCGAAGTGCGGGAGCCGGACGAGCGACTGCTGCGCGCGATACGCGTGATCGGCAGCCAGATCGGGCAGTTCCTCCAGCGCAAGCAGGCGGAAGAGGAGCACCGCCGGTTCCGCATCGCGATGGACAACTCCGCCGACATGATCGTCCTCATCGACCGGGCGACGATGCGGTTCGTCGACGTCAACAACACGGCGTGCAACGTACTCGGCTATTCCAGGGAAGAGCTGCTGCGGATGGGTCCGCAGGACGTGCTCCCCAAGACGCTCGAGGAGCTGGAGCGCACCTACGACGAGATCATCGCCGACCCGACGCATACCCCCGGGATGCAGAGCTACTACCGGCGCAAGGACGGCACCGCCTTCGCGTTCGAGTCGACGCGGCACGTGCTGCGTTCGGGCGACACGCATATCATCGCCGCCATCTCCCGCGATATCACCCCGCGCATCGAGGCGGAGGAAGCGCTGCGCTCCAGCGAGGAGCGCTTTCGCAGCCTCACCAGCCTGTCCTCGGACATCTACTGGGAGCAGGACGAGCAGTTCCGCTTCACCAAGATGACCGGCACCGGGTCGAGGCGCGTCAACCTCAAGACCTTCCGGACCATCGGCAAGAAGCGCTGGGAGCAGAACTACGTGAACATGAGCGCCGAGCAGTGGGCCGAGCACATCGCGCTCCTGGAGGCCCACAAGGAATTCCGCGACATGGAGCTGTGCCGGCTGGATGAATCCGGCAACAAGATCTGGATCAGCATCAGCGGCGAGCCCGTTTTCGATCCGTCGGGCGCGTTCAGAGGATACCGCGGCGTCGGCAAGGACATCACCGAGCGCAAGCTCGACGAGGAGCGCATCCAGTTCCTCGCCAATCACGACGCCTTGACCTCGCTCCCCAACCGGGCGATGTTCAACGAGGTGCTGACCATCGCCATCCAGAACGCGCGCCGCTACCAGCGCAGCTTCGCGGTGCTGTTCATCGATCTGGATCGCTTCAAGAACATCAACGACACGCTGGGGCACGACGCCGGAGACAAGCTCCTGCAGCAGATGGGGCGGCGGCTCTCCGAGACGATGAGGACGAGCGACGTGGTGGCGCGTCTCGGCGGCGACGAGTTCGTGGTCCTGGTCCAGGAAATCAACGAGTCCAAGCAGGTCGCGTCGGTCGCGCGCAAGGTCCTGTCCGCGCTCGCCCAACCGATGACCATTCAAGGGCAGGAGTGCCGTGTCACCGCGAGCATCGGCATCTGCATGTACCCCACCGAGGCGCAGGACGAGCTGGCGCTGATGAAAAACGCCGACATCGCCATGTACCGGGCGAAGGAGGACGGCAAGAACAACTACAAGTTCTATACGGAAGAGATGAACGTCCACTCCTTCGAGCGCCTCGCGCTGGAGACGAGCCTGCGCCGGGCCCTGGAGCGCGGCGAGTTCCTGCTTCACTATCAGGCGAAGGCCGACCTGAAGTCCGGACGCATCACCGGGGTCGAAGCGCTGGTGCGCTGGCAGCATCCGGATCTGGGCCTGGTCCCGCCCGCCCAGTTCATTCCCCTCGCGGAGGAGACGGGGCTGATCGTGCCGATCGGAAAATGGGTGCTGACCACCGCCTGCGCGCAGAACGTCGCCTGGCAGCGGCAAGGCCTGCCTCCGGTGCACATCGCCGTCAACCTGTCGGCGCGCCAGTTCGCCGACGACGATCTCGTCCACGACGTCGCGGAAGCCTTGAAAAGCACCGGGCTCCCGCCGGAGCTGCTCGAGCTCGAGCTCACCGAGAGCATGGTGATACAGAACACCGAGCGCGCGGGCAAGGTCGTCAGCGAGATCAAGAAAATGGGCGTGCGGCTGGCGATCGACGATTTCGGCGTCGGCTACTCCTCGCTCACGCACCTGAAGCGCTTCCCGATCGACACCTTGAAGGTCGACCGCTCCTTCATCCGCGACTTGCCGCAAGATCCCGAAGACAAGGCGATCACCGAGGCGATCATCGCCATGGGCAAGAGCCTAGACCTCACCGTCGTCGCCGAGGGCGTCGAGACTCAGGAGCAGCAGAGCTTCCTGCAGGAGCTCGAGTGCGACGAAATGCAGGGGTATTACTTCAGCAAACCGATCCCCGGCGAGGCGTTCGCCGAGCTGCTCCGGGAGCGCGCTCGGCCCGGGAATCGGTAGCTCAGTCGACCTTCAGGCCGGCTTTGCGCACGACCTCGGCCCACTTCGCGGTTTCCCGCTTGAGGAATTCGGCGAACTCCTCGGGCGTGTCGGTCGCGGGCTCGGTCGCCATCGTCGCAAGCCTGTCCTTCAGCTCCTGCGAGTGCATGATGCGCACCAGCTCGGCGTTGAGGCGCCTCACGATCGCCGCGGGCGTGCCCGCGGGGGCGAGCATCCCGTAGAACGTCGTGACCTCGAAGTTGGGCAGCCCCGCCTCGGCGACGGTAGGGACGTCGGGCAGCGCCGGCAGCCGGCGCGGCGCGATGACGGCGAGGGCGCGCAGCCGCCCGGCCTTGATGTGCGGTCCGGCGGCGGGAACGCCGATCACGACGAACTGGATCCGGCCGGCGAGGACGTCGTTCATCGCCAGGTTCACGCCCTTGTAGGGAACGTGCACCAGCTTCACGCCGGCCACGATGTTGAACAGCTCGCCGGCGGCGTGGTTGGAGGTGCCCGCGCCTCCCGAGCCGAAATTCATTCCCGGCTTGCTCTTCGCCAGCGCGATGAATTCCTGCAGGGTGCTGACCCCCAGCGAGGGATAGGTCACCATCACGTTGGGCACCGTGGCGAGCAGGCTCACCGGCGCGAAATCCTTCCGCGGATCGTAGTTGAGCTTGCTGTAGAGGCTGGGGCTGATCACGATCGGATTCGACACCAGCAGGATCGTGTAGCCGTCGGGCGCGGACTTCGCGGCGACCTCCGCTCCGAGATTGCCGCCCGCGCCGCCGCGGTTCTCTACCACCACCGGCTGGCCGAGACCCGCGGTCAGCCGCTCCCCGATCATGCGGCCGAGGATGTCGGTGGGGCCGCCCGGCGGAAACGGCAGAATCAGGCGGATCGGCCGGCTCGGCCAGGCGTCGGGCGCCTGGGCGAGAGCCGGCCAGGGCGCGAGAAACGCGCCCAGCGCGAGCCACAGCAGGCCGAGCTTCCGCACGGATTTCAGGCGTTCTCGGTGTGGGCGGGCGCCTCCGGCTCCGCGGCCGGCGCGGCCTCCTCGAACAGCTGCGACGGCGGCACGTTCTTGCGCGCGCTGTGGTAGGCGAGACCCGTCCCCGCCGGGATGAGCCGGCCGACGATGACGTTCTCCTTGAGCCCGCGTAGATCGTCCTTCTTGCCCATGATCGCGGCTTCGGTAAGCACGCGCGTCGTCTCCTGGAACGAGGCCGCCGAGATGAACGAGTCTGTCGACAGCGACGCCTTGGTGATCCCGAGCAGCATGTAGCTGTAGGTCGCGGGCTTCTTGCCCTCGCCCTGGACCTTCTCGTTCTCCTCGAGCACGTCCGCGCGCTCCACCTGCTCGCCCGGGATGAAGCGCGTCTCGCCCGGATCCTCGACCTGCACCCGGCGCAGCATCTGCCGCACGATCACCTCGATGTGCTTGTCGTTGATGCGCACCCCCTGCAGGCGGTACACGTCCTGGACCTCGTCGGTGATGTAACGCGCCAGCGCTTCGACCCCCTGCAGGCGCAGGATGTCGTGCGGATCGGCCGGGCCGTCGACGATGAACTCGCCCTTGTTGACCACCTGCCCGTCGTGCGCCATCACGTGCTTGTCCTTCGGGATCAGGTACTCGTGCGAGACGCTCTCCAGATCGGTGATCACCAGGCGCTGCTTGCCCTTGGTGTCCTTGCCGAACGACACCGTGCCGGTGATCTCCGCGAGCAGCCCCGCATCCTTCGGGCTGCGCGCCTCGAACAGCTCCGCCACGCGAGGCAGGCCGCCCGTGATGTCGCGGGTCTTGGAGGTTTCCTGCGGAACGCGCGCGAGCACCTCGCCCACCTGCACCTGCTGCCCGTCCTTCACCGTGATGAGCGAGCCCACCTGGAAGGTGATGGTGATCGGGTGGTCGGTGCCGGCGATCTTGATCTCCTCGCCGGCCTCGTTCAGGAGCTTCACCTGCGGGCGCAGGCCCTTGCCTGCGGCCGCGCGGCGCTTGGGATCGATGACCACCAGCGTCGAAAGCCCGGTGACGTCGTCGATCTGCTTCGCGACGGTCACGCCTTCCTCGATGTGCTCGAAGCGCACCAGGCCGCCGTACTCGGTGATGATCGGGCGCGTATGCGGATCCCAGGAGGCGAGCGTCTGGCCCGCCCTCACCGGCTTGCCGTCGGCGGCGAGGAGCGTGGCGCCGTAGGGCACCTTGTGGCGCTCGCGCTCGCGGCCGTTGTCGTCGGTGACCAGAACCTCGCCGGTCCGCGAGATCACGACCTTCTCGCCCTTGGGGTTGGTCACGTAACGGATCTGCGGCGTGAAGCGCACCGTGCCGTTCGATTTCGCCTCGACCTGGCTCGCCACCGCGGCCCGCGAAGCGGCCCCGCCGATGTGGAAGGTGCGCATGGTGAGCTGGGTTCCCGGTTCGCCGATCGACTGCGCCGCGATCACTCCTATCGCCTCGCCGACGTTGACCGAGCAGCCGCGCGCGAGATCGCGCCCGTAGCACTTGGCGCACAGGCCCCAGCGCGTGTCGCAGGTAAGCGGTGTGCGCACCTTGACCTCGTCGATGCCGAAGGACTCGATCGCGTCGACCTCGTCCTCGTTCAGCAGCGTACCGGCGTTGTACAGCACCTCCTGCGTTTCCGGGTGCAGGATGTCGGACGCGGTGACGCGACCCAGAATGCGCTCGCGGAGCGCTTCGACCACCTCGCCGCCCTCGACCAGCGCCTTCATGGCGACGCCGTTCGCCGTGCCGCAATCCTCCTCGGTCACGACGAGGTCCTGCGTCACGTCCACCAGGCGCCGCGTGAGGTAGCCCGAGTTCGCCGTCTTCAATGCGGTGTCGGCCAGGCCCTTGCGCGCGCCGTGCGTCGAGATGAAGTACTGGAGCACGTTCAGGCCTTCGCGGAAGTTCGCCGTGATCGGCGTCTCGATGATCGAGCCGTCGGGCTTGGCCATCAGGCCGCGCATGCCGGCGAGCTGCCGGATCTGCGCGGCGGAGCCCCGTGCCCCGGAGTCGGCCATCATGTAGATGGAATTGAACGACTCCTGCTTCACCTTCTGTCCCTTGCGGTCGGTCACGTCCTGGGTGGAAAGCTGGTCCATCATCGCCTTGCCGACCTGGTCGCCCGCGCGGCCCCAGATGTCGACCACCTTGTTGTAGCGCTCTCCCACGGTGACGAGCCCCGAGGTGTACTGGGACTCGATCTCCTTCACCTCGCTTTCGGCGGAGGCGATGAGATCATGCTTCTGCTCCGGAACGAGCATGTCGTCGACACAGATCGAGATGCCCGCCCGCGTGGCGAAGCCGAACCCGGCCTGCATGAGCCTGTCGGCGAAGATCACCGTCTCGCGCAGCCCGCAGCGCCGGAAGGCCGCGTTGATCAGCTTGGAGATCTCCTTCTTCTTCAGCGCCTTGTTGACGAGCTCGAAGGGCAGGCCGACCGGCAGAATTTCCGAGAGCAGCGCGCGGCCGACCGTGGTGCGGTGGCGAACCAGCTTCTCGACCTTCTCCCCGTTCGCGCCGAATTCCGCCTCGCGGATGCGCACGGTCACGCCGGCGTGCAGCTCGATCTTCCCCGATTCGTACGCGCGCGACACTTCGGACACGTCGGAGAAGACCATGGCTTCGCCCTGCGCGTTGATGCGCTCGCGCGTGGCGTAGTACAGCCCGAGAACGATGTCCTGCGAAGGCACGATGATCGGGTCGCCGTTCGCCGGCGACAGGATGTTGTTCGAGGCAAGCATCAGAGTCCTCGCCTCCATCTGCGCCTCGAGCGACAGCGGCACGTGCACGGCCATCTGGTCGCCGTCGAAGTCGGCGTTGAACGCCGCGCACACCAGCGGGTGCAGCTGGATCGCCTTGCCCTCGATCAGCACCGGCTCGAACGCCTGGATGCCGAG
>DATEGT010000098.1:0-5538 GCA_035280025.1 Burkholderiales bacterium | reverse complement strand
CCCGCGACATGAGCTACAGCGACGCGCAGGTGATCGCGAAGGAGAACGAGGAGGCCCTGCTGTACCGCGACATGCAGACCGACATGGTCCAGCAGATCATACGGCGGCTGATCGCCGCGAAGCCGCAGGCGGAATAGCGTGCCCGCGCTGCGGCTGGAGCAGCTCGAAGCGCATCTCTCGCGCGAGCTCCGGCCGCTGTACGCGATCCACGGCGACGAGCCGCTGCTCTCCATGGAAGCCGCCGACGCGATCCGCGCGCGGGCGCGCGCCGGCGGGTTCGCCGAGCGCAGCGTGCTGCTCGCCGAGCGCGGCTTCGACTGGGGCCATCTCGCCGCGAGCGCCGCGAGCCCTTCGCTCTTCGGCGACCGCAGGCTGATCGAGCTGCGCCTGCCTTCGGGCAAGCCGGGGACCGACGGATCGCAGGCGATCGAGGCGTTCTGCGCGAGGCTCCCCGGCGACGCGGTCACGCTGGTCCTGCTGCCTCGCCTGGACCGAGCCGGGCAGTCGTCCGCCTGGTTCGGCGCGCTGGAGTCGAAGGGAACGGTGGTCAACGTGTTCCCGGTCGAGCGCGCTCGCCTGCCCGAGTGGATCGCGGCGCGCCTTTCGCGCCAGAAGCAGGGCGCGAAGCCCGAGACGCTGCGTTTTCTCGCCGACTGCGTCGAGGGGAACCTCATCGCCGCGCACCAGGAGATCCAGAAGCTCGCGCTGCTCCTGCCCCAGGGCGAGCTCGGCTTCGACGCGGTGCGCGAGGCGGTGATGGACGTCGCGCGCTACGACGCGGGCAAGCTCGGCGAGGCGATGCTCTCGGGGGACCGCGCGCGCCTTGCGCGCATGCTCGAGGGCCTGCGCGGTGAGGGCGAGGCGCCGCCGCGGGTTCTGTGGCTGCTCGCCGAGGAGATCCGCGCGGTGTGCCGCGTGCAGCACGCTCTCGCCTCGGGGCGCGCGCTCGCCGAGGTGCTGCGCGAGGCGCGCGTCTGGGGCGACGCGCGCCAGGCGCTCGTCGGCAAGGCGGCGAGGAAGTTCTCCCGCGCCTCGCTGCTCTCCGCGCTGGAGCACGCGGCGGGAGTCGACCGCATCGTCAAGGGCGTCGTCAAGGGCGACGCCTGGGACGAGCTCCTGCAGCTCTGCCTGCGCTTCGCGGCCTAGCCGTCTCCGAAGACCCCGGACCACAGGAGCCGCGTCGCGCCCACGTGCTTTGCGACCTCCTGCGCGGGAACGCGCGCGTACTTCGCGCCGTTCAGGCGCAGCCAGTGCTGCCGGCGGCGGTACTCGCGGTAGGCGCCGCCGACGGACTCGGACGACTCGGTCGGGATCAGGTCGAGCTGCGCAGCGAGCCTGAGGAGCGCGATGTTGCCGGCGTTGCGCGTCAGCCCGGAATGCCGGTGCGAGTGGCCGAGCACCAGGTACTGCACGACGAACTCGATGTCGATCATGCCGCCGCGGTCGTGCTTGAGGTCGAACAGGCCGCTCTCGTTGGGATGACCCTGCAGGAGCTGTTCGCGCATCGACAGCACGTCCTTGCGCAGCGCGGCGTAGTCGCGCTGCATCCGCAGGATCGCGATCCTCTCCGACTCGAAAGCCTCCCCCAGCGCCGCGTCGCCGGCGCAGGAGCGCGCGCGCGTCAGCGCCTGGTGCTCCCAGGTCCAGGCCGACTCGCGCTGGTAGCGGCGGAAGGCGTCGAGCGAGCTGACGAGCAGCCCGCTCTCCCCCTGCGGCCGCAGCCTCAAGTCAATGTCGAACAGCACGCCCGCGGAGGTGCGCGCGGTCAGCCAGCGGCTGAAGCGCTGCGCGAGCCTCGCGTAGATCTCCTGCGCGCTGTCGTCCGCGTCGTCGTAGAGGAAGATGAGGTCGAGGTCGGACGCGTAGCCCAGCTCCTTCCCACCAAGCTTGCCGTAGGCGACGACCGCGAAGCTCGGGTCGCTCCGGTGCCTGCCGCGCAGCTGCATCCAGCACAGCTCGAGCGTCACCTGCAGCACGGCGTCGGCGAGATCCGACAGGTGGTCGGCGAGCTCCTCGACGGTGAGCAGCCCCGAGAGGTCCTGCGCGAGCAGGCGGAACACCTGCGCGTGGTGCGCCTCGCGCAACCAGTCCATCTGGCGCTCCTCGTCGCCCTGCTTCGCCGCGACCTGGCCGCGCAGGTCCTGCGCGAAGGCGTGCCAGTCGGGACGCGCGAGGAGGCTGCGCGCGTCGAGCAGCTCGTCGAGGACCACGGGGTGCCGGTTGAGATACTCCGCCGCCCAGCTCGACGAGTCGAAGAGCTGAGCGAGGCGGGCGAGCACCGCGGGGTGCTCGTCCAGGAGCGCGAGATAGGCGGCGCGGCGGCTCACCGTCTCGACCAGGTCGAGGAAGCGCGTGAGCGTCGCGTCCGCGTCCTCGCGCGCCGCCGAGGCTTCGATGATCCGCGGGATCAGGGCGTCGAAGCGGGAGCGGCTCGCCTGGGGCAGCCCGGCGTAGCGCCCGCCCGAGCGCAGCGCGGCGAGCCGCGCCGCGGCGCCTTCCGGGTCGCGGAAACCGAGCTGCTCGAGGCGCTCCCTGGCGTTTTCCCCGGCCCAAAGCGGCGCGAGCGGGTGCCTGGGCGCCTCCTCGACCGAGAACAACTGCTCGAAGTGCCAGGAGACGCGGGCGCGGCGCGCGTCCAGGGCGACGCGGAGCGAGTCCCACGCCGCGAAGCCCATCGCCCGGGCGACGAGCAGGCGGTCGCCGGCGTCCTCGGGCAGCTCGTGCGTCTGCGCGTCGTCGAGATACTGGAGCCGGTGCTCCAGGCGCCGCAGGAACACGTAGGCCTCGGAGAGCTCCTCGAACGCGGCCGCGGGGAGCAGCCCCTTCTGCGCGAGCAGCGCGAGCACCGCCAGCGTCGGCCGGATCTGCAGCGCCGGATCGCGCCCGCCGCGGATCAGCTGGAAGGCCTGCGCGAGGAACTCGATCTCGCGGATGCCGCCGGGGCCGAGCTTGATCTGGTTGGAGAGCTCCCGGCGCGCGACCTCGGCGCGGATCTGCGCATGCAGCTCGCGCATCGCGGCGAACGTGCCGTAGTCGAGGTATTTGCGGTAGACGAAGGGACGCACGATGGCCGAAAGCGCCTCGTTGTCTCCGCCGAGCGAGCGCGCCTTGATCCAGGCGTAGCGCTCCCACTCGCGTCCCTGCGTCACGAAATACTCCTCGAGCGCGCCGAAGCTGGTGGCGAGCGCGCCGCCGTCGCCCCAGGGGCGCAGACGCATGTCGACGCGGAAGACGAAGCCGTCCTCGGTGCGCTCGTCGAGCGCAGCGATGAGGCGCCGGCCCAGGCGCGCGAAATGCTCCAGGCGCGCGCCCGCCTGGTCCTCCTCCGGATAGAGGAACACCAGATCGACGTCGGAAGAAACGTTGAGCTCTCCGCCGCCGAGCTTGCCCATGGCGATCACCGAGAGCCCGGCCCCTCCCGCGTCGTCTCCCGTCGGCGGCTCGAGAAACGCGAGCGCCTCCGCGATCGCGACCTCGGCGAGCGCCGACATCGCGCCGCAGACCTCGTCGAGCGCCGCGAGGTCCGCGAGATCGCGCGCCATCGTGCGCAGCATCACGCGCTGGCGCAGCCGGCGCAGCCGCGCCCCCGGATCGCCCGCGCCGCCGTCGCGGCGCAGGAACCCCTGCATCGCCTCGCGCGTCCAGCCTCCCTCCTCCGCGCGCTCGATCTCCTCGCGCAACTCGGGCCTGGCCGCGACGAGATCGCGGGCGTAGCGGGAGTAGTCGAGGGGGTTCATGCAATCCGCAACACTAGCACTTGGCTCGAAGAGCCGCGCACCGCCTGAATGACGATAGGGTCCCGGGCAGCGTAAAATTCCCTCGATGAACGCCCCCGCCGACATCAAGGCCTACATGATCAAGGTCGGCCAGCGCGCGCGCATCGCCGCGCGCGAGGTGGCGCGCGCGGACACAGCCACCAAGAACCGCGCGCTGGTCGCCGCCGCCAAGGCGCTGCGGCGCGACGCGAAGAAGCTGCTCTCCGAGAACGCCGCGGACGTGCTGTCGGCGCGCACGGGCGGCAAGGACGCGGCCTTCCTCGATCGCCTCACGCTGACGGAGAAGAGCATCGAGGCGATGGCGGCCGGCCTCGAGCAGGTCGCCAGGCTCCCCGACCCGGTCGGGCAGATCTCCGAGCTCCACGAGCGGCCGAGCGGCATCAAGGTCGGGCGCATGCGCGTGCCGCTGGGCGTGATCGGCATCATCTACGAGTCGCGTCCCAACGTCACCGCGGACGCGGCGGCGCTGTGCCTGAAGTCCGGCAACGCCTGCATCCTGCGCGGCGGCTCGGAATCGGTGCGCTCCAACGTGGCGATCGCGGTGTGCATGCACGAGGGGCTCAAGGCCGCGGGCCTGCCCGAGACCGCGGTGCAGGTGGTCGGGACTTCGGACCGCGTCGCCGTCGGCCAGCTGCTCGCGATGAACGAGTACGTAGACATCATCGTGCCGCGCGGCGGCAAGGACCTGATCGAGCGCGTGATGCGCGAGTCGCGCATTCCCATGATCAAGCACCTCGACGGCGTGTGCCACGTCTACATCGACGAGGGCGCCGATCCCGACAAGGCGATCCGCATCGCCGACAACGCGAAGACGCAGCGCTACGGCGTGTGCAACGCGATGGAGACGCTGCTCGTGAACGAGAAGATCGCGCCGGAGGTGCTCCCGCCGCTCGCGAGGATCTACGCCGAGAAGGGCGTCGAGCTGCGCGGCGACGAAGACGCGAGGAAGCTCGTCGCGGCGATGAAGCCCGCGGCCGAGCAGGACTGGTATACCGAATACCTCGCGCCCATCCTCGCGGTGCGCGTGGTCAAGGACCTCGACGCGGCGATCGCCCACATCGCCAAGTACGGCTCGCAGCACACCGACGCGATCGTCACCGAGGACGAGGGCCGCGCCAAGCGCTTCCTGCGCGAGGTCGACTCGAGCTCCGTTCTGGTGAACGCGTCCACGCGCTTCGCCGACGGCTTCGAGTACGGGCTGGGCGCGGAGGTCGGCATCTCGACCGACAAGCTGCACGCGCGCGGGCCCGTGGGCCTGGAAGGTCTCACCTCGCAGAAGTTCGTGGTGTTCGGCAGCGGGCAGATCCGCATTTGAGGCGGACCTGAAGAACATCTCCGGCCGCCGCAAGGCCCGCCCGCCCAGGCCCGGGAGGGCGCGCTCGCCCGCTCCCATCGGCATCATGGGCGGCACCTTCGACCCGGTGCACTTCGGACATCTGCGGCTCGCCCAGGAAGCCGCCGAGATCCTGGGCCTGGAGCGCGTGCGCTGGGTGCCCGCAGGGCGGCCCTGGCACCGCACGCAGCCCCGCGCGACCGCGAAGCACCGCGTGGAGATGGTGAAGCTCGCCATCCGCAGGAACGCGCTCTTCGAGCTGGACGAGGCCGAGATCCGGCAGGGCTCTCCCGGCTACACCGTCGAGACCCTGGCGCGGCTGCGCAAGTTGTTCGGCAAGGGCCGCCCCCTGGTGCTCCTGCTCGGCACCGACGCCTTCCGCGGGATCACGACCTGGCAGCGCTGGCGCGACCTGTTCGAGCTCGCGCA
>DATEGT010000097.1:0-25785 GCA_035280025.1 Burkholderiales bacterium | reverse complement strand
CACATCCACCACTTCAAGCACGCGCTGCGCAAGGCCATGGTGTAGCGGACCGGGAGGCGAAATGAACCCCGAGAACGTCATCGACGTCGCGCGGCTGATCCAGCTCGCGATCGCCCCGGTGTTCCTCCTGACCGCGGTGGGGACCATCATCGGAGTCCTCTCCAACAGGCTGGGCCGAGTCGTCGACCGCAGCCGTTTTCTCGAGGACCGCCTGCGGCAGATGCAGCCAGAGGCCCAGAAGCTGGTGCGCGAAGAGCTCCTCGTGCTCGGCCGCCGGGTGCGGCTGGTCTACGGCTCGATGGTTCTCGCGGTGATATGCGCCCTCTGCGTCGGTCTGCTGATCGCGGTCGCGTTCGTCGACGCCTTCATCGAAGTCGATCTCTCGAAATTCATCGGCCTCCTTTTCATGGCGGCGATGCTCGCGTTCATCCTCGCCCTGCTGGTTTTCCTGCGCGAGATCTTCCTGGCGGTCACCAGCGCGCGCGACCAGATGCGCTAGCGCGCGGAGATCAGGCGGCTTTCGGAGACGCTTTGCGGTTGGAGCCGGCGACCATGCGGTATTCGTAGAGCCGGCATTCGATAGGGCCGTTGTAGAGGGGGGTGCGCCTGGACGCGGCGAGCCGGATGAGCTTGGGGAGCCGCGCGTCTCCCGAGAATATGTAGCATCGCCAGCCGGCGTAGTACTTCTTGAGCGTATGTCCGAGCTTGGGATAGAGCTCGGCGAGGGCGGCCTCCCCTCCGATGCGCTCGCCGTACGGCGGATTGGCGATCAGGACCCCCGACTGCGCCGGCGCGCCGGTATCGAGGACGTCGGCCTGCTTGATCTCGACGCAGCCCGCGACGCCTGCCGCCTCGAGATTGGCGCGCGCCTTCTTGAGCTCCTCGCCGTAGCGGTCGCGGGCGAAGATCGGAAGGCGGCGCCCGGGCATCCTCCGGGCGAGCGCGGCCTCGCGAACCTCGCTCCATTTCCGGCGGTCGAAACCGTCGAGCCGCTCGAAACCGAAGCTGCGCCCGTGTCCCGGCGGAATCGCAAGCGCCATCATCGCCGCTTCGATGGCGATCGTGCCGCTGCCGCACATGGGATCGAGTAGCGTCTCGCCGGGCTGCCAACCGGAAAGGCGCACGATCCCCGCGGCGAGGTTCTCTTTCAGCGGCGCCTCGCCCGGTTCCCTGCGATAGCCGCGCCGGTTGAGCGCCTCGCCCGAGGTGTCGAGGTAGAAGGCGGCGGTGTCCTTGTCGAGAAAGGCCTGAATTCGCACGTCGGGCGAGCGGGTATCGACGTCGGGCCGGCGGCCGCGGTCGGCCCGGAAGCGGTCGCACACGGCGTCCTTGATGGTGAGGGTGGCGAAATCGAGGCTCCTCAGCGGCGAGCGGACCGCCTTGACGTCGACGCGGATGGTCTGCCGGTCGCTGAACCATTCGGGCCACCTCACCGCGAGCGCGGCCTCGTGCAAGTCCCGCTCGCTGCGGTAAGGCGAGCGCCCGACCCTTGCCAGCACGCGCGTTGCGAGGCGGGACTCGAGATTGGCGCGATAGCAGACGCGCCAATCCCCCTCGAAGGCGACGCCGCCGGGAAAGACTCCGGTCGCGCCGGCCCCGAGCGCTGCCAGCTCCTCGGCGAGCAGGGCTTCGAGGCCGCGCGGGCACGAAGCGAAGAAAGCTTGCGGGGTCACGGCCGATTCAGCATGATGAACCGTAAGAACTCCATCAGGGGGAGGGGAGCCTAACACAGGCGCACCATGGCCAGCATCGCGGGTCTTCTGAAAAGGCAGCTCGCCGACCGCGAGCGCGTCCTCTATCGCCAGTTCGTTGACGGCGCATGGCGCGATTTCTCCGCCGGGGACATCGCCGCCTACGCGGCGCGCTGGCAGGCTTTTCTGCGCGCCGAGGGCATGGCGAGCGGCGATCGCATCGCGCTGTGCATGAAAAACGGCGTTCACTGGATCGCCGCCGACCAGGGCGCGCTCGGCCTGGGGCTGGTGGTCGTTCCGCTGTACGCCGACGACAACCCGGAAAACGTCGCCTGGTGCCTCCAGAACAGCGGGGCGCGGCTGCTCGTCGCCGAGAGCAGCCGCATGGCGACCGCGTTGGCCAAGTCGTACGAGACGCTGGGAGAGAAGCTCCCGCGAGTGCTGTGCCTCGCAGCCGAGCGCGCCGAGGAAACGGTCGAAGCGGCGCTCCCGGAGAGGGCCGGCGAGTTCGAGGCCGCCGAGGTCGAGGACGGCGCGCTCGCGACGATCTGCTACACCTCGGGCACCTCGGGGAAGCCGAAGGGCGTGATGCTCACGCACGGCAACATCCTTGCCAACGTTTCGGCCTGCGATCGGCTCCGCCTCGCGCGCCCGGACGACGTGTTCCTGTCGCTGCTGCCGCTCTCGCACATGTTCGAGCGCACCGGCGGGTACTACCTGCCGCTTTTCCTGGGCGCCAAGGTTGCCTACGCGCGCTCGGTGTCGCAGCTGGTCGAGGACCTCGCGAGCGAGCGTCCGACGATCATGTTCGCCGTCCCGCGCGTGTTCGAGAAATTCGCCGCGCGCGTCCAGGAGGCGCTCGCAGGGTCTCCCGCGAAGAAGCTCCTCTTCGACCGGGTGGTCGCCGCGGGCGGGCGGGCCGTGCGCGGCGAGGCCGGGCTCCTGGACCGTCTGGTTCTCGCCTTGCTGCGTGCGCGCGTTGCGGGCCCCGTCCTGGGACGCCTGGGCGGGAGGATGAGGCTCGCCATACTCGGCGGTGCCCCGCTCGACCCATCGATCGCGTGGCTGTTCCTCGGCCTCGGGCTTCCGGTGCTGCAAGGGTACGGCATGACCGAGGCGTCGCCCGTGATCTCGGTGAACCGGCCGGACGGCAACGTGCCCGAATCGGTCGGCCCGCCCCTGGGCAACGTCGAGGCGCGGATCGCCGCAAACGGCGAGCTGCTGGTGCGAGGTCCCTCGGTGATGAAGGGCTACTGGAACAACCCCGAGGCGAGCGCGAAGTCGCTCGAGGGAGGCTGGCTGCACACCGGCGATCTCGCCGAGATTCGGGACGGCAGGATCTTCATTCGCGGACGCCTCAAGGACGTCCTGGTGCTCTCGAACGGCGAAAAGCTGCCGCCGCAGGACGTGGAACTCGCGATCCTGGGCGACCAGACTTTCGAGCAGGCGATTCTGATCGGCGAGGGCCGGCCGTTCCTCACGCTGGTCGCCGTCACCCGGGAGACCGACGAAAAGAGCCTCATCCAGCGGGCGAACGAGCGTCTGAAGGAATTCCCCCGCTACATCCGCGTGCGCCGCGTCGTGACGAGCAGCCGGCCCTGGACGGTGGAGAACGGGCTGCTCACGCCCACCTTGAAGGTGAGGCGCGAGAAGGTGCAGAAGGAACTCGGCGCGGCCATCGAGCGAGCGTACGCCGGCGGCGCGCTCGACTGAGCGCCGTTCAGGGCGTGCGCGCGAAGCGCGCGCGGATCTTGACCGTGCGCGCCAGTCCGTCCATCGCCTCGAGCACCTGCAGCCTCAAGTCCGGATCGAGGTCGGGCTGACGGCTGAAGCTCCCGACCTGGTCCAGCGCCTGTGCGTCGAGCTGTCCTCCGATGAAGGCCGCAAGCCAGTCGTTGACGAAGAAGATCTTGCGCTTCTTCTTCAGCTCCGGCAGGGCGGCGAGCGCAAGATCCAGAAACGGCTGCGTGAGCTCGGCATGCTCGGGCGCGTTGAAAGGCGGAAGCGCCGCCTCGATCCAGCTCTCCGCCAGGGCGTTGTCTTTGAAGAACCGTTCGAAGTAGTGCTGCTTCGCCTCGGCGCTGCGCTCGGCCGCCCCCGCCGCGAAGGCGTAGCGCCGGCCGTCGGTGCCCGGGTCCGCCGCGGCCTGCGCCGACAACAGCTTCTTCGCCTCGGGGTCGTCGAGCGCGAGCAGCCTCGCGATCGCGCGGAAGCGGTCGCGGGAGCTGAGCTTCACCCCGGGGACTTCGAGCGTGCCCGCGAGGAGCAACTTGAGCTGGGAGCGGGCGTTCTCCGACCATGCGCTCGCCATGAAGGTCCGCAGGAAAGTGACGCGGCGGCCGGGCGTGTCCGCGTGCAGCATGCCCTCCGTCAAGAGCTGCTCGAAGCGCGGGGCGGCCTCGTCGCGCTGGCCATCCGACACGTACGCGAGAAAGGCGGCCTGTGCACGGGAAAGCAGGGCGGCCAGCGTCACGGGATCGTGCTCGACCGGAGCGACGCGGATGACGAAATCGAGATAGGCGAGGGGCGCGAGCTCGGCGTCGCGCACCGCATCCCAGAGCGCTCCGAAAACGAGCGCGCGCAGCAGGGTACCCTGCACGATCTCGGGCCGTTCGAGGACAGCGTCGCGGCTCGCGGGATCGAGGAGGAAGCGCCCGTAGCCGTAGTCTCCGAAGTTCGGGAACGCGAAATCGATCTCCGGCATGCCGTCGAGCTGGGGCACGGGAGTGCGCTCCCCGCGCAGCTCCACTTCCGCGGAGCGGGGAAGCCCTTCCTCCGGTAGCGCGAACACCGTCAGCTTCATCGGCCAGGTCAGCCCTTCGCCGAGCGTGTCGTGCTGCTCCAGGATCACGTTCCGCGGTTGCCCCTCGCGGTCGGTATCCCACGAAAGGCGGATCTCCGGCATTCCACGGCCCTTGACCCAGGCCTCGGCCCAATCCCCGAGCTTGCGCCTGGAAGCCCGCTCGAGCGCTCGGACGAAATCGCTCCAATCCGCGTTGCCGTACGCGTGCTGCTTGAGCAGCTGCCGCACCGCCGACTGGAACGCCTCCTCTCCGACGAAGAACTCGGCCTGGCGCAGGACCGCCGGCGCCTTCCCGTACACGATGTTGCCGTAGACGGACTTCGCCCCGGCCAGATTCGCCAGTGGCCGGTAGATCGGGATCGTGCCCTGCGTGACGTCGGTTCTGTAGGCGGCGGTCTTGAGGGCGTGGAACGCATTCCACACCGATTGGGTCGGCAGCAGCGCTTCGGCCGCTTTCGCCGCCATGAAATTCGCGAAGCCCTCCTTCAGCCACAGGTCGTCGAACCATCGCATCGTCATCGAGTCGCCGAACCACTGGTGCGAGGCCTCGTGGAAGAGGATCTCGGCTCGCGCGAGGATGTCGGTCTCGCTGGGCACCGACGGGAACAGCATCGCGTCCTCGCGCAGGAACGTCGCGCCGGCGTGCTCCATGCCTCCGTAGGCGAGCTCCGGGACGAGCACCAGGTCGTACTTCGGAAACGGGAACCGGGAATCGAAGTAGCGCTCGAACCAGCGCACCGCCTCGCGGTTGAGCCGGAGCAGCTCCGGGGCTTCCTGCCGGGCGCGAGCGAGCTGGGACTTGCGCACGAACAGGCGGGTGCCGCCGGGCGTCGCGAATATCTCCGCGAACGGCCCCGCCGCGAAAGCGAAGAGATAGGTGCTGATCGGGTGCGTCTCGGCGAATTCGACCCTGTGGACCCTGTTCCCCGCGTCCTCGGTGCGCGTGACCGGCGCATTGCCTACCGCAGTCCAGGCGCGCGGCAGGAGCAGCTCGAGCTTGAAGCGCGCCTTCAGGTCGGGCTGGTCGAAGCAGGGAAACGCGCTGCTCGCGTCCGAGGGAACGAACAGGGTGTAGACGTATTCGGCGCGGTCCTCGCGATCGAGATAGCGCGTCACCGCGCTCCCCGATGCGGCGATCGGCGACTCGAATGCGAACGTCAGGCGGTTCTTTCCGGCGCGGAGCCGCTTGGCGGAGACGACCAGGTGCTCGCGGTCGAGCCTCGCCCGCGCCGGCTTCCCGTTGATCCTCAGGCGCGAAAGGTGCGACGCCGCGGAGGGGCGCCAGTCGAGCACCAGCTCGGGGACGCGCCGCGGCAGGGTCACCTCCACCCGCGCCGTTCCCTGCAGCGTCGCCGCTCCCGGCGATATCAGGACCTTCAGCGAATAGCGGATGTCGCGATACTGCTTCGCCCGCCACTGGGCGAGCTCGCGCGATACGCCGGGCTCGAGGCCGGGAACGGCCGCGGCCGCGTTCGCGACGAGACCAGCCGAGAGAACCAGCGCCGCGCCGCGCATGTCGAGCGATTCCGCGCCGGGTGATCCGCTGGATTCAGCTCTTCGGCAGCTTGGGCGCGGACCAGGCCGGAAGCGGCAGGCCGGGCTTGCGCAGCACCCGCACCATGCGCAGCGCCATTTCGCGGCCGCGGTAGTAACCCGGTATGTAGGCGGACTCGGTGAAGCCGAGCGACCGGTAGAAACTGCGCGCGGGGTAGTTCGACGCGCGGAGCTCCAGGTGGATCGTGGCGACGCCAGCGGCGTACGCCGACTCGACCAGCCATCCGATCATGTGCCTGCCGATACCCAGCCTCTGGTGCGAAGTCCGCACCGCGAGCAGGTTCAGGTGCGCGTGCTCGTCGCCGAAATACATGATGGCGAAGGCGACGACGCGCTCGCGATCGCATGCGAGCAGCGTGGAGGTGTCCTTGTTCGCGATCGAGCGTGCGACGCGATCGGGTCCCCAGGACCAGCCGAGCCCGGTCTCGATGAGGTCGCGCGACATCGCCGCAATCCTGGCGGCGTCGGCGGGCCGGCCCGGCCTGAGAGTTATGTTTTTCGCGTTCATCGTTCGCGGATCTGAATCCGGCAGCACCGCAAGATTAGCAGATTGCGGAAAAAGCGGGCTAGAACGGCTTTACCACCGCGAGCACCAGCGCCGCGGCGAGGAGCGCCGCCGGCGCCTCGTTGAACCAGCGGTACCAGACGTGGGATTTCGTGTTCCGGTCGCTCGCGAAATCGGCGAGGAGCTTGCCGCAATAGGCGTGGTAGGCGAGGACGAGCGCGACGACGGCGACCTTCGCCTGCAGCCAGGCGCCGGTTACGCCGTAGCTCCAGAGCCAGACTCCGAAAACGACGGTGAAGACGGCCCCGGGAGCCATGATTCCCCAGTAGAGCTTGCGCTCCATGACCTTGAAGCGCTCGCGGCCGGCCGCGTCCTCCGTCATCGCGTGGTAGACGAACAGGCGAGGCAGGTAGAACAGGCCCGCAAACCAGGTGACGACGAAAAAAATGTGCAGCGCCTTGATCCAGAGCATGGCTACTTCAGAAGGCGCCGGCGGAAGAGCACGCTGGCAGCATAGAACCCCGCCGCGGCGTAGGCAAGCAGAACCAGGACGTGCAGGGCGATGTGCCCGGGAACCTCCCCGAGCAGCAGCGGCCGCGCGATCGCCACGGCGTGCGTGAGCGGAAGCACGCCGGCGACCGCCTGGAACGCCGGGGGAAGCTTCTCGACCGGGAAGAACACCCCGCAGAGAAGATTCATCGGCGTGATCACGAGGGTGAAATAGTAGGTGAAGAAGTCGTAGCTCCGGGCCAGCGCCGTGGTGACGAGCGCGAGCGCGCCGAAAACGAGCCCGATGAGGGGCACCAGGGCGAGCACCCACAGCGAGAGCAGGGAGTGGCTGAGACCGAGGATCCACACGACCGCGAGGATCGCCGAGCCCGAGAGCACGCTCTTGCTGGCGGCCCATATCAGCTCGGCGAGCACGACGTCGTCGAGCTCGAGCGGGGCCATCATGATCGCGTCCCAGGTGCGCTGCACGTGCATGCGCGAGAACGCCGAGTACATCGACTCGAAGGTGGCGCTGTTCATGGTGCTCGAGCACACCATTCCCGCGGCGAGGAATGCGATGTACGGCACCCCGCCGACCTGCGGCAGCATCGAGCCGAGACCGTAGCCCAGCCCCAGAACGTAGATCAGGGGGTCGGCGAGATTCCCGAGGACGGAGGCCCCGGCGAGCTTTCTCCACACGAGCAGGTTCCTGCGCCATACGGGCACGAAGCGCAGGCTCATCGACGGGAGCGCGAACGGGCGCATCAGTCGCGCAGCTCCCGGCCGGTGAGCTTCAGGAACACGTCTTCGAGGTCGGCTGCCCGGTGCAGATAGCGCAGCTCCCGCCGGGAGAGGCTCGCGATCAGCCGCGCCGGATCTGACGCGTAGCAGAACGCGGTGTCGCCGCTCCTCTCGACCCGGGTGGCCAGGCTCCGCGCCTCGCTCCCGGCCCATTCCATGACGTTGTCGCCGTGGACTTCGACCACGTGCGGCTCGATGTGCCGCGAGATGAGCTCGCGCGGGCTGCCCTCGGTGATGAAGCGTCCCCGGTCCATGATCGCCACGCGCGCGCACAGACGCTCGGCCTCCTCCATGAAATGCGTGGTGAGCACGATGGTCTTGCCCTGGGCGAGGAGCTGCTTGAGGCGCTCCCAGATGAGGTGGCGCGCCTGCGGATCGAGGCCTGTGGTGGGCTCGTCCATGAAGATCAGATCGGGATCGTTGATCAGCGCGCGGGCGAGCGTGAGGCGCCGCTTCATCCCTCCCGAGAGCGTCTGGATTCGCGATGCGGCGCGGGCGGCGAGGCCGGCGAATTCGAGCAATCGCGGGATGCGCTCGAGAATCGCGCGGTCCGGAATCCCGAAGTAGCGGCCGTAGACCAGCAGATTCTCCTCGACGGTGAAATCCGGATCGAGATTGTCCATCTGCGGGACGACGCCCACTCGGACGCGCGCGGGCCGCGCCTCGCCCGGGACCGGCCGCTGCATCAGCTCGATGGAGCCGGCGTCGGGCTCGACCAGCCCCAGGCACAGCCTGAGCGTGGTGGTCTTTCCGGCGCCGTTGGGTCCCAGCAGGCCGAAGCATTCGCCGGGAGCGACGCCGAAGCTCACGCCCGCGACGACCACCTCCCCCCCGTAGGACTTGCGCAGCTTGCTGACCGCTAGGACCGCCACGAGTTCTTGACGATGTTCCTGATGACGTTGAGGCGCAGGTGGAAGAAATGATCGGCGCCGGGGATCACGACCACCGGAAGCTCCTGCGGCCGCGCCCAGTCGAGCACCTTCGCCAGGGGAATGGTCTCGTCGACCTCGCCGTGAATCACGATCGTGTCCGGCGGAACCGTCTCGGACGGAAAGCGCCCGATCGCGGGGCCGACCAGCACCACGCGCTGCGGCCCGGCGCGCTGCGCCACCTGGGTCTGCACCGCCGCGCCGAAGGAAAAGCCCGCGAGCGCGAGCGGTAGATCGCCGAGCTCCTTCCTTGCGTGCGCGGCGACGAGCAGCAGGTCCTCGGTCTCGCCGCGCCCCTCGTCGTGCGCCCCGTCGGAGGCGCCGACGCCGCGGAAGTTCGGCCGCAGCGACACGTAGCCCAGCTCGACGAACGCCTTGGCGAGGGTCTGCACCACCTTGTTGTCCAGCGTGCCGCCGTAGAGGGGGTGCGGGTGGGCCACCAGCGCCAGGCCGCGCGGCGCGCCGTCCGGGCGATCGACGACCGTCTCGATCCTGCCCGCGCCGCCGTCGATGAAAACGCGCTCGCCGGCGCGGCTCATATGCGCAGGCGCTCGACCACGCGGCCGGCCTTGAGATGCTCCTCGATGATCTCGTCGATATCGGCGCGGTCGACGTAGGTATACCAGACCGCTTCGGGATAGATCACGACGCACGGCCCTTCCTCGCAGCGGTCCAGGCACCCCGCCTGATTGACGCGCACCCTGCCCGGCCCGGAGAGCCCCAGCTCCTTCACGCGCTTCTTCGCGTAGTCGCGCATGTCCTGGGCGCCCTTGTCGGCGCAGCAGGCCTCGCCGTTCGTGCGCTGGTTGCAGCAGAAGAAGACGTGTCTTTCGTAGTAGCTCATGCGGGGAGTACCGGCGCCGCCGGCGCAGTGACGGGACGTTGCGAGGCCGGATTATAACAAGCGGAGACTAGGGTTTCGCGTGGGCGCGATCGGCGGCGAGCAGCACCAGATAGAGCATTGCGGCGAACGGCCAGACGATGGCGACGAGCCGCGTCAGGCCGTTGAAGTTGAGGTACTGCCCCTGCTGCCACAGCGAGAACGTGGCGGTGCTGTAGGGGTTGGGCGGCGCGAGGTTGACGATCGCCGTGGCGGCGAGCAGGGCGAGGCCGACGAGAGGCAACTGGGTGGCGCGCGGCAGGGCGACGGCGATCATCAGCAGCACGATCGCCCCGGCGACGCCGTAGAGCGCCCCGGGCGTGACCCATGAAAGAACGTCTTGCGGGGTGACGAGGAGGCCGAAGGCGAAGGAGTGCGCGGCAAGGGCCGTCGCGATCAGCAGCAGGACCACGCCGCGCGCCGGCTGATTGCGCTCGACCAGGCACGCGGCGAGCAGCCCTGCGGCGAGCCCGTTGGCGCAGGCGACCCCGGCGTCCACTCTGAGGAACACCTCGGCAGGGTAGAGCTTCCCCGAGGGAGCCTTGAAGAGATCGCGCAGGTCGCCGGTGCCGAAGAGCAGCGTCTCCGGACTGAGCTGCGCGAACAGCCACAAGCCGATGAGCACCAGGCCGAGATCGACCCGGCCCCCGGGAAGGAACAGCTCGTCGCGCAGCCTCTGGAGCCTGCCCGCTTCCATGAGCGGCCCGGTCGCGACGACCGCTGCGATCGCTCCGAGCGATCCTCCCGACGCGTTCGCCAGGATGTCCAGGTTGGATGCCGTGCGAGCAGGCAGGTACACCTGCAGCGTCTCCAGGACGAACGAGAGAAGGATCGAGCACGCGACGCCGAACGCGAGCCCCGAGGCGCCGCGCAGACGCGGATACGCCGCGAGCACCGCGAGGAAGCCGAGCGGCACGTAGCCGAGCACGTTGACCGCGACGTCGAACGCCGGAACCGGGCGGTTGAAGGACGCCGTCAGGAAAGCGAAGGTGGGCAAACCCCGGTCGCGCCAGCCGGAGAAGGGGTGCAGGCTGGCGTAGACGACGAGCAGGAGGCACGCGGCGAACAGATAGCGCGCGAGTGTGGAAGGCTGCTCACGGGCCATGACCGCCTTATTCTCTCACGGGCTCGCGAGCCCGGCCTCGTAGACGGCGAGCGCCGCGGGGCCGAACAGCGCGAACGTGACCTGCGCGATCGCGTCGTGCACCCCGACGACGCGGCGGCATTCGGCGATCGCGATCTTCGCGGCCAGCTCCATCGGATAGCCGTAGACGCCGCAGCTGATGGCGGGAAACGCGATGGTGCGGACGCCGTGCTCGAGCGCGAGCTCGAAACTGCGCCGGTAGCACGAGGCGAGCAACTCGGGCTCGCCGCTGGCGCCTCCGCTCCACACCGGGCCCACGGTGTGGATCACGTGCCGCGCGGGAAGGCGGTAGCCCCGCGTGATCCTGGCGTCGCCGGTGGCGCAGCCTCCCAGCGCGCGGCACTCGCGCAGCAGCTCCGGGCCCGCGGCGCGGTGGATCGCACCGTCGACCCCGCCGCCGCCGAGGAGCGAGCTGTTCGCGGCGTTGACGATCGCGTCGACCTCGAGCCGCGTGATGTCGGCTTCGATGGCGCGCAGCCGCTGCGGCATCTAGAGATATTCGGTCCCGAGCAGCCAGGCGACCCCGGCGATGAAGGCCGAGCCCGGAATCGTGAAGATCCAGGCCCAGACGATGTTCCCGGCCACTCCCCAGCGCACCGCCGAGAACTTGCGCGCCGAGCCCACGCCGATGATCGATCCGGTGATGGTGTGGGTCGTCGAGACCGGAACGCCGAATCCCGTGGCGATGAAGAGCATCACGGCGCCCGCCGCCGACGCGCAGAAGCCGCCGACCGGCTTGAGCTTGGTGATCCGCATGCCCATGGTCTTGACGATACGCCAGCCGCCGAAGAGCGTCCCCAGCCCCATCGCGGCCTGGCAGGCGAGCACCACCCAGAACGGCAGGGGCTCCTTCGCGCTGGCAAGGTCCGAGGCGATTAGCAGCATCCAGATGATGCCCATGGTCTTCTGGGCGTCGTTCCCGCCGTGGCCGAGGCTGTAGAGCGCGGCGGAAACGAACTGCAGGCGCTGGAACCACCGGTCGACCCGCCGCGGAGTCGAGCGCGCGAAGATCCAGGAGACGGCGATCATCAGCGCGATCGCGACGGCGAAGCCGCACAACGGGGAGAGCACGATCGCCGCGGCGGTCTTGAGGAAGCCGCTGGCGACGAGCTTGCTGGTGCCGCCCTTCGCGATCGCCGCCCCGGCGAGGCCCCCGATCAGGGCGTGCGAGGAGCTGGAGGGAATGCCGTAGTACCAGGTGAGGAGATTCCAGGCGATCGCGCCGACGAGCGCGCCGAACACCACATGGTGGTCGACGATGGCCGGGTCGATGATGCCTTTTCCTATGGTGGTCGCGACCGCCACGCCGAAGACCAGAAACGCGACGAAATTGAAGAACGCCGCCCAGGCCACCGCCCAGCGCGGGGTCATCGCGCCCGTCGAAACGATGGTGGCGATCGAGTTAGCCGCGTCGTGAAACCCGTTCATGAAGTCGAAAGCGAGCGCGATGAGGATCAGGAACAGCACGGATTCGAAGCCGATCGACATGCGGTTCAGGAATTCTCGATGACGATGCCTTCGATGATATTGGCCACGTCCTCGCACTTGTCGGTGACCGTCTCGAGGTGCTCGTAGATCTCCTTCAGCTTGATCACCTCGCGCGTGTCGGGCTCGTGGCGGAAAAGCTTTGCCAAGGCCGAGCGCAGCACCTGATCGGCGTCGGTCTCGAAGCGGTCGATTTCGCCGCAGATCTTCATGATCTGCTCGGCGTTGGCCATGTTGTCGAGGAGCTGCACCGCGGCCTTTACCTTTTCGGCGCACGCGACGCAGATCTCGGCCAGCCGCTTCGCCTCGTCGGGGATCTTGTGGATGTCGTAGAGGAACACGCTCTGCGACACGTCCTCCATGAGGTCGAGGATGTCGTCCATCCGCGTGATGAGCTGGTGGATCTCGTCGCGGTCGATCGGGGTGACGAAGGTCTGGTGGAGCAGCTGTATCGTCTGGTAGACCACGGTATCCGCCTTGGTCTCGACGGTCTTGATGTTGTGGGCGTGGCGCTCGGCCTGGCCGAGATCGTCCATCATGTACTTGAGCTCGGTCGCGCCCTCGAGGATCAGCGCGGCGTGCTCCGAGAAGAAGTCGAAGAAGCGTCCTTCGTGGGGCATCAGGCGAGCGAACATTGGCGACCTTTCTTCTTCAGTGCGGCCCGTGGGCTCCGTGGTGATGCGGCTGCGGCGCCGCGCGAGGCACGACGGCGCCGAGCACCATGCCCGCGATGGAAAATCCGAGTCCGACCAGCGTCGGCGGCACGGCGGCCTCCGGCGCAGTGTAGGCCGCGATCATCCAGGCGACGAGGCCGAACGCGGCGGAAAGGATCGCGCCGGCGTTGTTGGCCTTCTTCCAGAAGATTCCCGCCGCGAGCGGCACGAGCGCTGCCACCAGCGTCACGGTGTAGGCGTTCTGCACCATGTCGTACATCGTCTGTTTCGAGTTCAAGGCGAATATCAGCGCCGCGAGCGTGAAAGAGACCAGCACGACGCGCAGCGTGAGCAGGAACTGGCGGTCGCTCATGTGCGGGTAGAGCGGCTTGATGATGTTCTCGGTGCACAGCGACGTGGGCGCGATGATCGCCCCGCTCGCGGTCGACAGGATCGCCGACAGCAGCGCGCCGAAGAACAGCACCTGTATCCACATGGGCGTGTGGAACAGGATGAACTCGGGGAGGATGCGCTGCGTCTCGCGGGCGTCCTGGGCCGACAGCAGCTGTCCCAGCGACGGGTCGATGAGGAGGCCGGCGGCGACGATGTAGATGGGCACGAAGACGAAGCCGAAGTACACGAACCCGCCGAGCAGGCTGCCCGCGATCGCGGTCCTCTCGTTCCTGGCCGAGGTGACGCGCTGGAAGATGTCCTGCTGCGGGATAGACCCGATCGCGAGGGTCAGGAAGGAGGTGACGAACGCGAGCCATTCCCTGGTCCCGCCCCTGGGCCAGAACTCGAACTTTCCCGCGCCGGCGACCGCGCCGATCACCTTGCCGGCGCCGCCCGCCATGTCGCCCACGAACCAGGCGATGATCCCGAGGCCGGCGATGATCATCACCGACTGGAACAGATCGGTCATCGCCACCGACCACATGCCGCCCCAGATGGTGTAGGCGAGCACCACGATGCCGCTGATGATGATGCCGGTCTGGAGCGGGATCGCGCCGTCGGTCAGCGTCGAGAACACCAGCCCGAGCGCCGTCAGCTGCGCCGCGGTCCAGCCGAGATAGGAGATCGCGATGACGACGCTGGTGCCGAGCTCCATGGTGCGGCCGTAGCGCTTACGGTAGAAGTCGCCGATCGTGAGCAGGTCCATGCGGTAGAAGGCGCGCGCGAACAGCAGCGCGACGATCACCAGGCACACCGAGGAGCCGAACGGGTCGGCGATGATGCCGCCCAGCCCGCTCTTGGAGAACTCGACCGACACGGAGAGCACGCTCTCCGCGCCGAACCAGGTGGCGAACACCGTCGCCGTGTTCATGTACAGGGGCAGGCTGCGGCCGGCGACGACGTAGTCCTTGGAGTTCTTGACCCGCATCGCAGCCCACAGCCCGATCGCGATCGTGACCAGCAGGTAGAGAACCACGGACGCGATCAGCATGGGCGCAGATTATACGGGGCTAGTGCACCGTCAAGAACACCGCCCAGGCCAGCCCGAGCAGGAGGAGCAGGAGCGCGGCGCCGATCATCCGGTTGCGGCGGCGCTCCAGCACGAGCAGCTGGCCCAGCATCCGCTCGATGCGCTCGACCCGGTCTCCGGAGAGCACCCGATGCAGGAGGCGCGGCAGCTGCGGCAGCATCGTCGCCCAGTGCGGCGCCTCGCTGCGCAGCGTGCGCAGCAGGCCCTTGAAGCCGACCTGCTCGCGCATCCATTTCTCGAGGAACGGCTTGGCCGTCGCCCACAGGTCGAGGCCCGGATCGAGCTGCCGGCCCAGGCCCTCGATGTTGAGCAGCGTCTTCTGCAGCATCACCAGCTGCGGCTGGATCTCGACGCCGAAGCGGCGCGAGGTCTGGAACAGGCGCACCAGCGCCAGGCCGAAGGAGATCTCGCCCAGCGGCCGGCCGAAAAAGGGCTCGCATACCGCGCGGATCGCGCCCTCGAACTCGTCGGCGCGCGTGTCGGCCGGCACCCAGCCCGCCTCGAGATGCGCGCGCGCCACGCGCGCATAGTCGCGCTGGAAGAATCCCAGGAAGTTCTGCGCGAGGTACTGCTTGTCCACCTCGGTGAGCGTGCCCATGATCCCGAAATCGAGCGCGACGTAGCGCCCTTCCGGCGTCACCAGGATGTTCCCCGGATGCATGTCGGCGTGGAAGAAACCGTCGCGGAACACCTGGGTGAAGAAGATCTCGACACCGGTTCGCGCGAGCTTCGGGATGTCCACCCCCTGCCGGCGCAGCTCGCCCACCCGGCTCACGGGCGTGCCGTGCATCCGCTGCATCGTCATCACGTTCGGCGCGCACCAGTCCCAGTACACCTCCGGCACGGCGAGGAGGGGCGAGCCCTCGAAGTTGCGGCGCAACTGGCTGGCGTGGGCGGCCTCGCGCATGAGGTCGAGCTCCTCGCCGAGATGCCGCGCGAACTCGGCCACCACTTCCCGCGGCTTGAGGCGCCGGCCGTCGGCGGAGAAGCGCTCGATGAGCGCCGCCGCGGCGTTGAGCAGCGCCAGGTCCTCGGCGATCACCGGCAGCATGCCGGGCCTGAGGATCTTCACCGCCGCTTCCGCTCCGCCGGGAAGGACGGCGAGGTGCACCTGCGCGACCGACGCGCTCGCTACCGGCGTGAGCTCGAATTTCTCGAACACCTGCGCGACCGGCTTGCCGAAAGCGCGTTCGACCTCGGCGAGAGCGCGCTCGCCCGGGAACGGCGGCACCTGGTCCTGCAGCTTCGCCAGCTCGTCGGCGATGTCCTGGGGCAGCAGGTCGCGGCGAGTCGAGAGCACCTGGCCGAACTTGACGAAGATCGGTCCCAGGCTCTCGAGCGCGCGCCTCAGCCTGACGGCGCGGGGCTCCGACAGCGTCCGGAAGAAGAGCAGAGCGCGGACGGCGCGAGCGGTCGCGCCGTCCGCGGGAAGCGCGAACTCGTCGAGCCCGAAGCGCAGGGCGATCCAGAGAATCTTGGCGAAACGGAGCAAGGAAGGGCGCTCGCCTTGGGAAGCGGCAAATCTACCAGAATTGCACCGCGCCACCGCGAGAAGCCGCGGAATCAGCGCCGGCCCGGGCCCTCCAGGCGCTCGATGCGCCGCTCGAGGCGCGCGACCTCCTCCTGCAGCGAGCGCGAGTCCCGCCGGAACCGCTCCGCGTCATCGGGGCGCAGGAGCAGCGGCTGCTCCTCGACCCAGTACTCGGCGAAATTCTCGGCAAGGCGCATCAGCGCCTCGCGCTGCCAGGCCGCGAGCGCCTTGCCGCCCGAGGCGAGGCGGTGGGCGACGACGTCTCCGAACACCTTCGAGAGATCCTCCTCGAAATCCCAGCCGAGATCGCGAAACAGCGCGTCGACGGCCCCGGCGAGGTCCGCCGGCCCTTCGATTTCGATCCGGCTTCGCGCCCCTTCGTCCCGCGCGAGCAGCAGCGGCAGGGCGCCGGGCTTGAGCTTCACGACCAGCGCGCTCGCCGCGCCGTCCGGCGAGCGCTCGAGCATGCCGTTTTCCAGGATCGTGAGGCGCAGAACCGGCAGCGGGGGCCAGCGGATCTCGAAGCCGCGCCCCGCGAAAGGCCGCAGCCGCTCGGCGGCGAGCGGCTGCTGCGACAGCAGGTGGTTCAGGCCGGCTAGCGCGCCGCGCTCGAGCATGGGTGCGGGCGCGCCTCTGCGCGTATCAGTGCGTCTGCTGGATTCCCGCGAGCAGCCAGCCCGAGGAGCCGCTGACCGGCTTGCACAGGTTCCAGATCTCCTCGAAGGGCTCGGCCGCCGACTTGGCGTCCTCGCGAATCGAGCCCGAGAAGCGCACGCTCGCCCAGTGCAGCTCGCTCTCGGTCACCAGCTCGAGCAGCGTCGCGTCGAGCTTGATCACGTCGGTCTGCTGGCGAACGGGGCGCCCGCCCGCGTCATCCTTGAGCGCGTCGAACATCTCCTGCGTCGTGACCTGGCGCAGCCGCACGAGGTCGCCGCGGTCGTTCGCGTCCTGGAGCCTCAGGAAGTTGCGCCGCGCTTCCTTGAGAAAGCCGTCGAGGTCGAAGCCCGCCGGGATGCTCGGCGCGAATTGGCTGCGGTAGTCCGGCCGCACCGCGTTCCCGGGCAGCTGCGAGGGCGGCGGCGCGGGGACGGTCTCGTCGCCGAAGCCGGAGTACTGGAGCCGCGACCCTTGATACCGGTTCCTGGCGAGCAGGCGCGCCAGCCCCATGACCAGGACGCCCGCAAGCAAGGCCATGAGCAGCACGCCGGCGGCGGAGCCGAAGCCCCCTTGCGCGAACAGCCAGCCCAGACCGAGCCCGGCCGCGAGTCCCGCGAGGGGGCCGAGCCAGCGGTTCCCCGCGGGCTGGGGAGCCGTCGCGGGCTGCGGCTGCTGCGCAGGCGGGGTCGCCTGTCTTTGCGGCGCGGTCATCTGCCGCTGGGCGCCGAGGCTGCGGCCCCCGCCCAGTCTGGCGGCCTGCGCGTCGTCCACGAGTGTCAGTGCGCCGGCTGCGAGCGCGATCAGCGAAACGATGAAGCCCTTCATGGTCTCTCTCCTTGATCCGGTGTCGTCGTCAGTATTTGTAGCCCCGGTGCAAGGCGACGACCCCCGCGCTCAGGTTGAAGTACTCGACCTTTTCCAGGCCCGCCCGTTCGAGCATTCCCTTGAGGTGTTCCTGGTCGGGATGCATGCGGATCGACTCGGCGAGGTAGCGGTACGCGGCCTCGTCGCCGGCGACCTTGCGGCCCAGCCAGGGCAGCACGGTGAACGAGTACCAGTCGTAGATCTTCGAGAGCGGCGCCCACACGCGCGAGAACTCGAGCACTAGGAGCCGGCCCGCGGGCTTGAGCACGCGGCGCATCTCGGCGAGGGCGGCTCCCTTGTCGGTCATGTTCCGCAATCCGAAGGCGACGCTGACGCAGTCGAAATAGTCCGACGGGAAGGGCAGGGCCTCCGCGTCGCACTGCACCGCCGGTAGGGGCAGGCCGCGGTCGAGCAGACGGTCGCGGCCCCGGTCGAGCATCGCGCGGTTGATGTCGGTAAGCCACACCTGCCCGCTCGCGCCGGCCCGCTTCGCGAACTCGAGCGCGAGGTCGCCGGAGCCGGCCGCGACGTCGAGCACGCGCTCTCCCTCGTGCACGCCCGCGACGGCGACGGTGAAGGCCTTCCACAGCCGGTGCAGGCCGCCCGACATTAGATCGTTCATCAGGTCGTACCGGGCCGCGACCGAGGAGAAGACGCCGGCGACACGGTCGGCCTTCTCGGCGGCGTCGACGCGCCCGTATCCGAAATCGGTCTCGCTCATGCGGGCATGCTAGCAGGTTTGGACTGCGCTCACGGCTCGCGCCGCGCTCCGGCAGCCTTCAGGCGATCCAGATAGCTCTTCCACATCGCCTCGCGGTTCGCGCCGAGCTGGTACAGGTAGTCCCAGGAGTAGATGCCGGTGGCGTGTCCGTCGGAGAAATGCGGCTGCACTGCGTAGCTCCCGACGGGCTCGAGGCTCAGGATGTCGACGTCCTTCTTGCCGGTCTGCAGCACTTCCTGTCCGGGTCCATGGCCGCGCACTTCGGCCGACGGCGAGTGCACGCGCAGGAATTCGTAGGGCAGCTCGAAGCGGCGCCCGTCGGAGAAAGAGATCTCGAGCACGCGGGATCGCGCGTGCAAGGTGATCTCCTGTGGGACCGGAGCGTCCGGCGCGGCCATGACGGGCCCTTCAGGCGGTTTCGAAGCTGACCCGCTCGAAATCGGCACCGCGGTCGACGAGCTCGATCAGCCGTACCCGGCCCGAATGGTCCGCGATCTCCATCTCGCGCTTGGGCTTGAACGAGCCCACTGCGATGACCAGGGTTTCGGGCGCCTGCAGCGGAGCGAACGCGGGGAGGAGAAAGCCCTGGACATAGGGATCCGCGTTCGCGCCGGCGGGCTTGATCGCGATCCCCTGGGGAACCCCGGGCAGTATCTGAACGCCGATGCGCAGGCCGAAGTCGGCCGACACCGACAGCCACTTGATCGTGCACAGCAGGAAGGCCTTGGCGTCGGCGAGACGGATCCCGAGGAGCTGGCCGAGCAGGAGGCGCGAGCCCGCGCGCGGATCGACGCGCTCCAGGCGCAGCCCGGACGCGCTCTCGTCGTGGATCTGCCAGGTCTCCAGCGGATAGTTCGGCGTCGTCGCGGGCTCGTCCGCCTGGCGAGCCGTCGCCAGCCGGCCCAGGGTCGCGAACTCCATGTGCTCCTTCGTCGACATCGGCCGCGAGCTCGCGCGGGCCGCGAACGTGCGGCCGGTGACGAAATAGTGGATCGCCTGCACTCCGACGCAGATCTGCGCGGTGCCGGTCGCGCCGTGGCGCGGGTGCGCGCGCGATTGCTGGTCTTCGCACCAGCGCCGGTAGATCATGACCAGCATGCTGTCGGCGAGCGTGGCGGTGACGTCCTCGCCCAGGCCGAGCTCCGCGGGAGTTTCCCCCTTGCGCAGCAGCGCGACCCGCTTGCGCAGGTCGCTGCGCAGGTCGCTCAGGTCGAGTATGCGTGCTGACTCGCCTTCGGCGGGACGGTGCGACGCCCCGCCGGTTCCCGACAAATCCACCATCAACGGCGCGGCGTCGCCGGTATCGGCGGACTCGCGCCCGATCGATACCTTGCGGGTCCAGCGCTCGAGCCATTGACAGATCAGCTCGATCTGGCGCGGCGTGAGCTTGCCCGGATTGGCGAGATCCAGGAGCAGCACCTGCGCGTAGGTTTCCATGCAGGTCGTCTCCTTGCCCTTGCGGTCCGGGTGGGCGACCTCCTCCTTCGTTTTCCCCCGCTCCTCGACGAGCGCGTATACCCGGTGCAGGGTCTTCCATTCCGTCTCGCCGACGTCCTGATACGCCTGATAGCAGGTGACCATCTTCTCGCCCGTGCACCACAGCACGCGCTGGCACACCAGCGAGACGCTCAGGTTTCCGGCGCGGTCGACGATGGCCTGCACGCAGTGCTGGTACCCCACGGAAAGCGCGTCCCAGAGCGCCTGCACGTTCTTGAGGATCTCGCGCTCGGGCGGGGCCAGCGGCGCCGGCCGGCTCGAGAACTTCTTGGCGAGCTCCTTCTGCACGAAGTTCACCGGCTCGCGGATCAGCTCGAGGATCTTCAGCCGCTCGGCCGGCGCGAGCTTGTAGACGTTCAGCTCGTCGAGCTGCTCGAGCAGGCGGACGTGAGCCGGACCCACGTTGATGAGCGGGACGGTCTGCAGCCACTTGGCGCAACCGGACGCGTCGGTGAACTCCGGCCGGGCGTCCGGGCTGACGGCGGGGAGATCCAGGTCCGTCATGATCGCGAGAGCTGCGTCCTCAGCGCTTCGATGAGGGCGTCGCGGTCGGGCGCCGCGCGCGGCGTCACGTAGGCGCGCACCGGCTCGGCCCAGATCGGTTTGGGAAAATGCCGGTCGTCGCCGTGGCGCGGAATCACGTGCCAGTGCAAGTGCGGAACCGCGTTGCCGAAGCTCGCAAGGTTGATCTTGCGGGGGGAGAGCAGCTCGCGCAGCGCCGCCTCGGTCGCAAACACCGCTTTCATCAACCGCGCGCGCTCGGCAGGTGCGAGATCGGTCATTTCCTTTACGTGCCGCTCCAGGACCACCCGGCAGCAGCCGGGATAATCAGGGTCATCGACGAGCACGATGCGGCAGAACTCGTCGCGCCAGAGCACGTCCCCTCCCGGGGAAGCGCACAGCTCGCAGGGCTGGTCGTTCAAGGTTTCACCCCCCGCAGGCAGGCGCGGCGCCGGCGAATCTGCCGCGCCGCCGCGAAGGATAGCAGAATCGGGACGGGCTACGGGCTTCCGGCATCGCTCGGCGGCGGCGGCTCGGCCGGCACCGCGTTCTCGGGAAAGATGTCGCGGTAGCTCGCGTAGAGGCTGGCGACCAGGGTGGGGAAAGTCAGCAAGGTGAAAGCCAGCGTAAGCATCTGTACCGCTTCCATCTTTCTTTGCGCCAGCATCGTCACCACCGTGGTTGCGAGAAGGAACAGCACGCCGGCCAGGAAAATCGCGCCTCCGTAGACCAGGAAAGCCCGCCAGTTCCGCCACACCGCGAAGAAGCTGTAGAAGACCGCCTGGACCGCGCCCATGCGGCTCCACGCCGCGAGCAGGGGCGCAAACCAGAACGCCATCAATATCGGCGTTCCGGCGAGGGCCATGATCACGAGGGCGCGGGAGGCGCTTCCGTCGTTGATGGCGTCTTCGGGCGGCTCCTGTCCGTACAGCAGCGAGCCCGCGAGCGCCCCCGCGTCGGCGAGGGACGCGAGCCCGAGCACCGCGGCGATCGCGAGCAGTTGCAGCACCCCGAGCAGCATCAGCGTCGACAGCCCGCTCCGGAAGCCCGAGACCAGCAGCGAGGGGCGCGGCATGCCCCCGTGCTCGATGACCGCGCAAACGAACATGAACGACATCACGAAGCCGGGAAGCAGCACCATGAAAACGGCGGGACCGAGGTAACGGAATTGGGCGAAGAGAATCTGCGCGACGAAGTACATGAGGGCGAGGAACAGCCACATCGGGGGGCTTTTCCTGAACAGCGCAAACCCTCTCACCAGCCAGGACCAACCGCTCCTTGCGGATACGATGCGCATCTAGGACCGGATCTCGCCTGTGGCCATTGCGGGTTAGTGTGGGACGCCAGGGCGTTTCATACAAGGGGCAGGGAGCGGGCACGCCGCGCCTCGAGGACGCGCCGGAAATGCTCCGGATCGTGGGCGTGGGTGAGCTCGCCCGGGCGCGGCAGGTAGAAATCGTAGAGGCGCGAAAGCCAGAACCGCAGCGCCGCGGCCCGCAGCATCACCGGCCAGGCCTCGCGCTCGTCTTCGGTGAAGTCGCGGACGCGCCGGTAAGCGGCGAGCAGGGCTCCCGCGCGGGCGGTGTCGATCTCGCCGGACGCGCCCACGCACCAGTCGTTCACCGTCACCGCGACGTCGAACAGAAGCGCGTCGATGCCGGCGAAATAGAAATCGATCACGCCCCCGATGCGCTCGCCGTCGAAGAGCACGTTGTCGCGGAACAGATCGGCGTGCACCGGGCCGCGTGGCAGCTCCAGCCCGCGGTGGCGCGCCTGGAATTCGAGCTCGGAGGCGAGCAGCGCCCGCCGCGGTTCGTCGAGGAAGGACGCGACCTCCCGCGCCGCGTCCCGCCACCAGCGCGGTCCGCGCGGGTTCTCGAGCTTGCCGCCGTAGCTCTTCCCGGCGAGATGCATGTCGCCGAGCATGGCTCCGACCTGCCCGCAGTGCCCTGCGTCGGGCGCGGTCAGCGGCGCGCCAGGCAAGCAGGTCACGATGGTCGCGGGTTTGCCGTTCAGGGTCCCCAGGTACTCGTCGCCGCGGTCGGCGATCGGCGCCGGGGAGGGAATGCCGTGGCGCGCGAGGTGCGCCATGAGATTCAGGTAGAACGGGAGCTCGGCGGCCGACAGCCTCTCGAACAGCGTCAGCACGAAGCGGCCGTGCGAGGTGGTGACGAAATAGTTAGTGTTCTCGATGCCGGCCGCGATGCCCTGCAGGTCGACGAGCGCGCCGATCGCGTAGCGCTTCAGCCAGACGGAAAGCTCTTCGTGAGTGACGCGCGTGAAGACCGACATGACGCCCGCGCGAGCGTCAGAACCGTTTGATCACCCAGAGCGGCACGCGCACGCCGTGATCGAGGCTCTCGTTCCTGATTCCGGGGCCGTCGCCCAGGTCCTCGACCAGCCAGTACTCCAGGCCCGCCGGAGTCTTGACGCGCACCACGTGACGGCCGTCGATGAGCTGCTCCTCGACCTGGTCCTCCTTGGATTCGATCCGCACCGGGGGCTCCTCGGGCTGATCCGCCGCGCCCGGCGGCGGCGGAAGCTCGGGAAGCGGCTCGAGCTTGGGCGGCTGCTGCGCGGCGAGCGGCAGCGAGAAGGCGAGCAACGCGGCGGCAAGGAGGATTCGGCGCAGCATGGAGCGAGTCTATCATTCTGGGATAATGCGCGGGGCGCCGCGCTCCTCTAGAAAGTTCCCTTGGAAAAAACGCTCCTGCTGGTCGACGGGTCGTCGTATCTGTACCGCGCCTTCCACGCGCTGCCCGACCTGCGCAACGCCGCGGGCGAGCCGACCGGCGCCATCTACGGCGTGCTGAACATGCTGCGGAAGCTGCTCGCCGATTACCGGGCGGACTATCTCGCGTGCGTGTTCGACGCGCGCGGCAGGACCTTCCGCGACGAGCTGTACGACCAGTACAAGGCGAACCGCCCGCCCATGCCGGACGATCTCGGCTCGCAGGTCGAGCCGCTGCTGCAGGCGATCCGCGCGTGGGGCTGGCCGCTGCTGCAGATCGAGGGCGTGGAGGCCGACGACGTGATCGCCACGCTCGCGCGCGAAGCCGACCGGAGAGGCATGCGCTGCGTGATCTCGACCGGCGACAAGGATCTCGCGCAGCTCGTCACCGGGCGCGTCACGCTGGTCAACACCATGTCGAACGAGCGCCTCGATCCGGAGGGCGTGAAGGCGAAGTTCGGCGTTCCTCCCGAACGCATGCTCGACTACTTGACGCTGGTCGGCGACTCGGTCGACAACGTGCCCGGGGTCGAGAAGGTCGGTCCGAAGACCGCGGCGAAGTGGGTGTCGCAGTACGGCTCGCTCGAGGAGGTGATGAGCCACGCCGGGGAGATCGGCGGCGCCGTCGGCGAAAACCTGCGCAAGGCGCTGCCCTGGCTGCCCAGGGGGCGGCAGCTCCTCGCGGTGAAGTGCGACGTGAAGCTGCCTTTCGAGCTGGAGGAGCTCAAGCTCGCCCCGCGCGACGAAGAGCGTCTCGCCGGGCTCCTCTCGCGCTTCGGCTTCAAGTCGTGGCTCAAGGAAGCGCCGCCCGCGGCTTCCGCGGATCCGGCCCCCGTGCTGCCGAGGGCTGCGGTCGCGCGCCGTTACGAAACGCTCTTCGACGAGGCCGATCTGTCGCGGTGGCTGAAGGAGATCGAGGCCGCGGACATCGTCTCGCTCGCCGCCGAGACCACGAGCGAGGAGCCGATGCAGGCGCGCATCGTAGGCCTGTCTTTCGCGACCGCCGCCGGCCGTGCCGCGTACCTGCCGCTCGCGCACCGCTATGCCGGTGCGCCCGGCCAGGTCGAGACTGGGAAAGCGCTTGCCGCCCTCAAGCCCTGGCTCGAGAGCGCCGGGCACGGCAAGCTCGGCTACAACATCAAGTTCGACCAGCACGTGCTCGCCAACCACGGCGTCGCCCTGGGCGGGATCGCGCACGACGCCTTGCTCGAGTCCTACGTGCTCGAGAGCAGCGCGCGCCACGACGTGGAGAGCCTGGCCGAACGCCATCTCGGCGCGAAGCCGCTCTCGATCGGCGAAGTGACCGGCACCGGTGCGCAGCGGATTTCCTTCGACCAGGTGGACGTGGCGCGCGCCGCGGCGTACTCCGCGGAGGACGCGGACATGGCTCTGCAGCTGCACGCGGCGCTCCGCCCGAGGATCGCCGCCGACGACAAGCTCGCCCGCATCTACGGCGATATCGAAATGCCGGTGCGCGAGGTTCTCTTCGGGATGGAGCGCGCGGGCGTGCTCATCGACGGGCGGCAGCTCGAGGCGATGAGTCACGAGCTCGGGCAGAAGATGCTCGAGCTGGAGGCGAGGGCGCATAAGGAGGCGGGGCAGCCCTTCAATCTGGGCTCGCCCAAGCAGATCGCCGAGATTTTCTTCGTCAAGAAGGGGATCCCGGTGGTGAGGAAGACGCCCTCGGGCGCGCCCTCGACCGACGAGGACGTCCTCGAGAAGCTGGCGCTCGACCATCCGCTCGCGAGGATGCTGCTCGATCACCGCGAGATCTCGAAGCTCAAGTCTACTTACACGGACAAGCTGCCGAGGATGGTGAATCCGCAGACCGGCCGGGTGCACACGACCTACTCGCAGGCGGTCGCGGTCACCGGGCGCCTCTCCTCGAACGACCCCAACCTGCAGAACATCCCGGTGCGGACGAACGAGGGGCGGCGCATCCGCGAGGCCTTCGTAGCGCCGCAGGGGTGCGTCATCGTGAGCGCCGACTACTCGCAGGTCGAGCTTCGCATCATGGCGCACATCTCGGGCGACGAGAATCTGCTGCGCGCGTTCGCGGCGGGCGAGGACATCCACCGCGCCACGGCGGCCGAGGTGTTCGGCCGCGCGCTCCCGGACGTGTCCTCGGAGGAGCGCCGCTACGCGAAGGTGATCAACTTCGGGCTGATCTACGGCATGTCGCCTTTTGGCCTGGCGCGAAACTTAGGCATCGAGCGCAGCGCCGCGCAGCAGTACGTGGAACGCTATTTCCAGCGCTACCCGGGAGTGCGTCGCTTCATGGACGACACGCGGCAAAAGGCGCGCGAGCGCGGCTATGTCGAGACCGTGTTCGGTCGGCGTCTGTACCTCCCCGACATCCGCTCCGGCAATCCGCAGCTGCGGCAGTACGCCGAGCGCAGCGCCATCAATGCGCCCATGCAGGGCACCGCAGCCGACATCATCAAGCGCGCCATGATCTCGGTGCACGACTGGTGCAGCCGCGCCGACTCGCCGGCGCGTCTCATCATGCAGGTACATGACGAGCTGGTGCTGGAAGTGCGCACCGAGGCGGTCGATGAGGTGACGGAAATGGTGCGCGAGCGCATGGTGAACGCTGCCACACTCACTGTGCCCCTGAGGGTGGATGCCGGCACCGGAGTCAACTGGGACGAGGCTCACTGAGGAGCCGCGCACGGCGAATCGCCTTGCCACGAGCGGGCTGTCGCCGGCTTGCAACAGTCAACGCGACGGCCGCGACTGTGTTAGTTAGGACGGACAACCAGGAGGACCGGTATGCGTAAAGTTCTGCTGTTACTCACGCTGGCGCTAGGCGCCGGCGCCGCGCGGGCCGACCAAGGCATGGTGTACCTCGGGGCGGGCCTCTCCA
>DATEGT010000096.1:0-5672 GCA_035280025.1 Burkholderiales bacterium | reverse complement strand
CGTAGCGCATCTCGACGTTGCCCGAGAGCGGAAAGTCCTTGCGGAAAGGATGACCGATGAAGCCGTAGTCGGTGAGGATGCGCCGCAGGTCCTCGTGCCCGGTGAACATGATGCCGAACAGGTCGAAGCACTCGCGCTCGTACCAGTTGGCGTTGGGCCAGACGCCCGTGAGCGAGTCCACCACCGGAAAGTCGTCCTCGGGTGCGAACACGCGCAGACGCAGCCGCCGGTTGTGCGCGAGCGAGAGCAGGTGCGACACCGCCGCGAAGCGCCGCCCTTCCCTGCCGCCCTCGCCGTAGCCGGAGTAATCCACGCCGCACAGGTCGATCAGCTGCTCGAAGCGCGTCGCGGGCTCGTCGCGAAGCCACTTGGCGGCCGCGACATAGTCTTTCGCGCCGACCACCAGCGTCAGCTCGCCCAGCGCCTCTTCGAGCGAGACGATCCTCCCGCCGAGACCGGAGGTGAGCGCGCCTTTGAGTTGTTCCAGCTTCGCCGACATCGTCAACGCGCGATGGTGTTGGTTCTCTTGATCTTGTTCTGCAACTGCACGATGCCGTAGAGCAGCGCCTCGGCAGTGGGAGGGCAGCCGGGGACGTACACGTCCACCGGCACGATGCGGTCGCAGCCGCGCACCACCGAGTAGGAATAGTGGTAGTAGCCTCCGCCGTTCGCGCACGAGCCCATCGAGATCACCCAGCGCGGCTCGGCCATCTGGTCGTAGACCTTGCGCAGCGCCGGCGCCATCTTGTTGCACAGCGTGCCCGCGACGATCATCACGTCGGACTGCCTGGGGCTGGGCCGGAACACGACGCCGAAGCGGTCGAGGTCGTAGCGCGCCGCGCCCGCGTGCATCATCTCCACCGCGCAGCACGCGAGGCCGAATGTCATCGGCCACAGCGAGCCGGTGCGGGTCCAGTTGATGAGGCCGTCGAGGGTGGTGGTGGCGAAGCCTTCCTCGAGAATGCCTTCGATGCTCATGTCAGGTCTCCGGGGATTATTCCCACTCCAGAGCGCCCTTCATCCACTCGTAGACGAAGCCCACGACCAGGATGAATAGGAAGATCATCATCGACCAGAAGCCGAAGCTCCCGATCTCGTTGAGCGTCACCGCCCAGGGAAAGAGGAACGCGATCTCCAGGTCGAACAGAATGAACAGGATCGCGACCAGGTAGTAGCGCACGTCGAACTTCATGCGCGCGTCCTCGAACGCCTCGAAGCCGCACTCGTAGGGCGACAGCTTCTCGCCGTCGGGACGGTTCGGACCGAGGAGCGTGCCCGCGGCGATCAGGATGCCGCCGAAAACGAGGGCTATCGCGATGAACAGCAGGACCGGGAAATAGTTTTCCAGCATCTTTCAAAATAGAGGACCTGGGCCGGAAGTCCTCCGCCTCCGATCCAAGTCCCCTTTGTCTGGTGCCGACGGAGAGATTTGAACTCTCACGGCTTTCGCCACCGCCCCCTCAAGACGGCGTGTCTACCAATTTCACCACGTCGGCGTGAGCGGCTTTTGAACCCGGAGATTTTACTACTTCGGCACCTCGTTTGCTTTCGATTTCTCGGCGTCCTGCGCCTTGCCCTGATCGGGCGCGGGGGCCGGGGCGGGAGCCTCCGGCACCTTGGGCTGCTCCTTCACCGTGTCCATCACGCCCCCGGCCGCGCGCGGCTTGTGCGTCACGAGGTAGGCGAGCACGAAAGTCGTGAGAAAAAAGACGACGGCGAGGACGGCGGTGGTGCGCGACAGAAAATTCGCCGAGCCGCTCGCGCCGAAGAGGCTTCCCGAGGCGCCGCTGCCGAAGGCGGCGCCCACGTCGGCGCCCTTGCCGTGCTGGAGCAGAACCAGCCCGATGATGCACAGTGCGACGATCACGTCGACGACGAGAATCACGGTAAACCAGAAATCCATGTTCCTTCCTTTCAGTTCATATTCGCGCGGCCCGCTAGCGGCGCGCCGCCGCGCAGATCGCGATGAAGTCCGCGGCCGCGAGCGACGCCCCGCCGATCAGGCCGCCGTCGATGTCGGGCATCGCGAACAGCTCCTCCGCGTTGGCCGCCTTGACGCTGCCGCCGTAGAGAATCGTGAGATTCGCTAGGGCCTTGTCGCGCGCCGCGAGGCGCGCGCGCAGGAACGCATGCACTTCCTGGGCCTGCTTCGGCGTCGCGTTCATTCCCGTGCCGATCGCCCACACCGGCTCGTAGGCGAGCACCGCGCCGGCGAGCGCCGCGATCCCCGCCGCGCCGACCACCGCGTCGAGCTGGCGCGCCACCACCTTCTCCGTGTCGCCGCGCTCGCGCTCGGCGAGCGTCTCCCCCACGCACAGGATCGGCGTGAGCCCGGCGCGCCGCGCCGCGGCGAACTTCGCCGTGACGCGGACGTCGTCCTCGCCGTATAGCGCTCGCCGCTCGGAGTGACCGACGATCGCGTAGCGGCAGCCGAACTCCCTGAGCATCGCGCCCGAGACTTCTCCGGTATACGCACCGGAGTCGTGCTCGGACAGGTTCTGCGCGCCCCAGGCGATGGCGCTGCCCGCGAGGGCGGCCGACACCTGCGCGAGGTACGGAAACGGCACGCACACCGCGTGAGCCACGCCGCCGGAATCCGCGAGTCCCGCTTTGAGCGCGCCCAGCAGACCCGCGTTGGCGCTCAGGCTTCCGTGCATCTTCCAGTTGCCTGCGACCAGCCGCGCGCGCATCGAGCAAGACCCGCCGAAAGACCGCGATTCTAGCGGAAATTCATGATCTTGCCGATGCTTTTCTAAGCCGCCTGCTGCACCGCTTCGGCGATCTTCTTCGCGAGGCTCCTCACTGCGGCGTCGTCCTTGCCCTCGACCATGACGCGCAGCACCGGCTCGGTCCCGGACGGGCGCAGCAGCACGCGCCCGTCGGCGCCGAGGACCTTCTCCGCGTCGGCCTTCGCCTTCGCGATCGCGGGCTGCTTCCGCCAGTCGAAGCCCGTGGGAACCCGGACGTTCAGCAGCTCTTGGGGATAGAGCGTGAGGCCGCGGCACAGCTCCGGCAGCGTGGCGCCGCTCGCACGGATCGCCGAGAGCACCTGCAGCGCGGAGACGATCCCGTCGCCGGTCGTGTGCTTGTCGAGGCAGATGATGTGGCCGGAGTTCTCGCCGCCGAGCTGCCACGATTTCTCCTGCAGCATCTCCAGCACGTAGCGGTCCCCGACCTTGGCGCGTGCGAAGGCGACGTTCATCCTCTCCAGCTCGCGCTCGAGCGCGAGATTGGTCATGAGCGTTCCCGCGACGCCCTTCAGGCCGCCGTCCCGCGCGCGCTCCCGCGCGATGACGTAGAGCAGCTCGTCGCCGTCGTAGAGCCTGCCCTCCCCGTCGCAGATCAGCACGCGGTCGCCGTCGCCGTCGAGCGCGATCCCGAGATCGGCCTTGTGCTCGAGCACGGCCTTCCTGAGCCCGTCGGGGTGGACCGTGCCGGCCTTGCTGTTGATGTTGAAGCCGTCGGGGTGCGCGCCGATGGTTTCGACGTCCGCGCCGAGCTCGTGGAACACGTGCGGGGCGACCTGGTAGGTCGCGCCGTGCGCGCAGTCGATCACCAGCCTCATCCCGCGCAGGTCGAGCGCCGAGGGGAAGGTGCTCTTGCAGAACTCGATGTAGCGGCCCGCGGCGTCGTCCACGCGCCGCGCCTTGCCGAGGCTCGCCGATTCCTTGCAGCGGATCTCGCTGCCGAGCCGCTCCTCGATGTCCGACTCGACCGCGTCGGGCAGCTTGCTGCCGTCGGCCGAGAAGAACTTGATGCCGTTGTCCTCGTAGGGATTGTGCGAGGCGCTGATGACGACGCCCGCCTGCAGGCGCAGCGCGCGCGTGAGGTAGGCGATCGCGGGGGTCGGCAGCGGCCCGGTGAGCATCACGTCCACGCCCGCCGCGGAGAACCCCGCCTCGAGCGCGGCCTCGAGCATGTAACCCGAGATTCGCGTGTCCTTGCCGATCAGCACCGCGGGGTGCGCGCCGCGGGGCAGCGCGGAGCGCCGGACCAGCACCTCGCCCGCGGCGAAGCCGAGGCGCATCACGAATTCCGGCGTGATCGGCGCCTCGCCCACCCGGCCGCGCACGCCGTCGGTTCCGAAATATCTTCTTGCCATGGGGCTAGCGTTTCCCGTCGAAGGACGCGAGCACCGCGAGCGCGTCGCGCGTCGCGGCGACGTCGTGTACGCGCACGATTCTAGCCCCGCGCTGCACCGCGAGCAAAGCCGCGGCGAGGCTCGCCGCGAGCCGGTCGCCGGCCGCCCGGCCGGTGATCGCCCCCAGGGTCGACTTGCGCGACCAGCCGGCGACCACCGGCGGGCCGATGCCGGCGATCCGGTCGAGCTTTCGCAGCAGCTCGAAGTTGTGCGCGACGCTCTTGCCGAATCCGAAGCCCGGGTCGATCGCGATGCGCTCGCGCACGATCCCGGCCGCGCCCGCCGCCGCGACGCGCTCCTCGAGGAACGCGGCGACCTCGGCGACCACGTCGCGGTAGCTCGGGCTCTGCTGCATGGTGCGCGGCTCGCCCAGCATGTGCATCAGGCACACCGCGGCGTCGGAAGCGGCGACGGCCTCGAGTGCGCCGTCCGAGCGCAGCGCGCCGATGTCGTTGATCATCGAGGCCCCAGCGCCCAGCGCGGCGCGCATCACCTCGGGCTTGACCGTGTCGACCGAGACCGGGACCGCGCAGCCGCTCAGGCCCTCGAGCACCGGCATGAGCCGCGACAACTCCTCGTCCGCGGAGATTCCCCGCGCGCCCGGCCTGCTGGATTCGGCGCCGACATCGAGGATGTCGGCGCCCTCGCCGATCAGCGCCTCGGCTCGCGCGATCGCGGCCCCGGGCTCGAGAAAGCGCCCGCCGTCGGAGAACGAGTCGGGCGTGACGTTGACCACGCCCATCACGAGCGGGCGCGACAGGTCGAGCCGGAAGCGGCCGCAGCGAAGCGTGGACGGAGGCTCGAGGATGGCCTAGGCCGCGGGAGCGGGCTCGGGCGCGCCGGGCGCGCCGGTCTGCGGCGGCTGCTGCGGCGCCTGGGTCGGCTTGGGCGGACGCGGAGGCTTGCCGGCCATGATGTCGTTGATCTGGTCGGCGTCGATGGTTTCCCATTCCATCAGCGCCTTCGCCATCGCCTCGACCTTCTCGCGGTTGTCGACAATGAGCTTCTTCGCGAGCGAGAACTGCTGGTCGATGATCTTGCGGATCTCCTGGTCGACCTTCTGCAGCGTCGCCTCGGACACGTTCTTGTGCGTCGTGATCGAGCGGCCGAGGAACACCTCGCCCTCGTTCTCGCCGTAGACCATCGTCCCCATCTCGTCGGACATGCCCCACTGCGTCACCATGCTGCGCGCGATGGTGGTGGCGCGCTCGAAGTCGTTCGAGGCGCCGGTGGTCATCTGCCCCATGAACACTTCCTCGGCGATGCGGCCGCCGAAGAGCACCGCGATCGTCGAGAGCAGGCGCTCCCGGTCCATGCTGTAGCGGTCCTGCTCGGGAAGCTGCATGGTCACGCCCAGCGCGCGCCCGCGCGGGATGATGGTGACCTTGTGCACGGGGTCGGTCTTGGGCAGCATCTTCGCCACCAGCGCGTGGCCGGATTCGTGATACGCCGTGTTCCTGCGCTCCTCCTCGGGCATGACCATCGAGCGGCGCTCGGCGCCCATGATGATCTTGTCCTTGGCGCGCTCGAA